>CAVOEB010000129.1:0-2501 GCA_963694715.1 Alphaproteobacteria bacterium | reverse complement strand
ATCCGCCTCACGGTGATGATGTACATCCGCTATCCGCTTTCGCTGCGCCAGGTCGAGGACCTGCTGTTCGAGCGCGGCATCGATATCTGCCACGAGACGGTGCGGCTTTGGTGGAACCGGTTCGGTCCGATGTTCGCGGCGGAGACCAGGAAACGACGGGTCCATCATCGCTTATATTCTAACTGGCGCTGGCATCTGGACGAGGTATTGGTGCGGATAAATGGCGAGACGCATTATCTGTGGCGCGCAGTCGATCACGAAGGTGAAATGCTCGAAGTGTTCGCCACGAAACGCCGGGATCGCAAGGCCGCGCTCAGGTTTCTGAAGCGCGCGATAAAGTGGCATGGGCAACCAAAGGTGATCGTGACGGATCGGCTTCGGCCGTATCTGGCAGCGATGAATGTAATCGGTAATTCGGCCGGCCAGGAGTGCGGGCGGTGGCTGAACAACCGGGTCGAAAACTCACATCAGCCGTTCCGGCGACGAGAGGGCACGATGGTGAAATTCAGGGACGTAAAGACCCTTCAGAAATTCGCTTCCGTCCATGCCTCGGTCCACAACCACTTCAACTTCGACCGTCATCTCACGCTGCGCGATACTTTCAAAGAAAACCGCTCCGCTACGCTTACGGGGTGGCGTTAGCTTGCCGCATGAACTTGGCGTTTCCCCGTTATCGGAGACAAGTTCGCATTAAACTGACACCACCCATTCATGCCCGTCCAGATAGGCCCAACTCCAATGCCGCGAGGTGTAGCCCGCCGGCTCGGACGCACCGAACCATTTCAGTTCCACGACGCGCTCGTGTGCGCGGCCCAGAAAGCTTTGTATCGGGACGGCGTTGAAACCGGGCAGATTGAATTGAATCGAACTGCCGACGAAGCCCTCGGCCGGGGGCCGATATGGCAGGCGCAAATCCGGCACCTGGGCCAGTTCTCGCGCCACGGTTTCGTCGCGCTCGTTCCAGCGGCGGCAGTTGTCTTAGAGCGCGGCGAGCTGGGACCGCAGAATCGCCGCACGCAGATCGTCCATGCGTCCCGAGCAGTTCGGCGTCTCCAATCGCACCTGCCCGAAGGCGGCCTCCGGCGGACCGGCGAGATGCCGGCCATACAGCATGTACGAGCCCGAGAGGACGGTCGCGCGGGCCATCAGGTCCGCGTCGTCGGAGACGATTAGCCCGCCCTCGCCGCTGTTCATGTGCTTGTAGGTCTGGGTCCAATAATAGGCCGCGTTGCCGTGGCGGCCGGATTTCACGCCGTTCCAGATTGCGCCCATTGTGTGGACGCCGTCTTCAAGCAGAATCACGTCATGCTGGCGACACCACGTGGTCAGCGCGTCCATGTCGGCGGTATGGCCGCGCATATGCGAGAGCAGAAGGATGCGCGACGGCCGGGCGGCCATTCGGCGGTCGAGATCGTCGAGATCGATGATGAGAGTCTCGGTCGTCTCGACCAACACGGGCTGGCCACCCGCAGCGGCGACCTCTCCCGGAACGGGCGACAGGGTGAAGGCGTTGGTCAGCACCGTCTCGCCCAGCCGCAGACCCAGCGCCCGGAGCACCGTCGGCCATGGCGTAGTCGCCGGATGTCACGGCGACGCAGTAGCGCGCGCCCATATAGGCCGCGAATTCCTGTTCCAACAGCGCGCTTTCCGAGACCTCTCGCGGGGCTAGGTTGTAGCGATGCAGCCGACCCGTGCGAAGAACCTCGAGGGCGCGTCCGATGCCCGCCTCGGCGATCGGTTCCTGCTGCGTTAATTCGCCTTCGAATCACTGTGTCATATGTCTATTTCGCCTCGATATTGGCAGAGACGAGGCGCGGCCATTGGGGCAAGATAACATCGACACTCAGCCACGGAGGAAACTCAATGCCCAAAAGTGTTCTCAAGCCCCCCATCCTCAGCTTCTTTCCCAGCCCGGAATACCCCTACTCGCCGGGAACCAAGGCGGGGCGTCTCGTCTATACCGCCGGTCAGGTGGCCTTCAACGAGCGCAAGGAACTTGTCGGCCTGGGCGATGTCGCGGCCCAGACCCGGCAGACCCTCAAGAACGTGCTGGCCATCCTGGCCGAGGGCGGTGCGGGCCCGGACGATGTGCTGAAATGCAACGTCTACCTCTCAGATATGCGCTATTTCAGCGCAATGAATGCCGAGTTTCAGGCCGTTTTTGGCGACCAGACGCCGCCCGCGCGGACGACGGTCGAAGCGCGATTGGCGGAGCCCGAGATGTTGGTCGAGATCGAGGCCATCGCCTGCGTCGACGAATAGCGGCCTTCGCCTCATGCAGGTCTGCCATGCAGACAAAACAACCCCATGCCCGGATTTGGGGACCTTGGCATCGGCCTTACGGCGCGGGTGCCTGCCCAGCAGGCTCCTATGCCGTGCGTTCGATCACAAGGTTGGGAGTATGGGTCCCATGGCGACCGGTACAGTCAAATGCTTCAACACCCAGAAAGGTTATGGTTTCATCGCCCCAGACACCGGGGCCGAAGACGTTTTCGTTCATA
>CAVOEB010000128.1:0-2545 GCA_963694715.1 Alphaproteobacteria bacterium | reverse complement strand
GGCGTTGAGGCCGTTGATGACGATCTGGATCAGTAGCGCGGCGCGCGCGAATTGCATGCCCAGCATCCAGCCCAGGATCGCGTAGTTGGCGAGCGTCGCCGGGGCACCCCAGATCCGGGTGTTGAAATAGCTCTGCGCGAGGCGCTCCACATCCGGCGCGGCGTCGAGAAGCTCTAGCGCGCCCAGACGCAGTGGGTGCTGCAGGATCAGCAGGGCCAACGCGGCGATCGCGCCTATCAGGATTGCGCGCGCGAGCACGGCACGGATCTCATCGCCATCGCCACGCCCGTGCGCCTGGGCGACGAACCCCGTTGTGCCCATGCGCAGGAAGCCGAAGCCCCAGTAGAGGAAGGAGAAGATCATGGCGCCGATGGCGACGCCGCCGATATAGGCCGGATCGGGCAAATGGCCCATCACGGCCGTGTCCACTGCGCCCAGCATCGGTACGGTCAGGTTCGACAGGATGGTCGGCCAGGAGAGTTGCCAGATGCGGCTATAGGGCCCGCGGCGCAGGCGATCGGTCAGCCCGGCAGGGGCGGGCTCAGACGCGGTCATCGGTGGTGCATCCGGCTGGCAACCCCGGTTGCCGGCCCTCTTACCGACCAACGGCGTAGGCTTCCTGGAACCGCGGGTGGGCCGCGCCTTTCAGGAACCAGCCATGCGCGCCGCGTTCACGGCCCACGGCTGTCATCCGGCCTGACGCCCAATCGCCGACCATTGTCATGCGATGGCCGCGTTCGCGCATGGTGGCGATGGTGGCGTCGGCATAGCGGCCTTCCGCCTTGACCTCGCCCGGCTGGAAGGTGCGCGGGTAGAAGCTCGATGGGAGATGGTCGGTGTGGAAATTGGGCGCATCTATGGCGGCCTGCAGGTCGTATCCATGGTGGATGTGGCGCAGGAACATGGTCAACGCCCATTGGTCCTGGGCGTCGCCGCCCGGCGTGCCGAATGCGAGCGATGGCGCGCCGTCGCGCATGGCAAGCGTCGGGCTGAGCGTGGTGCGCGGGCGAATGCCCGGCTGCAGGGTTGTCGCGAAACCCTCCTGCAACCAGAACATCTGGGCCCGCGTGCCGAGGCAGAATCCGAGGGACGGGATCGTCGGCGAAGACTGCAGCCAACCGCCGCTGGGCATGCAGGCCACCATGTTGCCGTCCCGGTCGACGGTGTCGCAATGCACCGTGTCGCCGTTCGAACTGCTGGGCGCGGTGTTGGGCTCACCGACGCCGGCCTGGGCCGCGTTGGGTTCGCCGGCACCCGGTGCGGATGCTGCGGCAGCGTGGGGATCGAAAATTGTGAACTCAGCAAGCGCAGGGTTACGGCCGTCGGGCGCGCCCGGCTGGAACTTGAGCGAGGCCTCCTCGCCGACCATCGCGCGGCGCGCATCATTGTAGGCCGCGGACAGGAGTGTCTCGAGCGGCACGTCGTTGACCACGGGATCGCCATACCAGGCCTCGCGGTCGGCGAGCGCCAGCTTCGCGCACTCGACCTGGGTGTGCATGAACTCCGGGCCGAGCGGATCCATGGAGGCGATATCGAAGCCCTTCAGCAACGCCAGCTGCTGCAGGAACACCGGCCCCTGGCTCCACACGCCGGGCTTGCAAACCGTGTAGCCCGCATAGTCATAGGTGGCCGGTTCCTCGACGGTGGCTCGCCAGCGCGCCATGTCGTCGCCGGTCAGCAATCCGCCATGGGCCTCGCCGGTCGAATCGAGCCATTCGGTGGTGCGGCAGAAATTGTCGATCTCCTCGGCGATGAAGCCTTCATAGAAGACGCGCCGCGCCGCCTCGATCGTGTCCTCACGGTCACCGCCGGCGGATTCAGCCTCGTCCAGCAGCCGCTGATAGGTCTCACCGACCACCGGTGTGCGGTGCATGCTGCCGACTTTTGGGGCTTCGCCGTTGACCAGCCATGTCTCGGCCGATGTGGGCCAGGCTGTGCGGAACAGCTCTTCCACGCCACCGATAATCGAGTTCATCATCGGCACCACGGCATAGCCGTCGCGGGCATAGCCGATTGCGGGTTCGAGGACATCGCGTAGAGAAAGCCGGCCATAATCGCGCAGCATCAACATCCAGGCACCAAAGGCGCCGGGCACGCAGGGTGCGAGCAGGCCCGTGCCGGGCACCAGGTCGAGACCGAGATTGCGATAGGTTTCGATGGTCGCCGCCCCGGGCGAGACGCCCTGGCCGCAGATCACCTCGACCTTGCCGGTCCGCGCGTCGTGCAGCACTATCGGCAGATCGCCGCCGGGGCCGTTTTGATAGGGGTGGACCACCTGGAGCGCGAGGCCGGTTGCAACAGCGGCGTCGAAGGCATTTCCGCCGATCTCGAACATACGCCAGCCAGCCATCGTGGCCAGATAATGGGTCGAGGCGACCATGCCGAAGGTGCCACGGATTTCCGGTCGTGTGGTAAACATGGGGGGGCGTTCTCCGCGCGGGTTCAGTGCGGACAATAACGCTCCGCCAGCTTGCGCAGCAACCGCGCGCGCGAGATCAACTGGTGGATCAAAGAGGAGCGACGGTTATGCAGATCGAATACCCAT
>CAVOEB010000127.1:0-2556 GCA_963694715.1 Alphaproteobacteria bacterium | reverse complement strand
CGCCGCGGCCCCGTTTCCGAGTGTTTTTCGCTTTCTAAATTACCGCTGAAACCCTCGCATCTATCCTCGCTGGAACCCTGGACCTCTTCGGAACGCCTGTTCAACAGCGTGGGAGAACCCTATATTCATCATGCTGATGCATCGCTTGTGACCACTATACGAATTCCGCCACGGACTATTTATCAGCTATGATCGCGGCGTAGAAATGTCCACGGATTATTGGCAAGGGTTGGGGGAACACGATGATACAATCGATCGAGGATGTCCTGGTCATGCACCAGCCTGCGAGTGAGGGTGCACCGGCGGTTTTTGACTCTCCCCACAGCGGTTTTCGGTTGCCCGAGGACTGGGGATGCACCCAGCCAAGGGAAAAACTTTGGGGGTGGGGCGGGATCGATAACTACGTGCACGAGCTGTTCCGGGACGCGCCCACGCATGGGGCGCCACTTTTAGAGGCCCTCTATCCCCGGAGCTACATCGACCCCAACCGCGACGAAGACGAGATCGACCCCAGCATGCTCGCCGAACCCTGGCCGACGCCGCTTAAGACCGACGGCCCAGTCAGCTTGGGCAGCGGCCTCATCTGGCGCCGGATTCTTCCCGACGTCCCCCTTTACGACCGCAAGCTGTCGGTTTCCGAAGTCAAGGCGCGCATCGACAACTACTGGCGCCCGTACCAGACCGCGCTGAAGGAAGCCATTGATCAGACTCACGAGCGGCACGGCGTGGTCTACCACTTCAACTGCCATTCCAACCGCACCATCGCGCCGGCCGGCTCACCGGAAGGTGGTGGCGTCCGACGCCCGGAGATGGAGATTGGCACCTTGGACGGCACGACCTGTTCGGCGGACTTCACCGCCTTGGTCCACGAGACCCTGAAGAGCCTAGGCTACCAAGTGGAATTGGACGGCTTCAACAAAGGCCAACACTTGATCCGCCACTATGCGGACCCGGCCCAAGGCCGCCACTCAATGATGTTGGAAATCCGCAAGGACCTTTACATGGACGAGAAGACCATTGAGCGCAACGACCGCTTTGTCGAAACCCAGGCCAATATGGGCAAGCTCGCTAAGGCCATCTGCGAATTTTCTGCGGCCCAGGCGAAGAGGTAACGGATGGCCATATATTTATCGCTCGAAGGTGCTTTGAAAGCCCATTGAGTCCAATCAAATTCCGATGCCCGCCTTAGGGCAAACCCGGATCTAATAGGCGACAACTAATTTAGTCCGCTAAGCTGCGCTCCGACCGACAATTGAGGCTCCTGGGGGATTGGATGCTCAAGGACATCGGCATTCACTCCTCGGCAGCGCCATGACCCCTTCACCTCGCCGCGCCTGGATAGCGTTGGCGGAAATGCCCAACATACACCGTGCCATGATTTTGGCCGTCGTCTCCACCCTTTGCGCCGCGACGACCAACGGCATCATCCGCACCCTCTCGGGAGAGATGCATCCGTTCGAGATCGTCTTCTTCCGCTCCCTGATAGGGCTTCTGATCTTCGTCCCGGTCATCGGGCGGATCGGGTTTGCTCGGCTCAAGCCCCGGCGGCTCGGCCTCCAATTGGTGCGCGGCGGCATTCATGGGGTGAGCATTCTGCTATTCTACTTGGCCCTGAGTCTCTCTCCCCTGGCCAAGGTCTCGGCGCTGAGCTTTTCGGCACCGCTGTTCGCCACTCTACTGGCCTTGCTTATTCTGGGTGAGGTCATTCGCGCCCGAAGAATCACCGCGCTCGTGGTGGGATTCTTGGGTACCCTCCTGATCGTGAGGCCCGGGTGGGGGGCACTCGACATTGGCGCCACCGCGGTCCTCGTATCCTCGGCTATGGGGGGCATTGTGTCCATCATCATCAAGGTGCTCTCGCGCACCGACTCAAGCCTGACCACGACCCTCTTTGGATTGCTCGTCACTACCCCGGTCGCCCTGATCGCCGCAATTCCTGTATGGACGACGCCTTCCCTCGGGCAGCTTTTGCCTTTGATCGGCATCGGTACGATCAGTGTCCTTAGCAACCTGTGCCGCACACAGTCCCTGAAGGAGGCGGATATCACCGTCGTGGCGCCGTTCGAGTTCCTTGCGCTTCCCTGGGTCGCCTTGATCGGATACGCCTACTTCTCCGAGGTGCCGGATATCTGGACCTGGATCGGAGGGGCCATCATCTTCGTAGCGACGAGCTACATTGCGTACCGGGAGCGCCACATCAAATCCGAGGGCTCGACCGCTGGAAGTGGCGTGGCGTAGCGTAGCCCCGTCTCTGCTACCGTGCCTTCCGGCTCTGGAAGGCACGGTAGCAGCACAGTCGGCGCCGGGATGGCGATCATGTCACCTTGGCAAGGAAGGGCGCAACATTGGGCCGAGTCGGCGCGCCAACCAGTCTCTCGACCAGAAGCGCGGTGGAGAGCAATCGGTCTTCCTCCATCGGCGCGCAAGCCACCTGGAGGCCGACCGGCAGGGCACCACCGGACTGGACCGGGATTGAGGCGGCGCAAAGTCCGGCCGCGTTGCCGTGCCGCGTGTTCTGGGCCATGCGGCGGCCGAGGCGGCGATATTCGTCCACGT
>CAVOEB010000126.1:0-2567 GCA_963694715.1 Alphaproteobacteria bacterium | reverse complement strand
GACAACCCCCTCGTCACGGGCGCCCCGAATATCCGTTTCTACGCGGGGGGCGCTTCTGATCACCTCCGACGGCTACAAGATAGGCAGCCTCTGCGCGATCGACAGCGAGCCCCGCGAACTCGGTGCGGACGACCGGCGGTTGCTGGAGGACCTCGCCCATCTCGTCATCGACGAAATGGAACTGCGCGACGCGCTCCGAAATGCGGTTGAAGACGCGCAGAAACAGGAGCGTCTGCGAGAGGCGGCCCAGCTCGCCGAACAATCCAAGGCCCAGTTCCTGGCCTCGATGAGCCATGAGATACGGACCCCACTGAACGCGGTCATCGGGCTGACCGAACTCGTGCTGATGACCGAACTGACCGAGCAGCAGCGCGGGCACTTGTCCCGTGTGACCTTGGCCGGCCGGAACCTGCTCTCCCTCATCAACGACATTCTCGATTTCTCGAAGATCGAGGCCGGCAAGACTCGGATCGAGACCGTCGATTTCGAAATCGACGCCGTACTGACAAACATGACGCGCGTGGTCGGGGCCAAGGCCGAGGAAAATGACATCGAGCCTCTGATCTCCGTTGCCCCGGGCAACCCCGAGCCGCTCAGGGGCGACCCTCTGCGCATCGGCCAGGTTCCCATCAATCTTGTCAGCAACGCCGTGAAATTCACGGAACAGGGAGAAGTCATCGTCAGCGTCGACAGGGAGGTCGGCGACGTCGGGCTGAACTAGCTGACGGTCTCGGCCGCGGACACGGGAATCGGCATGACAGGGGCCGAGGCGGCCCTGCGGCGCAAGGAGAGCGGCGACCTGGAGACGCTCTTGGCCGCGGTGTCGGCGGCGCTGCCGCCGAGAGCGCGGCCATGAAGGCGGCCATCGCAAACTAGAGCGACCGGTCCTCGGTCGATGTCCCCTCGACGGACTCTAAGGACCTTTTGTTTCGCTTTCCGGCATTTGGGGATTCAGCATCCGCTGCTTCAATTCCTCCGGCCAAGGCCGGGACTTGCCGGTCGCCCGGTCGGTCAGCACGGAGATAGCGAGCAGGGTGGCGGCGCAGCGGCCGTCCTTGTCGAACATGCCCTGGCCCAGGGTTATCGAACTGCGCCCGAAGCCCAGGATGCGCGTGCCCGTGCGCGCCGTGCCCGGATAAGTCAACGAATGCAGATAGTCCACCGTGATGCGCGCGGCGACCAGGTCGGGCACCGCGCCCCGGCGCTGCCAGAATTGCAGCCGCCCGTTCTGGAACAGATAGACATAGGCCGGATGGGTGACGTGATTGAGCATGTCGATATCGTCGTAGCGGATCACGTCGTCCTGCCAGTCTGCGAAACTGGCGGCAGCGGACAGGTCGACGCCGAAAGCGGCGCCCAATTGTTCGGGCATGGCGGGGCCTAACGAATCAGTTCAGGATCAAAACAGGCCGCTTCCAGCGCAGCGCGCTGGCGCTGGGACCAGGCGCGCGGCTTGCCGCTGGTGGGGTCTGAGCGCACGCTGACCGCCTCGGCAATCGCGACACAGGTCCAGTCCTCGTCATACATGGCAGCCCCGACCGTGATCGAGGTCGTGCCCACATGCAGGACTCGGGTACCCGTGCGTACCGCGCCCGGAAAGCGCAGATCGGCGAGATAGTCCATGCAGAGGCGGACGACGATCAGACCCTCGGCGGGATCGGCGCCCTCGAGCCCGACCGTGGACCAATAGGCCAGCCGCGCATTCTGGAAGATGAAGCCGTAATTGACATGGCCGACATGCTCCTGCGGATCGAGATCGCCGAAGCGCAGCACGTCCCTGTGCCAATGGCTGTAGATCGCCGGATCGGTGAGGTCGGCGCGAAACCGCGTACCCAGCCTGTCCACCATAAATCCCCCCTCCCCGGAACATCGCCCGGGTCTCGCCGCCCCCGGCGCCTTGTGACACTGGCGCTGGGCGACAATAGCGCCGGACCCACGCCTCCGGAAAGAGGCAGACGCTATCAGGAGGCCGGCCCCGCCGGGGGTCGAAAACCGCGCCCGATCAGAGGTAGCTGACCTCGCCCGTATCGAGCGCATGAATCGCCGGGACAATTCTGAGCTTTCCACCCGCCACGAGATCCGCGAGCAGAGTGCTCGACGCCAAGGAGAGCGCGCCGCGGTCCGCCGCGCGCTCTCCTTGGCGGCATTGTTCGTGAAATTCCCCGCCTCGTCCTGGGTGGCGATGGCGGCGGGCAGGATCGGCTCGATCATTGGGTCGATCGCGCCGGGATAGGCCGCATTCTTGGTGACGACATCGCAGGCCGCCGCAACCGCGCCGCAGCTGGTATGGGCGAGCACGACGAAGCGGCACCCCGAGGACAGCGGAGCCGCACTCGACCGTGCCGAGGGTCACCGTGTCCACGAGATTGCCCGCGTTGCGGGAGACGAAAAGCTCGCCCAGGCCCAGGCCGCCGAAATGGGATGCGGCATCACGATCTCGTCGTCCTACATGGTGATCGACAAGATTCGCGCGGGGAACCTGGTGACGGTCCTCGATGCCTTCACCCTGCCGCCCCAGCCGGTACATCTGGTCTATCCTCACGCCCGGCTCGTCGCGCCCAAGATCC
>CAVOEB010000125.1:0-2599 GCA_963694715.1 Alphaproteobacteria bacterium | reverse complement strand
CGAGAGCGTCGCGCTGGCACCGCGATCCTTGAACGATCCGGTAGGATTAACCGAGTCGTCCTTGATGTAGAGATGCGAGAGCCCGAGTTCCTCGCCCAGGCGACGGGCGTGGTACAGCGGCGTGTCGCCTTCGTTCAATGTGATGATGTTGGCGGGATCGCGGAGGGGCAACAGGCAGGACCAGAGCCAGATTCCCCGCGGTGCCGCGGAAATCCGATCGCGGTCCACCTCGTTTCGCATGCGAGCGAGATCGAACTTGGCAATCTGGGCCCCACCGTGCCGGGGGCACAGTGGATCGACAATCAAATCGTCGCTGTACTCGCCGGCATCGCATTCACCGCACTGAAGACCGAGCAGATATTCACTCATGCCGGATCACCAGCCGACAGCGTAGGCCGGGCGTCGGGCGTCGGCGCCACCCGTATGGATCCCCGTGTCCAGATCTTTGCGGATCATGCAGACGGAGCCGGCCCGCCAGGTCCAGTCGGGCCACATGTCGACGTCGTGGCCATATGATTCCAGCGCAGTGGCAGTCGCCTCAGAGATCCGACCTTCGAGCTTAAGTTTGCCGGGCTGATTGCCGTGGGGCTCAAACGAATCGGGGAAACTGTAGGTGGCAAACCGCGGGGCCTCGATGGCCATCTGCGGGTTCATCCCCCATTGAACGACATTCAGGAAACACTGCAGCATCGCCTGCACCTGGACATCGCCGCCAGGCGTTCCAAACGGCATCATGAATTCGCCTTCGCGGATGGCGAGAGCGGGATTCGGAGTCAGCCGCGGGCGCTTGCCCGGCGCGACCGACGCGGCATGACCGGGATCGGCCCATGATTGCGAGCCTCGGGACGATGGGGTCAGCCCCGTGCCGGGCACGACCGGCGCATCGCTGGACACGTCACTCGGGGTTGCCGAGAACACGTTGCCGTGCCGGTCGGTGACACAGACGTAAGACGTGTCGAGGGCCGGCATTTGCGCGGCGTCGGCCGGAATGTGGCCACCCGAATGGTGTGGACCGATCGCTGCCATGGTCGATGGATCGCCGCCCGGCGGCATATCGGGCCAAGCCTCATCCGGGCGGATCAATTCTCGGCGGCGTTCCGTGTACTCATCAGACAGCAGGCCATCCAATGGGACGTCCACGAAGCGGGGGTCGCCGTAGTAGTGATGCCGGTCGGCGAAGGCGAGCTTGATCGCCTCGGTCAGCGTGTGGATGTAGGCCGGTGAGTTATGCCCCATCGCGCCGAGATCGAAGCCATCGAGGAGACGCAGCGCCTGAGGCAGCGCCGGACCCTGGCACCAGGGTCCGCAGGCGTAGACGCGCGTTCCCTTGTAATCGACCGAGACGGGCGGCTCGATACCGACCTTGAAGTCCGCGAGATCGGCGGCGCTCATCCAGCCGCCGTTCTCCTCGTGGTATTTGACGATCGCGGCGGCGATGTCGCCTTTGTAGAAGGCATCCCGTGCCGCCTGCAGGCCCGCATCACGGCCCTTGCCGGCCGCCGCGGTCTCTTCATCCGCCATATACTGCAGCGTCCGGCCGAGATCGCTCTGCACGAACAGGTCGCCAACCTCGGGCGGCTTTCCGCCAGGCAAGTAGATGGCGACATTTGCGTCCCAACGCCGGTAATTCTCCTCCTTGGCGCGGATCAGGTTCGACATCAACGGATACATGACGAAGCCTTCAGACGCGAAGCGGATGGCGGCGGCAGCAACGTCCGAGAAACTCATCGTTCCGTAGCGTTCGAGCGCGGTTATCCAGGCATCAGGCGCGGCCGGGACGACGGTCCTCAGGATTCCTTCCGGGATATGTCCGTCGTGCTCGCGGCGAAACAGCTCGGGGTCGGTTGCGGCGGGCCAGGTCCCGAGGCCGCTGATCGTGATTACCTCCTGCGACTTGGCAAGGTAGATGATGATTGGCGCAACCCCCGCCACATTGACGAGCTCGCTTTGCAGGACGCCAAGTGCGATACCACCGGCACAGCCGGCATCGATCGCATTGCCACCCGCCTCCAGCACCTCGAAAGCCGCATGAGCCGCCAGATAGTGGCCCGCCACGGCCATGTGACGGGTGCCCGCGACAGCCGGCCGAAGCGTGAATGGGTCTTCCTGCGGGCCGGTGTCCGTTAATCCGCCGATGGCCATATCCAGGACCCTCCCCATGTTCAGCGCCGCCTCATGACATGCCTGCCAGGACGACCCTGCTATATTGCGGCACCGCGCCTAACCCGGCAAATCGACGAGGCACATCGCATTCGTGTTTGAATTTCTCTCTCCTGGAACAACGCCATTCGCCGAAATCTCCCGGGCGGAGATCGCGACGATCGGCCTGATCTATTTCGGCTCGTTCTTCGTTCGCGGCGCCTTCGGCTTCGGATCAGGGGTGCCCGCGATTTTGCTGGCCTCCTTCATCCTCCCCCCGCACCATGCGGTGCTGCTGCTTCTGATGTCCTCGAGCGTGAGCCACTCCCAGTTCATTTGGCACGGCATACGGTATGCGGATTGGGGGGTCGCCAAGGTTATCCTCATATTCCTCATCCCGGGCGTGTTAGGCGGTGTGTGGGTCTTCCGCGAATTGAGTTCGGCCTGGCTGACCCTGGTC
>CAVOEB010000124.1:0-2608 GCA_963694715.1 Alphaproteobacteria bacterium | reverse complement strand
TCCATATCAACTTCGAGATCGGCGATCTGGGCCGCGAATCCGTAGGTCGCGTAAGGATTGCCCTGGCCGTCGGCATCGAGTGGCGTCGTCGGTGGATCAAAGGTTCCTTCTCCTTGCAGGACGGTCCCGTTGTCATCGACAGTCGGCAGGGTCGAAAGAGCGATATGCGTTACACGCTCGTCGTCGGAGACGGTGATGGTGGTGCCTTCCAAACGCAACGTCGCGGCATCTCCTGTATTAGCCATTCGTAAGAGTTCAGCGCGCAGGTTCTGACCCGCGAGGAACGCGGCCTTGCCGGAGACAAATGTCTGGCGCGACGCCGATGTCTTACCCGCATCCGCCGTGAGGTCGGTGTCGCCGAGCACCAAGGAGAAGTCAGTGGTTGGGAGGCCCAGCGCATCGGCGCAAATCTGCAGCATGATGGTGTTGGAGCCCTGGCCAATATCGACCGCACCACTATAGAGAGTGAGGTATCCTTCGTCAGTCAGCGCGACACGCATGGTGGACGGATTCGACATCGAGGTATTGCCGCAGCCATACCACATGCAACCGATCCCGACGCCGCGCCGCCGCACACTGCCGTTGGCGGTGTTCTGGGCCTCGGCTTCCGCGCGGAGCCTCGTCCAATGTGGGCGCAGCGCATCGAGGCATTCCGCCAAGCCGACGCTGTGTTCCAGCTTTTGCCCCGTTGCCGTTGGGACGCCCGGTCGGATCGCATTGATATGGCGGAACTCCAGCGGATCGATCTCGAGCTGCAGGGCGAGGTCTTCATAAAGCTGCTCCTGCAACATTGCCGCTTGCGGCACACCGAAGCCCCGGAAAGCGCCCGATGGCGGGCCGTTGGTATAGATAGAGCGCGAATCCACGGCAATGTTGGGCACGAAATAGGGGCCTGTCGCATGGACCGGCACCCGGTCCGCGACCGTCGGGCCCCAAGAAGCGTATGCGCCGGTGTCGAAATCGGCGGACATTTCGAATCCGGTCAGGCGACCTTTCGCATCGGCGGCGGCGCGGGCGCTAACCTTGGCCGGGTGCCGTTTCGTGCTCGATGCCATGGATTCGATCCGCGTGTAGACGCAGCGTACTGGGCGATTGAGGTTCCAGGCCGCAACCGCGAGCGGTAATTGTACCGAAGCATCCAGCTTGCCGCCGAAGCCGCCGCCGCACGCGGATGGAATAATGCGGACTGCGTCCTTCTTAACGCCCAAGACGCGAGCGCATTCGTCGAGGTCCATATAGGGCGCTTGGGTGCAGGCGGTGACTTCGATCCGATTGCCTACCCGTTCCGCAAACCCGGCCTCGGGCTCGATATAGGCGTGCTCGACAAAAGCCGTCTGCAGGGTGCCATCCGCGACAGCGGCACTCTCGAAAGCCGTGTCCATCTTGCCTTTGCGCAAGCGCCCAGTGGTCAGGACGTTCCCGGGAGTGGAGTCGTGAACGGTGGCAGCGCCCGATTGCAAGGCGGCGTCCACGCCGGTGACGGCATCTTGCGGCTGCCATTTGATGGGCAGGTCGCCGAAATTCATTCCGTCAACGGCTTCCCGTGTACCGACAATGGCGAGCACGGCTTCGCCCCGATATCGCACATGTCCATCTGCGAAGACCGGTTGGTCTTTCAAATGCGGATAAACGCCGAAACTGTTTTCGCCCGGAACCTCCCGTGCGCTCAAGATTGTCTCGATTCCATCCGACCCTGCCGCAAAGGCACCGAGATCGCCGACCTCAAACGTTGCCCGCGCATGGGGCGAGCGATAGAGCCGCAGCCAAAGTGCGTCAGCGGGGGCGCTATCCGCCCCGAATTGGTCCGTGCCACTGACCTTGGCGATGCCATCGACGCGTTCCAGCCGAGTGCCGACCGACGGACCGTTGTGACGCGGGGGTGTAGCATCCGTGAAGGTGTGCGCATCCATGACTGCGTCGATGATTGTTTGATATCCGGTGCACCGGCACAGCACGCCGCCCAACGCGTCTTCGACGGAAGTTCGGTCCGGTTCCGGATTACTGTTTAAGAGTTCGGTCGCTGCCATAAGCATCCCGGGCGTGCAGATGCCGCATTGCGCGGCACCGTGATGCAAGAAGGCGCGTTGCAGCGAGTTTTGTTCTCCTGCACTGCCCAATCCTTCGACGGTTGTGATCTCGCAGCCGTCTGTCTGAGCCATCGGGACCATGCAGGCACAGGCCTGGCGTCCGTCGATCAGGACCGTGCAGGCACCACAGTCGCCGGCATCGCAACCGACTTTCGTGCCGGTCAACGCGAAGTCGTCCCGCAGGGCATTGGCCAGTCGTTTAAAGGGGGGGCCCTTATAGTCACGCACTTCGCCGTTCAGCGAGAATTGTGAGAGGTGTGTCGAGGGGGGGTGAGAATCGTTCACGTGGCACTCCCGATTTCCGTCAGCAGACGGCGGACCAAGGTCTTTGCCGAGGATTGCCGGTAACTGGCATTGCCGCGTACGTCGTCGATGGGTGAGAGCGGGGACAACATCGCGGGCGTGAGAGCGCTATCGATGGAGCCGTCGTGGACCCGTCCGATCAGCGATTCTTCAAGTGCGAGTAGGCGTTGCGCAACCACCGAACAGGAACCGACCGCGACCCGCGCATGTTGTATGCG
>CAVOEB010000123.1:0-2622 GCA_963694715.1 Alphaproteobacteria bacterium | reverse complement strand
GCAGCCGAGGCCGATGCGCGCACGGCGGGCCACCGCCATTTCACGGTGCGCGCGAACGCCAATGCCGCACCGTTCTACGAGCGGCTCGGCTACCGCCCGTTGCGCGAGGGATGGATGGATGCGGCGGGCGGCATAGGCCTGCCTGTCGTCTTCATGGGAAAGCCGGAGACGCAGGAACCCGCCCGCTAGGCATCGATCAGCTCACGCGGCTCATCGATCAGCTTGCCGAGGGAGACACGTAGCTTCTGCAGGGCCTTGCCCTCGAGCTGGCGGATGCGCTCCTTGCTGACGCCGAACTCCTCGCCGATCTCGGCCAGGGTGATCTTGCGATCGTCGAGGAAACGGCTGACGATGATGCTCTTTTCACGCTCCGTCAGGTCCTGCATCGCCTCGCGCAGCTTGGCATTGCGCAGATCCGAATCGACATGGCCGATCGCCAAGTCCTCGGGGGTCGGCCCGCCAGCGGCCAGAAAGTCCTGCATTTCCTCGCCATCGTCGTCGAGACGCGTGGCGTTGAGCGACTGGTCGCTGCGCGCAAGGGCGGTATCGACCCGTTCGACCTCGGTCAGCGCCACGCCCATCTCCTTGGCCAGTTCCTCGCGCTTGAGGCTGGGCAGGGTACCGTCGGGATTCAGCGGTGCGCGCGCGCGGATGCGGGGTAGCTTGAAGAACAGGCTGCGATGGGTCGGCGTCGTTGCAAAGCGGATGATCGAGGAGTTGCGCAGGATGAAATCCTGGATTTCCGCCATGATCCACCAGCCGGCATAGGTCGCGAAGCGCACGTCGCGATCGGGATCGAAGCGCGCGGCCGCCTGGGCCAGACCGATATTTCCCTCCTGGACGAGATCGCCCAGGGGCAGGCCGCTGCGGCGGTAGTTCCAGGCCATGCGCACGACCAGGCGGGCATGGCTCTCGATCAGCTTGTGGAGCGCCACATCGTCTTTCTTCTCGATCCAGCGCCGGGCGAGGTCGAACTCCTCCTCGCGCTCGAGATAAGGAGCGTGCATCGCCGCTGAGATGAAGTTGCGGTCGCTGCGATCTGTGTCCGCGGAATTGACAAAAGCCATAGCACAACCAAGGTTTTGTTATTGCCAGACCCGGACAGCCGTTCCCGTCGTTTCGAGAGGCGCTTGCCGAGCTTGTTTATTTCGACTCGATACTATATTCGGGACGGACGGAGATCAAGGATGATATCGACTCGAAACCAGTTTGCATGGCTGTTTTGAACGAAATGCATAGCGAACGCATTGCGGAGCTGCTCGACAGGATCGGGCGCGCGACCCATTGCCTGCAATTCGCCGACGGTCTCAACCCCGCCCAATGGGAAACCCTGCGCTATCTGGCGCGGGCCAACCGCTATTCCCGGACACCGACCGCCCTGGCCGATTATCTCGGAACCACCAAGGGAACCGCCTCGCAGACCGCGCGCGCCCTCGAATCCAAGGGCTATATCCAGCGGGTGAAGCGAACATGCGACAAGCGGTCGGTCTGGCTCGAACTGACCGAAACAGGCCATACCGTGCTCGCCCGCGATCCCATGGGCCGGCTTGAAACTGCGGCATCGGCCCTGCCGCCCGATTTCGGCGAATTGCTGGCCGACGGCCTGTCGAGCCTGCTGCGCGGCCTCAAATCCGATTGCGGCGGGCGCGAATTCGGGGTCTGCGAGCAATGCGGCCATCTCGACCCGTCGGGGGATGGCGAGGCCCGCTGCGGCCTGACCGGCGACGCGCTCGCGAGCGAGGACCGCACCCGAATCTGCGTCGAATTTCGCGCCGTTCCGCCCGGCGCCTGATAGGCTGAGGCTCCGCCGCCAGCGAGCCCCGCGATGCGTTTTCTCGTCTTTCAGCATATCGATGTCGAACATCCCGGCGTGTTGCGCGACTTCATGGCGGCGGACGGCATCGATTGGGATGCCGTGGAACTGGATGCGGGCGAGGAAATCCCGCCCCTCGATGGCTATGACGCTCTGATCGTCATGGGTGGCCCCATGGATGTCTGGCAGGAGAACGAATATCCCTGGCTGGTCGCCGAAAAGGCGGCCCTGCGCGAGGCTGTGGCGGAGCGGGGCCTGCCCTATCTCGGCATCTGCCTCGGCCACCAGCTTCTGGCCGATGCCCTGGGGGGCGAAGTCGGGCCGATGGAGGGCTCCGAGGTCGGCGTCATGCCGGTCGAATTGACCGAGGAGGGCAAGGCGGATCCGCTGTTGCAGGATTTCGCCGACCGGTTCCTATGCCTGCAATGGCACAGCGCGGCGGTGACGCGGCCGCCGGCGGGCGCGTCGGTCCTCGCCTCCTCCCTGCTCTGCGCCAACCAGGCCATGCGCGTCGGCGAGAACGCCTACGGCTTTCAGTATCATGTCGAGGTGACGGAGCAGACGGTCTCGGACTGGGCCGCGATCCCCGAATACGAGCGGTCCCTGCGCGAAACCCTGGGACCCGACGGGCTGGTCCGGTTCAAGGCGGATATGGACGGCGCGCTGCCCCAGTTCAACGCCGTCGCCCGCCGGCTCTACGACTCGTTCAAAGCCGTGGTGAGAGCCGACTAAACGTTTTCTGTTCTAATATAATAGATTGGAAAAATAATATAACTTATTGAAATTAATAATAATACTCTTCGTTTATT
>CAVOEB010000122.1:0-2793 GCA_963694715.1 Alphaproteobacteria bacterium | reverse complement strand
CAAGCCCACCCATGCCGATTGCCTCCGCATCATCACCCGCGCCGAGATGCGCATGGCGGACGAGATCGACAGGGGGGCAGGCGAGTGGGGAATTGGCAGGCCAAGGGCAGAGATCAAATGTCCGTAGCCCGGACGTTTCGGAATACGACGATCTCGGCATCTCCCGGCAGCGTGTGAGCGAATGGCGCGAAGCTGCAACAGCCTGCGGTGATAGCCCGGGGCGGTTTGCTGGCGGGCCTCAATCCCCTTCCAACGCAACCCATTTCGCAACCCATCCACAGGTGGAAGGGCAGGGGTCGGGCCATAAGCCTTTGAAATAAATGGTGCCGGCGGCAGGAGTCGAACCCGCGACCTACCGCTTACAAGGCGGTTGCTCTACCAGCTGAGCTACGCCGGCGCCGGGGAGGTTCTAGCCCATCTGGCTGCGTGTCGAAAGCTTGTGGATGGGCGAGGCGGGCCGAGGTGGCCGTCACCCGCATGCCCACCACCCGTCCTGCCCGCTTGAGGGGGCGGGGCTTGCGCGCTATAGGAGTCGGCGAGGCCCGCGCCCCCAATCACCCAGAAACGGGCTTTCGAACGGGGCGCCGGTGAGAGGGAGAAAACGCCGTGATCTACGAATACCGTCTTTATATCGCTGCCCCGGGGCGGATGCCGGACGTGAACGCCCGGTTCCGCGACGACACCATGCACATCTTTAAGAAGCACGGCATGAAGGTCGTCGGTTTCTGGACGCCCATGGTAGGCTCCATTCACGAGCTGCATTACATCCTTGCCTGGGACAGCCTGGACGCGATGGAGAAGGCCTGGAAGTCCATGCGCGCCGACGAGGAATGGATCGCCGTGCGCAAGCGGACCGAGGCCAACGGCTCGATCGTCACCGACATCCGCAATCAGCTTTGGACCGCGACCGACTACTCGCCCACGCCGAACGCCGTCTAACGGAGCAGGCCATGTCCGAACAGGTCAACGACGCCCCGATCACGGGCGCGCCGCCCAGCGCCGCGAGCGGCGGCAGCCATGCCGAGCCGACCCGGAAAGAGGTCGCGGCCTGGGGGTCCGAGCGCCTCATGCGCGAGGTCGAGCAGGCCCCGCTGCCCGCCAATGTCGGCGCCCTGCTGCGCGACTGCGCCGAGGATTCGCCCGATCATCCGGCCCTGGTCTTCTTCGACGACGACGAGACCATCACCTTCGGCGAACTGCACCGCCGGGTGGCCCAGGTCGCCAATGCGTTGACCGGGCTGGGGGTCGAGCATGGCACCCATATCAGCGTGATGGTCCAGACCGAGGCGACCTATCCCCTGACCTGGCTGGCCAATGCCAGCATCGGCGCGGTGACCCAGCCGCTGAACTACAACTACACGGGCCGCGAGCTGCACTACATGCTCACGGATTCGGACGCCGAATTCCTGGTGATCGACGCCGGGCTGCTGGCGGTCTTCGAGGGCATGGAGGAGGTCGTGCTGCCCAAGGACCGGGTGCTGGTCGTGGGCGCGCGGGCGGAGGGCTATCCCCATCACTGGGACGACCTGGTGCCGGGCGCGGCGGAGAGCTTCGCGCCGGCGCGGGAACCGAGCCTCGACGACCTGATGAACATCCAATACACCAGCGGCACGACGGGCATGCCCAAGGGCGCGATGCAAACCCAGCGCTTCTGGCTGACCTTCGGGCGGGTCTCCTCGGCCTGCTTCCAGGACCGGCTGGAGCGCATCCTGATCGCCCAGCCCTTCTATTACGTCGATGCCCAGTGGTTGTTCCTGATGACCGCCTATCGGCGCGCCACGGCCTATGTCGCGCGCAAGCAGAGCGGCACGCGGTTTCTCGGCTGGCTCAAGAAATACCGCATCCAGTATTGCAACTTCCCCGAGGTCGTCGCGAAGCAGATGGCGCAGGAGGACGATTCGGACAACGATATGATCGTCGCCTCCTGCTACAGCCACCGGCCGGAGAACTATCCCTGGTACGAAGAGCGTTACGGCTTCCTGGCGCGCCAGGGCTTCCTGATGACCGAGACCGGCGCCGCCGTCTACGTGCCGATGGAGGCCTGGCAGATGACCGGCACGGCGACCGTCGGCGTGCCCACAGCCTTCCGCGAGGCCGCGATCATGAGCCCCGAAGGCAAGGAGATGCCGCGGGGCGAGATTGGCGAGATCTGCATCCGCACCAAGGCGGGTTTCCCGCGCTCCCATCTGCTCGGCTATTACAACAAGCCCGAAGCGACCGAGGCGGCCTTCTTCGAGGGCGACTGGTTCCGCACCGGCGACGCTGGCAGGCAGACCCAGGAGGGCTGGTTCTTCTATCTCGGCCGGCGCAAGGACATGGTGAAGCGCAGCGGCGAGAATGTCAGCGCGGTCGAGGTCGAAGGCGTGCTGCGCGGCCTGGACGAGATCCTGGAGGCGGCGGTCGTGCCGGTCCCCGACGATTATCGCGGCGAGGAGGTGAAGGCCTATCTGCTGCTCGCCGAGGGCAAGACCAAGGACGACTGCCCGCCCGGCGCGGTGATCGCCCATTGCGAGAAGAATCTCGCGCGCTTCAAGATCCCGCGCTATCTCGAATATATCGCCGAGTTCCCGCGCACCCCCAGCCTGAAGATCAAGAAGAGCGGCCTGCTGGCCGCCAAGGCGGACCTGCGCGAAGGCTGCTACGACTGCCAGGAGGAGAGGTGGCGGTAGCCGATACCCCGCGGTGACCTACTCTCCGGCTCGTGGTCGCGTCCGCGCCAGCTCGTAGAGGCCGACGGCGGCGGCGTTGGAAACGTTGAGGCTGGCGATGGGCGGTATCGTCGGCAGGCGGTAG
>CAVOEB010000121.1:0-2808 GCA_963694715.1 Alphaproteobacteria bacterium | reverse complement strand
GCGACGAAGCGGTCGAGATTCTGCACCCTGCAGTGCCCGCTCCAGATGGTCGGCGAGATCGTCTCCTTCAGCCGACAGCCGGCGCGATGCGCCGTCGACCACGCGCGGCGCGATCTCGCGGACCTGTGCGCGCACCGTCACCGGATCCTCGCCGAACATGCCGGCGAAGGCGTCTACGGCGTCGCTCGCCTGCACCAAGGCCGCCCCGATCAGCGCTTCGAGTGATGCCAAGACGTCCACAGTCTCCGGGCCTTCGCTGGCGGCTTCTGCCAGGGCGCAGAGCGCCGTGCACTCGGCGAGGGTCGTGCGCAGGCACGCCGCCTGGTCCTTGAGGCGCTTGTGGAAGGTATCGATCCAGCCGACGTCCGAGCGCCCGTCGAAGTCGTAGCCGACCCAGCTCGCGGCGGTGAGCAGGCACGGTGTCAGCTCATGCCAGCGCTCCGGCCAGCAGGCCTCCGCAACGTCGTAGACCGCGCCATAAAGCCGCAGCGTTGCGTCCCGCACGTTGGCCAGCGCGGCGAGCGACAGATCGTGTTCACGTTCGAGGGTCATGGCCTCAGGCCGGTGCTCGCGGGTCAGTGCCAGCTCGCGCCGGGCGGCCATCCCTGCTTCGTCAAGCGGTTCACCGGCGGCATCGGACCCAACCGCAAGTTCGACCAGCGCCGTCATCAGCTCTTCCGGCAAACCGAACGTCGGGTGGGCGGTGACGACAAGCCCGAAGGCTTCCCGCGCCACCCGGTCGCGAAAGACGTCGAACGGAACGAGCGCCCCATCCTCACCATGGGCGAGCGACCGCACCAGGCCTTCCAGGGTGGGCGCGTTGCGCGCCGGGTCGGTCTCACCCAGCTTCCGCCCGAATCGCGCGGCACGGGCCGTGAAGGCGTCGGCGCTCAGCAACTGGACTGCCTGTTCGAGGGCCGAATGGGTGAGCTCTTCCCGATCAAGCCGCCGCGACAGCCGCCGCGCCAGCATCAGTACGGCATTGTGGTACGGATCGTCGGTGTCGGCCGCCGCGAGCGCGTCGTACTCCACGCCGAGTTCCGTCACCAACGCACGGACGTCCAGGTCTTCGTCAACGGCGAACAACGCCGCGCCTTCGGGAACCAACGGCCGCCTGTCTTTCAAAGCTCGATCCGGCATACCCAATTGTAGCAGAACTAGCGGGGTCGGACCCCAACACCCAAATTCTGGCGCCTCCTGCTGCAGGCGTTAAAATCACTTAGCAACAGGGAGGCCCATATGCGTGCACCATCCGACTTCAATCATCATTTTGCCGAGCTCGACCGACTCAAGATCCACTACGTGCGCGAGGGCACCGAAGGTCACCTGCCGCTGATCCTGCTGCATGGCTGGCCCGAATTCTGGTACACCTTCCACCGCAACATCCCGGTGCTGGCCGAGCATTTTGACGTTATCGCGCCCGATATCCGCGGTTTCGGCCAGTCGGACGATCCGGCCGGCATTCCAGAGGTCGCGGACTTCACACTCGACATCCTGGCGCTCGCCGATCACCTGGGCCTCGAGCGCTTCGGCACGGTAGGCCACGACGTCGGCGCCTGGATCGCCCAGGAGCTCGGACGCCGAGCGCCCGATCGCGTCGCCGGCCTGTTTTTCGGCAGTTGCACCAACCCTGGCGTCGGCGCCCGCTGGGCCGAACCCGACCACCATATCGAAGTCTGGTACCAGAGCTTCCAGCGCCTGCCCTGGGCCCACGAACTCGTCGGCCACGACCGCGATACGGTGCGCCTCTACTTCGGCCATTTCCTACGCCACTGGTCGCACGACAAGGCGGGCCGCGACGAAGACCTCGAGCATTTCGTCGATGCCTTCGCCGCCCCCGGGCGCGTCGAGGCGAGCTTCAAGTGGTACAAGTCGTGGGCCGAGATGCGGTTGCGCGCCTCCCGCGAGGGACCGCCCAAATTACCGAAGATCACCTCGCCCGCGCGTGTCTTCTGGGGCGAGCTCGACCCGCCCAACAAGGTCGAATGGCGCGATAGCCTCGTCGACTACTTCGAGAACGTCGAGGTCGACACCGTGCCCGACGCCGCCCACTTCGTGCACTACGATCAGCCCGACTTCTTCAACGCCGAGATCATCAAGTTCTTTCAAGGCCTCTGAAAAATGGTGTCAGACACCATTTCTAGGCAATTTTTAGCAGCAGGCGGCCGAAGAACTTGCGGCCATCCATGACCCGTTGAGCCTCGGCGGCCTCGGCCAGCGGATACGTCGCGTGTACGGGCGGCATAGGAAGGCCGTCGCAGCGCAGCTCGAATACGGATGCGAGGATGGCGCGCGTGTAACGGCCAAAACCAAGGATGGCGACGTGCCGCCGGAAGAGGTCGAGCATGTCCACCTCGACCCGCTCGCCGCCATGAGCACCGACGACCACTGCCCGGCCGCCCCAGCGCAACTTTTTTAATGCCTCGGCCAGGTTAGGCCCCGCCGCAACATCGAACACGATGTCGAGACCGTCTCCATCGGTGAGCCGCTCAACGGCATCGCCGAGGGGCTCGTCGTTGTAGTTGAAAGCCTCATCCGCGCCCAGGGACCTCAGGCGCGTGCATTTCTCGTCCGCGCCGGTCGCCGCGATGATCCGTGCGCCCAGATGACGCGCCAACACCACTGCCGCGGACCCGACGCCCCCGCCCGCTCCGGTCACCAAGACCGTTTCGCCGGCCTGAAGGCCGGCCGTCACCACCAGTCCCTCCCAGGTCGTGGCGAGCTTGTAGGAGGCCATCGCCTCGGCGAAGGAGAGCGCATCCGGCAACGCCACGAGCTGGTCGTCACGCACGCGAATTAGCTCCGCAT
>CAVOEB010000120.1:0-2823 GCA_963694715.1 Alphaproteobacteria bacterium | reverse complement strand
CCGCTGGGTCGCATTCCCTCTCCCTTCGCGGGAGAGGGTTAGGGTGAGGGGCCCTTGATCCATCGGCCTAGCTATGCCATTTCGCTGACAGATAACGCGGTGGAGAATAGACATGACAATCGAGACCGAATGGCGCGACTACGACGTGGTGGTCGTTGGCTCCGGCGGGGCCGGGAGTTTGGCGGCGCGGGTGGCGGCGGACGAGGGCGCGCGCGTGCTCGTCGTCTCGAAGGATCCCGTTGGCTGCTCCGACACCAAAATCTCCGAGGGCAATGCCACCGTGCGCGCCGTGGCGACCGATGACGACAGCGAGGATAACCTCTCCGAGAACCTGCGCATGGCGGGTGGCAATCTGCCTGTAAAGGAGATCACCGACGCCTTCGCCAAGGACAGCCAATCCGGCTTCGATCTATTTCGCGCGCAAGGGCTGCGCCCCGCCATCGATCATGAGCGCGATGGCCCAAAAGCCGCCCCCATGGCGTTCGGTGGCCACAATCGGCGGCGCTCTGTCGGGCTGCCGAACCACGGTATCTCCTTCGGTCATGCGAATTGGAACGCGGTCGTCCAAGGCAACGGGGTCGATTATTTGGAAGACGCCTGGTTCCTCGATCTGGTGACGGATGAGGACGCGGACGGCAAACCCCGTATTATCGGCGGTCTGATCTACGACGCATCCGGCGGCAAATTGATCGCTGTGCGGGCACCCGCGGTCATCATCGCTGCGGGCGGCCTCTCTACGCTGTTCTTCCCGAAGACCGACACCATGCGCGGCAATACCGGTGACAGCTATGCTATTGCCGCCCGCGCCGGGGCCGAACTGGCGGATATGGAACAGTGCCAATTCCTGCCCTTCTGCATCGCCTCCCCGCCTTCCTATGAAGGGTTGCTGGTCGGCGAGCCGGCGAGTGCGAGTTTCCTCGGCGTGCTCCGCGACAAGAACGGAACGGTGATCCTCGACAGTGTCTATCAACGCACCCGCGCCGAATGCTCTGCCGCCATCATGCGCGCGGTGGCCGACGGTCGTGGCAGCCCCAATGGCGGGGCCTATCTGGATATGACTGGCAACAAGGTCCTACCGCGCTCCGGCCCGTATTTCATGCGCTACCTGGAGACTTGCCTGCCGGGCGCTTATCGTAACGCGCGCCAAGCCTTCAGCAAGCCGGTCGCGAAATGCGAGGAACCGTGGGAAGTCCGCCCGAGCGCCCATTACCACATGGGTGGGTTGCGCGCCGACGCCGAGGGTGCCTCCGTCAAGGGCGAAGGATCGGGTGAACGCACACTCGGTATCGCGGGATTGTTCGCGGCGGGCCAAGCGATGGGCGGCGTCTTCGGTGCCAATCGCCTCGGCTCCACCGCGCTGACGGAAGTCTCTGTCTTTGGTTCTCGCGCCGGACGTGCAGCGACGCAATTGGCGCGCGGCTTCAAGGGCAAGATCGACGACGAGGCCTTCGCGCCGTTGATCGAGGCAACCGCAGCCCGCTTCGGCCAACAAGGCGATGTCGCCGCCGCGACTTTGAAGCTGGCATTACAGAAAGACGCCTGGGATGCCATCGGCCCGGCCCGCACCGGAGACGGCATCACGAGTATCGCCGGCCTGATCGCCTCGCTGACCGAGCGGCTCGATACCGTTGCCATCCCGGATTATGCGACCTACAACCAGTCCTTCATCGAGTTCGAGGAGCTCCGCAACCTGTTGGAGACCGCCAAGGCCGTCGCGGCGGCCGCGGGGGAGCGGGACGGGAGCCTCGGCGGACATGTCCGTCTCGACAAGGGTGAGATATCGGTCTTCGCCGAGCCCTATTCGACCGTGGTGCACCGCGAAGCCGACGGCAGTTATGGTGTGCGCCGGGTAATGCGCCCGAAGACGCCGCTCAAGCAATTGCTCGCCTATAAGGCGGAAGAGAACTGGCGGCGCTTCCAGTCGAAATGGTTTCGCTTCCTACCTGCTTCGATCAAGGACAAGAAGCTGGAAGCCCGCTACCAGGCCATCATGGGCAGCCCCGCGGGGGCCGCGCCTGAGATCGAGCCCGGATCGGACGATGCGGCAATTGCGGAAAAGCGCGCGGCATGAAGGTCGAAATAGAGCTCCACCGCGACGGCGAGAGCGAGATCGTCGAGTACGACTACGCGCTCCGCGAGCCCGCCGAAAAACCAATGATCCTCGACGTCCTGCTCCAGGCACAGGCAACGACGATGCCGGACCTGGCCTTCCGCTATGGCTGCCGGGCGCGCAATTGTGGTGTCTGCACCGTCGACATCAACGGCCGCCCGAGAGTCGCCTGCCGTGCCCGCGTGCGGGAAGGCGACCGCATCAGCCCGGTCAACACGCTCCCGGTCCTCGCCGACCTGGTGGTGCGCAGAGACGGCGTCGCCCGGCAAATGCGCGATCGCCTGACCAGCGTGGGCCAAGGCAACGATCTCAATAAAGACCCGCCCGAAGATTACCACGCGCTGACGGCATGCATCGAATGCTATGCATGCTTACAAAACTGCCCGATGCACGCGAAAAACTTTGAGAACGGTGCGGAAGCGAGTGCCTCCGACGGCTACCAATACGGCAACCCGTTCTCCTTATTGAAGCTACAAATCCTCCGCCTTGACCCGCTCAACACGGACGCCGGGAGAGAACAGGCGCTCGCGAACGCACAGGCGCTGGGGCTGGAGACGTGCAAGGATTGCGCGGGCTGCAAGTGCGGCGTCGGCATCAATCTGATGGGGAAAGTCGTGCGCCCAATGTTGGCGGTGATGAAAACGGAGTAACGACGCCCATGCCCCTCACCACACGTCCTCTCACACCCACCTTCGGGCTTGAAATTTTCGATG
>CAVOEB010000119.1:0-2886 GCA_963694715.1 Alphaproteobacteria bacterium | reverse complement strand
TTTCCCTCATGTGCATCCTGTTCTCCAATTTTCCGTGGATGCTGCAACTTCTGCCGCAATGTTCCGATCACCAGTCCTTGGACGGCGGCGGTTCCGCTTCCAAGGGTGCGCGGGAGACCAGATCGTCGATCACATCCAAGTCGCGCTGAACCGGATAGTAGCCCTGGCCGGATACGAAGACGGAATAGGCGCCCTGGGCAACCTTGATTTCAGCTATGCCGTTGGCATCGGTCCGCGCACGATATGGGTGCATCACGACGTTCATGTTGGGCAACGGCCCGTCCGTGTCCTTGTCCACTGCCTCTATCCGCACGGTGCAATTCGCCGGAGCTACGGCACGGACACCGAACGCAGCTTTCGCCTCCTGATGCAGGTCATCGTCGCCCTCGGGCGGCGCAAAGGCGTGCCAGTGAAAAAGGTCTTCGTTGTCCGGGGCGCTGAGGTCCAGCTCTGCGAACTGCAGGCCGTCGCTACCGGGCCAGAATGCGCCCGAAAGTATCTTGGTTCCGGCCTCGTTGCCCGCCTGATCCAGGATCGCAATGCGCCGCCCGGACATGTCACAGCCGCTGCAGCACTTGAGACCGATCTTGACCGTAAAACGTTGTTCGGTCTCGACCGCTGACGGAACGTCCCAGACCATCAGGCGCAAGGCATGCGCCGCAACCGCTATCTCGAAGCGCACGGCCTCGTGCGGCGGGCGGATCTCATTGGTAATACCCGCTTCTGCGACAAGCTGCGCGGACCACGTATAGTTGCCGGGCGCTTCCGGCGCCCGGACCGAAACGTGTGCGGTTGCATTCTCCTCGCCATCAAACGCGTCAACCGGGATCTTCGTAACCTCGTCGCCCTGGTGATCCCGGATCAACAGCGCCACGCCATCGAGTGCCTGAGCCGGCGTGCAAACGATCTTTCCGGCAAGCGTCACCTCCGCCCCAGCAACCACCTCGTCGGGCGAGACCACCACGTCGCACGAACTGATCGTGATGCTCATCATACTAAACTCCGTTGGTCTGAGATTGGCTCGGGCAAACAGGGCGTTCTGCCCGGCAGGGCAATCCCGCCGGGGTCGCAAGTGTGTGCCGCGGTGCCCTTAGAGGCTCTCGCCGACGACGCCGCTCTTCATGACGTTGGTGCCCGCGATATAGCCGTGACACAGGCCCCTGCCGAGCCCGTGCATCTGGCCGCCACCGCTGGCCTCGCCACCGGCGAACAGGCCCGGAATCGGCTTGCTCTCCATGTCAAGGACCTGGCAATGCCGGTTGAGCCGGAGCCCGCCGTAGGAGTCGTGCCAGACCACCATGATCGAGGCCGCGTAGTAGGGAGGCTGGGCGATCCTGTGCATCGGCGCATCGTCGCGGCCGCGCTCGAAGTCTGGGTCTTCTCCCTTATCGACATAGCCGTTCCAGGTTTCCATCGTCTCGACGAGATGGCTGAGCCGCATGCGCTGATAGTCATTGCCGAAATAGATCTTCTCGGCCAGCTCCTCCAATGTGTCGGCCTTGAAGAAGCAACCGTTCTCGGTCGAGACATAGGGGTAGCGCAGCGGGAAATCGGCCCGGTCAGCGGCCGCCTGGTCGAAGATCGCCCAGATCGGACCCGCGAAATAGTCCGGTCCGGTGGAGCCGTCGTTGATCTGCAGTGCCGCATCGACCCCAGCAGAGTAGTCATACATTTCCTTGACCCAACTAGAGCGGCAATTGCGCCAGTCATATGGCGTGTGCGCATCCCATTTGTTCGGCACGCCCTGTTTAATACCACCGGGATAGCGCGGTTCGATCGCCTCGTCCCGTAGGCTCATTTCGTTGAAGAACCGCTTGCCGACCTGGTTGACTGCCACGAGATGCTCCCATCCCGCGCCGCCGATATTGAAGCCCGCCGCTTTGCGGAAACTGAACGTCGGATGGCCCGGGTACATGTCGGTGTAGGCATCGCGAACCGCAAGACGCGATTGGATGTGATACGTACGCCGACCAAGGTTCTGGTGAAGCCCGTCGAGGCTGGCCCCAACTTTGATCCCTGCGACGATGCCACTTGCATCTGCGGCCCTGCCTTCGCCGCCAAGAAGAGCCCAGCCGCTCGTGGGATACCAGGGCTCGTTCATGCGCGGATAGAACTGGCTGCGGAAATGCGGGTTGCCCGAGTGGCCGCCGGTGCCGACCACGACACCGCGCCGCGCCTTAATCCGGATCGTCTTGCGCGTTTCCTCGATGTTGCCGTGCGACCAGTAGCTTTGTAGCTGCTCGCCGGTATCGGGGTCGTGACGTGGCGTATAGCTGGCGACCACACCGGTCACCTGGCCGTCGCCATCGCGAATGATTTCATCCATGTGACGGTTGAACATGAAGCGGACGCCCTTTTCCCGGGCCGAGTATTCCAAGCAGCGGGCCATCGCCCCCCCGCCATGAACGGCATTCGGTGCTGTTCGGTCGGCCGAGATCGAAAGCTGGCGCGGCACGAAGGCGCTGGTGCGCTCGGGATCGGCAACGCCGGCATCCTCGGGGGTGATCGTCCCGGCCTTGATGTCGGTGACGCCGCCCAGCATCAGGAAGCACGACGCCGCCCGGGCGCGGGAAACGCCGCCGCCGAAATGCGTGCCGTTGATGCGGGTAAAACGGACGTAGTTGTCGATCAGAAACTGCCGCGTCGGCGGGCAGTTTTCGGCCCAGCCTCGATGCTGGTCGGGATTGTTAAAACGGTAGTAGCCATAGCCCTGCTCATCGACGACCGACCAGTCCGTCACATCCTTGAACAGCAGCTCGACATCGTCCTCAAGCGCCTCGGCCGGAACCAGGGGGTCGACCGTAATGAAACCTTCGGCATCCACGTCGCCGGCCTTGTCACGCTCCTGGACCACGTCGCCGCCGCCGAGGGACACCCAGGAGCCAC
>CAVOEB010000118.1:0-2895 GCA_963694715.1 Alphaproteobacteria bacterium | reverse complement strand
GATCGAAGACTATGAGACGCAAGCTCGGGCCCGGCACATCAACGCCGTCGCGTACCGCGTCCGTGCCCAGCAGACAGGCATCTTCCTCGGCCCGAAAAATGTCGACCAAGGTCGGCAGGTTCAGGCCATCTACATGTTGGGCGAACAGCGGCAAGCCCGCCCGGTCAAGTGGTTCGATCAAGCGGCCATGCACCGCCCGTAATCTGGAAATCGCCGTGAACAGACCGAGCGCCCCACCGCCGGACGCCAGAAATAATTCGCGGTAGGCCGAAGCGACCTGACCAAGATCGTCCTTGCGGACATCATTGACGACCAGCACGCGCGTCATTTCCGCGTAGTTAAACGGAGATGGCACCGCCGCGCGTACCGCCGGGTTCGGTAAATGAACGGCCCCGGTGCGGGTCTCGGCGGCAGCCCAATCCACATCCGGATCGCCGGTCCCGTCCCTGAGCGTCGCTGAGGTTATGACGACGCCTTGCGCCGATCCAACAACGTGTTCGGCGAACGGCAGGCTCGGATCAAGCCAGTGACGATGCATACCGACATCAATATCGCGGCCACTATACCGCTGAACACTGAACCAATCGATAAACCGCTCCGGCGTCTCGCTAGCCAAAGATTCGAGCATGCTGCGCCATGCCGCAACGACGTCTTCTCCGCGGTTTTGCAGTGAGCGGATTATCGATTCAATCCGTTGCCGCGTTGCCGTCTCCAACTCATCCGCTTCGTCGTCGAGACGTGCGATCAACGACTCCCGCAATGCCTTGATCGGCTGCGACAGGCGCCCGAGGCCTTGAGCCAGGTTCGCCGCTGCCTCCGATAACCCCGGCACCAATTCACCGATATCGCATTCAAGATCGTAGGGCCCGTCAGTCCCGTTTGCGCGCGCATAAACCTGGCCGCGTACCGCGCCAAGAAACGATTCTGCAACACCACGCGGCTCACCTTCACCTATCCGTTGACGCCAACCCTCACCCGGCAAAATGCCTGCCGATCGCAATACTTCGTCGAGTGCCGCCAAGTCATCGTCACCAGTTAGTAAATCCTCGATCCGTCGTTTCAGACCCCGGGCTCGCCCCGATCCTCGGGTCTCCGCGCCGCGCAGCCAACGCCGCAACTCGGCTGCCTCGCGACCGCTTAACAGAGCGGAGAACGCGCTGTCGGCTGCCTCGAAGACGTGGTGCCCCTCATCGAAGACGAAATGCGTCGGTCGGGATTGATTGTCGAGGGATCCGCGCACCGCCTGCACCATCACCAAGGCATGATTGGCAATCACGAGATCGGCCCGCCGCGCCCGGCGCACGCCGCGCTCGATATAGCATTTTTGGTAATGCTGGCAGGCGGAGTAGATACATTCCCCGTGATGATCGCTGAGATCGAGGGTTCGTCGCGCACCAAGCAAATCGACCAGCCAGGAAGGAAAATCGCCGCCGGTCAAATCACCGTCCCGCGTCCGCGCCGCCCAGCGCGCCATCAAACCGAGCGCAATGGCTTCGTGCGGGTTCGCACCGACCCCACGCAAAGCCTCCTCCATATTCAATAGGCAGAGGTAGTTCTCCCTACCCTTGCGGACGACGACGCGCCGCGCTTTCAGCGACGGGTCCGGATACAGACGGTCCAGCTCTTGGTCGATCTGATGTTGCAGGTTCCGTGTATAGGTCGAAAGCCAGACCGGCGCTTCATTCTTCTCCGCCCACAGACTTGCAGGCGCGATATAACCGAGCGTCTTGCCGACGCCGGTCCCAGCTTCTACCAGCAAGAAATTCGGCTCGCCCTCGACATTCCTCGGTCGAAAGGCCCCCGACGTCGCCGACGCGTAATCCGCTTGGCTCGGACGCGGCTCAGACGTCTCGTCCAGTAATTGCGCGAGGCGCTGCCGCGCTTCTTCCGGTTCGACCGGGTAGGAGGCGGGCGGCGGCGGTGGCGCGTGTTCCGACCATTCCGGCAAGCGCCGCCAAACGTCGAGGCCAGCGCTAGGAGACCGGGCGGGATCTGCCTCAACATCTTCCCCGAGCGCTGCCAACACCGAGGGGCCCCATGCCCAACCGCCCTGCGCCATTGCCCAAGCGACGGGCCGGGCATCACGCTCGTCGCCTCCGGTCAACATTTGCAAAAGCGTTTGCGCGGCCCGGATGAGGGCAAACGCCGCATCCGCCGGGCGGTGACCTACTTCCAGCCCCAAGGCCTCGCCAAGACCGCGCGGCGTCGGCACGCAGAACGCCAACGGCCGGACGAAGGCGAAAAGTTCCAGGACATCGAATGCCGCGAACCGTTTGAGAGAGAGCCGCCCTGCCGTCGCCGGGCCATGACACAGTAACGGACGCACGCCTTCATTGATGCGCTTCGCCGCCGCCGCGAGCGAAAGTTCCTCGATCTCTCCTGTCGGGTCGAGCCAAGCCGCTCCGGAAAGACCGGTCGCGAGAGCAGGTGTTTCAGGGAGAATTATCCGGGGGGGCATCGTCATATTCCGTCTATACTAGCCGCTCGAAGCGGTGTCGTCTCGGTTGACGGGCCGCAGCGCGCGACATAGTGTCCCGGCCCGCGGTAAAACGGCAACCAAAGAACACACAATGGCGAACGGAAACAATCTCGCGATGCAGGCCAAGGCTTGGCCCTTCGAGGAAGCACGCAAGGTATTAAAGCGCATCGGCGGCAAGACACCCGAAAAAGGCTATATCCTGTTCCAGACAGGATACGGACCATCCGGTCTGCCCCATATCGGCACTTTCGGCGAAGTCCTGCGCACTAGCATGGTCCGGCGCGCCTTCCACGAGATGTCGGACATCCCGACGAAACTGTTCGCTTTTTCGGACGATATGGACGGATTCCGGAGCGTCCCGGAAAATATCCCCGAACAGGAAATGATGGCCGAAAATTTAGGAAAACCACTGACCT
>CAVOEB010000117.1:0-2907 GCA_963694715.1 Alphaproteobacteria bacterium | reverse complement strand
AATCACGGCGTCGAAGGGCGAGCGATGGTTCTGCTCCGAGGGCGAGGCCAAGTCCGCTGGATGGCGACCAGCCGGAATGCCCGCGTTCTCGATGCCACGGTCGCACACTGAGAAAACACCAGCTATATCGGAGCCTGCCAAGGCGTGCTGCAGGGTCTGCCGGAAGGGTCAGGCGTGTGGGAACTCCTGCGTCAGTCGCCGGTATACTTGCCGGCAGCCCGCCGGGTGCGCCTGCAACGGCTAACCGCCTGTGCGGCCCTTACAGTGTCGCGTAGATGTGGTTCTGGACGATGGCGCGGATCGCGTTGGTGTGGAATATGCCGCCGTACCTCAAAACCGCTCCCTGCACCCTTGATGCCGGTGGCAGTGTGGGAATTACGTCCCAAATTTCAATGGGTATTTATATGGGACGCATTATCGGCTTGGACGCCAATCCCGCACGGGCATGCCCTATTGGGACGGAACTCGGCGTGCCCTTTTTTAGCTTCGTTTTCCGCGCTCCGTGGTGGTCGCTAAAACATCAACAGAGCGGCCATCGGAAGTGAGTACGACGCCATAGTCCTGCGCTGCCGCCGCCCTGCTGACGACGCCGTCCCGGACATCGCGCAGCACCAGCTCCGGCGAACGGGCGAGGGGATCACCCCATCCACCGCCGCCGGGTGTATTGGCGATCATACGGGCAGGACCCAATCGTCGGACACCGTACTTGGGCGGCACGAACTTTTGGCCGTCGGCAGCTTCGTTCTCGGGCGAGACCCAAACCTCACCGACCGCACCGAATGCCCCGCCCTGAACGCCGAAGCCCGACGGGGTGTCGAGGCCCTCGGCCCGGATTGACCAGGTGGCGGGGCTCAGAATATCAGCCTCGTAATGGACGCCGGAACCGCCGCGCCGTGCCCCCGGACCGGCGGCATCGGTGCGGAACTCCCAGCGCCTGTAATGCACGGGGTAGACTTGCTCGTTGTACTCGAGATTGGACAGGTCCAGGCCACCGAGTGAACTCAAATGTCCCATTTGAGGGAAGCCATCGCGTTCGGCAGTGGCGCCGGGCGCTCCCATGGCGTGCCACTGGTGCAGGATCCAGGTGCGGCCTTCGTCGTCCTGACCGGAAACGTGGTTGTGCACCGTCTTCGACCAACCGGCGCAGGCGCGTGAGGGATCGGCCTGCGCCAAGGCTTGCCAGACCGCATGTATGATCTCGTGCGCGACGAAGACCGTGTTCATTGTCATCGGCGCCGGCGGCTTGGCATTCACGACCGAGCCTTTCGGGGCGATAATCTCGACACAACGATAGGTGCCCTCGTTGCGAGGGATCGAGGTGTCGAAGTACGATGACAGGGCCAGGTAGACAGAAGAGTAGGTGTTGGCGATCGAGGAATTCTTGAAGCCGGCGATCTGGCCATCGGTACCAGTGAAATCGACTGTTAGGTTCTCTCCCGTGATGGTGAGCGCCACGCGGATCACCACGTCGACCTTGCGGAAGCAGTCGTTGTCGGTTCGGTCCTCGCCGCGATAACTTCCGTCGGGAAGGGCTGCCACTGCTTCCCGCATGCGGGCCTCGGCATGATCGAGCACACCGGCGAGATGCCCGAGATAGGGGTCGAGGCCAAGCTCCTCGGCTAGTGCCGTTATACGCTCTTCGCCGATCCGAGTGGAGCCAAGCATGGCTCTGAGATCGCCGTCCAGAAGCTCCGGCGTACGCGAGTTGATCAACAAAAGCTTCCAGAGATCGTCGCGCAGCTCACCAGCATCGATCAGTTTACAGACGGGCAGGCGAATGCCTTCCTGCCAGATCTCAGTAGCCTCAGGGTTGTAGGTCCCTGCAAGCCCTCCGCCAATGTCGGACTGGTGTGCTCGGTTGCAACAGAATCCTGCTAGCTGCGGCGGATCCGAGATGAAGATTGGGCGCGCGATGACCCAGTCGGGCTGATGGTTGCCGCCTGCGACATATGGATCGGATTGGACGAAGACATCGCCGGGGTTAATGCGGCCACCGAAGTCGGCCAGCAAAGCGCGCACGGCGAAACCACCGCCCCCGGTGTGGATCGGAATGCCGTCGGCGTTTGCGATCAGGGTGCCGGCCGGATTGGTAACAAAACAGGAAAAATCATGGCTTTGAGAAAAGATCGGGCTGCGGGCGGTGCGGGTCATGACCCAGCCCATGTGCCGGCTGATCTGATCGAGCCGGTTCTGCATGAGCGCCAGGGTCACCGGGTCGCGGCGCTCCAGCTCCCCTATCGGGGGCGTTGCCTTGCGACTTGCTTCGGCTGAAATATTTATCAGAAAGTTGCCCGTGGGGTCGACGCTCAGCACGTCCGCAGGGCCGATAAGGACCGTGGTCGTGCTCTCCTCAACCACGAGCGGACCAGCGAGTCGATGACCCGGGCCGATATCAGCGCCGGCGTATACCGGGGTCTCGAGCCAGCCGTCCTCACTGTGCCAGACCGGACGGTTCTCGACCGGCATCGGCGTGCCGACTGCGGGCGCCAGCTCGGGCGCAACGAGCCGGCCAGTGGCTGCAGACGCCGTGACGTGGAGCGAAGCGATCATGATCAATCCGTCGGGCTGCACATGGCCGTAAAGCCGCTGGTATTCGTCTTCGAATGCGGCCCGGACAGCAGCGGGGTCGAACGGGCCGGCATCCAGCGCCACCCGGACTGACCAGAGCTGGCCGGTATAGTGCAGATCGATCTCGTGCCTGAGTGTGATCTCAGTTGCTGCGAATCCCTCTTCGGCCATGACCGTCTGAGCTTGCTCCACCAACTCCTTCAGGTTGGCTTCGACCGTCGCCGGCTCTACGTCGTCAAGCGAACCCCGCAGGAAGCGGGCGAAGTCCTGGCGCAAATCAGCATGCAACATGCCAACGGCGCACAAGGCACCGGCATCGCGTGGCACATAGACCCGCTG
>CAVOEB010000116.1:0-2932 GCA_963694715.1 Alphaproteobacteria bacterium | reverse complement strand
GCGATAGGCACCAGGGTGAAGCGCACGGGATGACGGCGGAATATCTTCGGGTTGTGGTGGTTGCGAAAGACCACCGCGACCAGGTGGGCGAAGATGAAGGTGCCGATGAAGACGCCCGCGAAGGCCCGCTCCGCGCCGAACGGCGCGATGTCGTTCTCGAGCGGCGAGTTCGCGACGAGCAACGCCGCGAAGATGACGAACAGCGAATCGTAGCGCGGGCGCACCATGAAGCCCTTGTTCGCGACCGGCTTGGCTGCGAACACCGCGGCCGGTCCCCCCGCGACCGCACGCGTCGGTTAGCCCAGCGCGGGAAGCGCGGCGGCGAGCTTGGCGAGGCGCGAGGGAGGGGGGGGGCAGCGTCGGGCATTGCAGGGGCTATTTTATGCCAGAGCGGCCTAGAAGACCATTTAGGCGCTTTTCCGTATCGCTCCAAGCGATGGAGCAAAACGGCGTTCAGTCGGGACTGAAGCTTTCGCCGCATCCGCGGCGGCCCGCGCGTGCGGGCCTGCAAACTCCGACGACGTTACGTCATCGGACTTCGCGGATTTTCCTCTTTAGTGATCGTGTTAGAGCCTAGCGTATTCTTAGCGCCAGGGTTCTCTGCTAGGATGCCTGCACCATGACCGGTGACGTTCCCTTCAACCGCGAATTCGAATTCCGCTACGCCGAGGCAGCGCCGCTCTCGCCGCTGGTGCGACGGGTGATAGCGAAGAACCCGAGCTATTTCACCTTTCACGGCACGGGAACCTACATCGTCGGGCGCGGCCGGGTGGCTATCATCGACCCAGGCCCCGACGATTTCGCCCATGTCGAGGCCCTGCTCGCGGCGGTCGCGGGCGAGGAGATTACACACCTGCTGGTCACCCACACGCACCGCGATCATTCGCCGGCGACGGTGGCGCTGCAGCGCGCGACGGGGGCGCCGTCCTACGGCTTCGGGCCCCACGGCACGCGCCGCGCCGGGCCCACGGTGGAGGAGGGCGCGGATTACGATTTTATGCCCGATCACCGGCTGGTCGACGGCGACGCTATCTCGGGCGAAGGTTGGACGATCGAGGCGGTGCACACGCCGGGCCATACCTCGAATCATCTCTGCTTCGCGCTGGCCGAAGAGCACGCGCTTTTTTGCGGCGATCATGTCATGGGCTGGTCGACAACCGTGGTCTCGCCGCCCGACGGCGACATGGCCGCCTACGTCGCCTCGCTGGGCAAGCTGGCTGAGCGCGGGGACGCGATCTATTACCCGACCCACGGTGCACCCATCGCCGAGCCCCAACCCTTCGTGCGCGCGCTGATCGAGCACCGCAATGAACGCGAACGCCAAATCGCCCAGGCCCTGGGCCGCGGTGTCGAGACCATCGCCGATCTGGTCGAGACGATCTACACCCACGTGCCCGATGCTCTGCATGGTGCTGCGGCGCGCTCGGTGCTCGCCCACCTGATCCACATGGTCGAGACCGGGCGGGCCGAATGTTCTGGGCCGCTGGAGGAAGGCGGGCGGTTCGTGGCTGTTTCGGCGCCGTGAACGCGCCGCGCAAGAAGCTGCTCGGCTGGAGCAGCGGCAAGGACAGCGCCTGGTCGCTAGGCGTTTTGCGCGACGATCCGGCGATCGAGCTGGTCGGCTTGGTGACCACCGTGAACGCAGAGTTCGACCGGGTCGCGATGCACGCCGTGCGCCGGACCCTGCTCGAGGCGCAGGCCGTCGCCGTGGGCCTCGCGCTTTATACCGTGGAGATCCTCAATCCCTGCTCAAACGAGGAATATGCCGCCGCCGTGGGCAGGTTCGTCGAGTAGGCGCGGGGCGACGGCGTTCGGCGATGTTTTCTTGCCGACATCCGGGCCTATCGCGAAGAGCGTCTCGCGGGCAGCGGCATCGAGCCGCTTTTCCCCCTCTGGGGCGAAGAGACTGCCGCGCTTGCGCGCCGCATGATAGGGGCGGGGCTGAAGGCCACGTTCACCTGCGTCGATCCCCGGGCGCTCGACGCCGCCTTCGCACGGGCGCGCCTTCGATACGGCGTTCCTCGCGGATTTTCCGGGGGCGTCGATCCGTGCGGCGAAAATGGCGAATTCTACAGCTTCGTGACTGACGGGCCGATGTTTACCCGCCCCGTAGCGGTGGCGCCCGGCGAAGTGATTGAGCGCGACGGTTTTGGGCTCGCCGATCTGTCTCCGGGGTGACGAGATCTACTCGATGAAGCGGCGCTCGGCCTCGTTGGCATAGCGGTAGGTGGGCACCGCCCGGCGCCGGCCAGCAGGCGGCGGGTCGGCCAGCAGGCGGCGCACTTCGGCAAGCACACAGCGGGTGATGTTGGCGATTGCCAGATCCGCAGGCGGCTCGATCGGCACCCAGCGGATATCCTCGAGCTCGGGCCCGCCGCCCTGCTTGCCGCGCAAATGGGCTGCGTCGGCCAGGAAGAAGCGGGCGTTGAAGCGGCGCGGTCCGCCGGGCGGTGTGGTCGCGCGGCAGACGAATTCGAGTAGGCCGAGGGCGGGCGCCAGGCCCTCGTCGTGAAAGCCCCGCCAGTCGGGCTTGACCGCGCCGCGCCGCGATGCCAGTGGCTGGGCGAGGATAAAGCCGGTCTCCTCGAAGGTCTCGCGGATCGCGGCGACCGCCAGCGCGCGGGCGCGGGCAGGACTGCAGGCGCGGGTCAGGCGTTCCTCGACGTCAGCGCGCAAAGGTGAGGCGACGGGGACCCACGCGTCGCCTCGGTCCACCCGCCCGCCGGGAAAGACGTAGACCTCGGGCATGAAGACGTGTCGGCTGTGGCGTCGGCCCATCAGTGCCTCGGGCCCGTGATCGCCGTCGCGGAGCAGGATCAGGGCCGCGGCATCCTTGGGCCGGATGGTGGGGTGGCGCTCGGTCATCGGCGGGGCGGTACGGCGTGCCTCAATAACTCAGCCGGCGCGCCAGCATCTGCTCGTAGCTGTGAGT
>CAVOEB010000115.1:0-2933 GCA_963694715.1 Alphaproteobacteria bacterium | reverse complement strand
GCGCGGCGGCTCTACGAGGATGGCTACGACCTCAGCCTGGGCGCCCGCGACACCGAGGCCCTGGCTGCGGCGACGGCCGAAATGGCGGAGGCGCGCGTGCTGCGCCATGCCTTCGACGCGACCCGGCGCGAAGATGCCGGGCTCTGGGCCGAGGCGACGGTCGCGCGGTTCGGTCGGATCGACGCGGTGATCAACAATGCGGGCATTTCGGGCCGCTTCGCCTTTGACGCGCTCGACGAGGACGTGCTGGACAGGATGTTGGAGGTCAACGTCAAGGCGCCCTACCGGGTGATCCTGGCGGCGCTGCCCCATCTTCGCGCCGGTGGCGAAGGGCGCATCGTCAATCTCGTCTCCCTTGCCGGAATCCGCCAATTGACCAGTTCCGCTGCCTATACGATCAGCAAATTCGCGGCCATGGGTCTGACCCATTCGGCGCGCCACTATCTGTTCGAGGATGGGATCCGGGTCACTGCAGTCTGTCCCGGCGACACCAACACCGATATGACGGTCCATAGCCCGCGCGTGAACGAGGAGAAAACCCAGCCGGAGGATCTGGCCGAGATAGTCAGCCATGTAATCGCCCTGCCGAACACGGCATCGGTCGCGACGGTGCCGGTCAATTGCATCGCCGAGGCTTTCGTCTAGAGGCCGCCAATCATCCTTCGAGACGCTCGCTGCGCGCGCTCCTCAGGATGAGGAGAAACAATATATCGACCTCACCCTGAGGAGGCCCGCAGGGCCGTCTCGAAGGGTGCTCCCGCCATGTTTCGCCGAGATTGCTACTCCTCGCCCGCCTCGCCAGCCGTCAGGCGCCGCGGTTCCACCGCTTCGACCTCGCCGTCGATGATGTCGTGGTCGACCGTGGCGCGCAGCTCGTAGCTCGGCAGGCGCTTGGTGAGGTCCTTCGCGCGCTGGGCGCGGACGCCGAGACCGACCAGATTGCGCGCCCGGGGCAGCAGCCTTCCGTTCACCGAAGCGGAGAATTTCGAGAAACTGTCGCTCGCCGTGCGCAGCCCCCGGCCGAGCTTTTCGGCATGGCCGAGCATGACCGCCACGCTGTCGAGCAGATGGGCGGCGCCGTCGACGATCTGTTCCTGGTTCTCGGCCTGACGGCCGAGATCGATCTGCACCCGGGCGAGGCCGATCAGGCAGGCCAGGGCGGAGGGGCCGGCGAGGCTAATCTGGGCGCGGGCAGCGTCGCGCAGCACCTTGGGGTCGGCCCGGTCGAGCTTTTCCAACGCGCCGTCATTGGGCAGATACATGACCGTCAGAATGCGGCGGGCCGAGCGTTGCGAGCCGGCTTCGCGCAGATAGGCCGCGACCGCATTGGCGTAGTTCTTGTCGGTGAGCGAGCGCAGGTGGTTGGCCATCGAGCGGGCAAGGCTGGCATAGGCCTGGTCCTCCTCCTCGCCCTCCTCGGCCTGGGCGAGTTCGAGCAGGAATTTGGACGCCTTGCTGTCGATCACCAGGACCGTGTCGCCGGGCAGGAAGACCACGGCATCGGGGCGCAGGCGGCCCGCGCCGTCCTCGCCGTCGACGGTGTGCTGCACCACGAAATCCCGGTCGCGTTCGAGGCCGAAGGATTTGAGCGTGTTCTCCAACCCGATCTCGGCGAATTGCCCGGCGCCACCCGGCGATGACAGGGAGCGCCAGACCGTGTCGACCGTCTGGCGGTTCTCGGTGACCTGATCGTTCAGGGAGGAGACCGATTTGGCGATCGATTCGAACTGCCGCATCAGGTCGGTGGTCACCTTCTGAACCTTCGCCTCGGTTTCCTTCTTCGCCGCTTCGGTTTCGCGTTTGTGGTCGGTCAGCAGCTTGTTCGACAGTTCGGAAACGGTTGCCAGGGCCGCGGCCTTGGCCGCCTCCAACTGCTCCTTCTTGATCTGTTCGAAGTCGCTCATCCGTTCCTTGGCGGCGGCGACCTCGCCGCGGGCCAGGGCGGCCTCCTGCGTGGCCTTGACTGCCTGCTCGCGGCTCCGGTCGCGCAGGCGCTCGGCCTCGGTGCGCGCCGACACCGTTGCCGCCAGCAATTTCTCGACTTCTTCCAATTGCGTCTCGGCCCGGGTGCGGCCGGCGAGGGCATCGCGTTCGGCACCGCGCAACACGTCCATCGCAGCGCGTGCCTGCTCGGCTTCGAGGGTGACTTCCTCGGCCCGTTTGGCGAGGTGCCGGCTGCGGGTCCAGACGACCGCGAGGGCCGCGAACAGAAGCGCGGAAAGGGCCGCGAGGGCGAGGCTGATCGGGGTCATGGTTGTCTCAGATCGGGAGATGGAACATATCGCGTACGGTATCATGGCCCGGCCCGGCGCCCCAAGACCCGCTTGGCATCCTTGACCGGGTCTCCCGCGCCGCCTACCTAAAGGGCCCGTGAAACAAGAAAAGCCGCGCTTGCCGCGGCCCACCGCCGAGTTCCAGCCATGGCCTTACGTCCGATTCTTGTCGCTCCCGATCCGCGCCTCAAGCGCGTCTCCTCCACCGTGTCCGCGGTCGATGACGAGATCCGCCTGCTGGTCGACGACTTGTTCGAGACCATGTATGCCGCGCCGGGCGTCGGCTTGGCCGCGCCCCAGATCGATGTGCACAAGCGCCTGCTGGTCATGGATATCGCCGAGAAGGACGGCGATTCGAAGCCATTCGTAATGATCAACCCGATGATTCTGGAGCGCTCGGAAAGCGAGGCGGTCTACGAGGAGGGCTGCCTTTCGGTGCCCGGCTACTACGCCGATGTTGCCCGGCCGGACCGGGTGCGGGTGCGCTATCTTGACCGCGACGGCGCCGAACAGGAGATCGCCGCCGAGGGCTTTCTCGCCACCTGCCTGCAGCACGAGATGGACCATCTGGACGGGGGGCTGTTCGTGGATCGCATCTCGGCTCTCAAGCGGAACATGATCCTGCGCAAGCTCGCCAAAGTCCGGAAGCTGGCGGCGGTG
>CAVOEB010000114.1:0-3051 GCA_963694715.1 Alphaproteobacteria bacterium | reverse complement strand
TGTTCGCTTCCGGCGCCAAGCGGGTGTGGTTCTTGCCGTCGCGGATATGGGGATAGTGGCGGCGTTTCATCTCCTCCGAAGCCGTGAAGCCGCCGCAGGCCAGGACCACGCCGCGCCGTGCGCGCAGGGTCAGGCTGCGCCCGGCCATGGCGATCTCCGCGCCCGTCACCCGGCCTCCCTCGATCAGCAGGCGGTGCACCGGCGCGCCTTCCCAGACCGGCACGTCCCGCGCCCGCAGGCTGGCCAGCAGCCGGGCGACCAGCGCATTGCCGTTGCCGATCAGGGTGCCGCGCGGGCGGCCGCAGAGCCGGTCCCAACCGTATCGCGCCAGCCGCCGGGCGACCAATACGGTCGAGCCGGCGGAGCGGAAAACCTTGAAATAATGTCCCAACTCCATGCCGGAGATGCTCATCCCACCAAAAATCTGGGTCGTCGCCAAGGGGCGCCGAAGGCGCACGAAATCGGCGCCCAGTTGCCTGCCGTCATATGGCGCGGGGTCCAGCGCGCGTCCCCCCGTGCTCGCTCCCGGTAGATCGGGAAGGTAGTCGCAGGAGGTTGCCGCAAGAATGAAACGGGCTTTGGAATGCTCGGTCATGAAGTCCAGCATCTCTGGAGCGGCCTCGACAAAGCGCGCCGCCCGCTCGCGCTCGAAGGCATTGCCCGCGGCCTGGCTAATATAGTCTAGCGCGGCCTCGGCCGAATCGGCGATGCCGCGCGCGCGCGCCTGGGCGTTGCCGGGGATCCAGATCATGCCTTCCGACAGCGCGGTGGTGCCGCCGAGGATGGATGCCTTCTCGACGACCAGAACGTCGAGGCCGAGCGCCGCCGCCGCGACGGCCGCGGTCAGCCCGCCCGCGCCGGAACCGACGACCAGCACATCCGTTTCCCTGTTGGTCGGCGCGGTGCCGGTCATTCTTTCGTCTCCGTCTAGGGCGAGCGGTACGCGAAGGTTACGCAACACCGCGCCGTCTTGCGAGTACGGCTACTGTCTTTCGTCACCCTCGCATCTCGCCGAATTCCTGCCGCGTTTGGTGTCGCTCTCCCTTCCGGGATATCGTTCGCCGAGATTTTAACCGACGGAGCGGAGGATAGAACGATGATCAAGGTGATGTGGTTCCTGAAGCGCAAGGACGGGGTGAGCCTTGCCGAGTTTCGCAAATGGTGGCTGGTGGATCACGTGCCCGACATCATCAAGCATCAGTCGCCGTATCTGAAGCGCTACACCGTCGATATCCGGATCGAGAACGACGATCTGCCCGGCATGCCGGCGGAAGGTCTGGCGGATTGGGACGGCATCGCCGAGCAATGGTTCGAAACCCGGGTCGATTTCGAGGCCGTCTACGGCAAGGCCAAGAGCCCGACCCGGGGCGACACGGTCACGATGGTCAGCCATTTCCAGCGGATTGTCGTCGAAGAAAATGTCATCGACGTGAAAGGCTAGACTTGCGGCCCGCCGCCGCTCCATCGGGCGGCTGCGTTTTCATCAACAACTACCAGGCCACGTTTTCCGGCATCGACCCGGATCTTGTGGCAGGGCGGCCTCTGGTCGAGGTGTTCGGCTCCGAATATGGCCGGCGCCATCAGGGTCTGGACGAACGGGTCGTCGAATCGGGTGAGACCCTGCGCGGAATCGAGGAACGCATCCCCAAATGCGGGTGCGAGGACTATTTGTCCAAGCCGATCAAGGTTTCCAAACTGATCGAGACGATCGAGCACTACATAAACTGAGTCTGCCGGCGCCAGGGCAATGGATCCTGGCCGTTGGATATTACCGTGCTCGGGGCGAATTCTACGCCCGGTCGCGCGAAAAACGCGGTCTTGGACGGCGATTCCGGGACAGTTTTAGATAAGACGTCCTTATAGTTTACCGACACGAAGTATTTGCTTACTATTGACGCGAGGTCGCAGCGCGAATCTCGAGGTTCCTTCATGCAGAACTGGCACCTACCCACCTGGGCCACGCAAGGTTGGATGAGCCGATTGGCCCAGATGACGATCCGATCGGCCGAGGGCAGCAACAGCATCCGCATCGGTGTCCGGCTTCGCCAGATTCCCGCCCAGTACGAATGGGAGGTCGTGGCCCGGTTCCAGGATCACGACGGCATCCCCCATGCTCGCATTTGCAAGCTGAACGACCGAGGCACCACCAAGGTTCTGGCTTGCACGGCCTTGCTCAACCGTCGCCGGTTCCGCGTATTGATGTGATCGGCCGGGACCTACTTCGCTTGCCGGATTCACCTATGTTGTAGCGTCGGGCCTCTCGATTCGGTTCAGTTGCGCTAAGCGTGAGAAAGCTGAACCGATAGGAGGACCAGAGATGGCACAGACAGCCAATTCCGATTACGACGCGCTGCGGGACGATTTGGCCCAGGTTCGCAAAGACATCGACAGCCTCGGGAAATCGATGAAGCAGCTCGTCGATGACGGTGTGGTGGAGGGGAGGTCGCGCGCCTCGGCCAAGGTCGACGACCGTGCGCCAGAAGGCCGGCGAACTGGGGCAGGAAGCCGGCATGCGTGCGCGCCGGGCTACTGAAGCGGCGCCCGCGGAGATGATCGAGGCCTGATCCATCGCTGGCGTCATGTCGGCCTTTGCGGTCGGGATTGCACTGGGCTGGGCCATGACCCGGGGCCGCGATTGAACATGCTTCTCCGGCTCATGCCGGTTCTGGCCCAACTCGGTGTGGTGATGCGGGGCAAGTTGCATCACGTCCTTCGCCGAGCCGTTTGCTTTGCGATTCTGGCCGGTCTTGCCTTTATGGCCTGTTTCTTCGCCATGGCCGCCAGCGCCTGGGCGCTCTATCTCGTCCTGTTGACCGAGATGTCGGCACCGGGCGCCGCCGCCGTTGTGGCGTTCGGGCTTTTTGCACTCGGCGGCCTTTTTGCGGCCCTGACGGCCCAGATTCTTCTTGGGCCGGCCCGATCGGTTCCAGTCAGGGTCGAGGCCGAGCGCCCGCCAAACTCCTCCGCCGGCGACGAGGTTTCGACCCCTGGATCCGTCTTGGGCGCTCTGGCGATCGGCGTCCTGACCGGCTTTCTTAGCGGGCGGAAAGG
>CAVOEB010000113.1:0-3109 GCA_963694715.1 Alphaproteobacteria bacterium | reverse complement strand
GAAGTTATCGGCCCCCGCGACATCGGCTACGAGCGGATGCGCATTGACCGGGTCAGCCGCGATACCCTGGTCGATGCCGGGTCGATCGTCGGCATGAGCCCGCGCCGGGGCCTTCTGCCCGACCGGCTGGTCCGCGTCGGCGACATTCTGCGACCGGTCGTGGTGGCCAAGGGCAGCATCGTAACGACGACCTTGCGCACCAATACGATGACCTTGAGCGCCCGCGCCCGCGCCATCGAGGACGGCGGCGAGGACGAAGTCATCCGTGTGACGAACGTCGCCAGCCAGAAGACCATCGAAGTGCGAGTCGCCGGCCCCAACCAGGTCGTCGTCGAGCCGATCGCCTTTCTCGCCTCCATCGGAGACTAGCCATGAACCCAAGCAGCACCCGCGGCCTTGCCGCCGTCACGCTCGCCGCCAGCCTGCTCGCCGGATGCAATGCGATGAACCGGATCGCCGATATCGGGAGCCCGCCACCGCTGACTCCGGTGAAAGATCCGGTCCAGCAGGCAGGTTACACGCCAGTGAGTTTTCCAATGCCCGCGCCCATCCGGCCCGAACCGCTCGACAATTCAATGTGGCGAGCGGGCGCACGCGCCTTCTTCAAGGATCAGCGCGCCAGCTCGGTGGGCGACATTCTGACCGCCGTCATCGATATCCAAGACAAGGGCGAAATCAGTACGCCACCCAGCGCAGTCGGTCCGCGACCGAGGATGCCGGGGCCACGCGCTTCCTCGGTTACGAATCGCAGATGTCCCAACTGCTCCCCGAAGAGATCAGCCCGGGGAACCTCGTCGATCTGGACAGTTTGACGAGCAACAACGGCGCCGGGAGCGTGGCGCGCGACGAGGATATCGAACTCAAGGTCGCCGCCGTCATCACGCAACTCCTGCCCAACGGCAATATGGTGATCGCCGGCCGGCAGGAGGTCCGGGTGAATTTCGAGGTCCGCGATCTCGAAGTACGCGGCGTCATCCGGCCCGAGGACATCAGTTCCACAAACACGGTCGGCTACGACAAGATCGCCGAGGCGCGGATCTCCTATGGCGGCCGGGGCCAGATCACCGATGTCCAGCAGCCGCGATACGGCCAGCAGGTCTACGACATCATCTTCCCGTTCTAGAAGCTCGTCGGCCAATTCGGCCCCGGCGAGGGCATCCCGCACGAAGCGGGGCGCCCTTGCGCCGTGGCATAGCCGCTAGCTCAGCCCGGCCCAGCCATGCGGTTTCCACATGGCTGACTTGCTTAACCAGCTATATATTGAGCGGCAGATAGTTAGCAGGCTTAGTAATTCCGAGGGATCGATACGAGCCTATGCTGAAACGAAATTTCGACCGCAGCCTAGGGTTTCTGCTGCATGACGCCTCGCGCCTGCTCAGGACCGAGTATAATCGGCGTGTCCGCGACCTTGGGTTGACTCGATCCCAATGGCACGTGCTGGCGCATCTTCATCGCAGAGAGGGCATCACGCAGACCGAACTCGCCGATATCCTCGAAATCGAACAGGCAACCCTGGCTCGTCATCTGGATCGGCTCGAAGGATCGGGGTGGCTTGAACGGCGGCCTTGCGACATAGACAGGCGCGCGAATCGCCTGTTCCTGACCGACAAGCCACGTTCGAGTCTCGATCAGATGTTCACGGTTTCGGCCGCGCTCCAGAATGAAATCATGGACGGCCTCGATCCCGCGGAACGAAGCCGGTTACTCGACAACCTGCTAGCGATCAAGGTCAACTTATTGGAAATTACCGCTGCCTCAGCCAATCGTGAGGTTCCGGAAACGGGCGAGGCGCCGCGCGTCGCCGCGGGAGGTGGATAGGATATGTCTAGCAGCGAACAACTTGCACCCCAGGCCGAGATGCGCCGGCGTGTTTCTCCCATCAAACGGCTCGTCCGCGTGGTTCTGCTGTCCCTTGCGCCAATCGTCGCCATCCTGGTCGGCGGATATCTCTATGCGACCGGCGGGCGCATCATCTCTACCGAGAACGCCTATGTGAAGGCCGACAAAGTGGCGATCAGCACGGATATCAATGGCCGCGTTATCGAGGTCACCGCAACCGACAACCAGGTTGTGAAGGCCGGTGATCTGCTGTTCCGCCTGGATCCAGAGCCGTATCGCATCGCGCTTGGTCAGGCGGAGGCGAAACTGCGCACCGTCGCGGCTGAGATCGAGGCCACGCGCGCCCTGCACCGCCAAAAGATCCAGGCGCTGAACCGGACGGAAATCAATATCGGCTATATGCGCCGCAAATTCGAGCGCCAGCGCCAGCTCATCGAGAAGGGCCACGCTTCGAAGGCCAAATACGACGATGCCGAGCACAATCTCGAGCTGGCCCGCCAGGCCTCCAACGCTATGCGCGAGCATATTTCCGAGGTCGTCGCGAATCTCGGCGGCGATCCGGATATTTCGATCGAGCAGCATCCCGATTATCTCGCCGCCCGCTCGGTGTGGGACGAGGCGGCGCTGGCCCTCAAGCGGACCGAGATCTACGCCCCGATCGACGGCGTCGTCACGCGCATGACGGTTCAACCCGGCGAATGGTTCGAGGAAGGTGAGCCGATCTTCAGCATCGTCGACACCGGCCGTCATTGGGTCGAAGCGAATCTGAAGGAAACCGAACTGACCTATGTCTATGAGGGCTTGAAGGCGCTAATAAAGATCGACGCCTATCCGGGCCTCGTCTGGGAGGCCACGGTCGACAGCATCAGCCCGGCTACCGGGGCCGAGTTCTCGCTCCTGCCGCCGCAAAACGCGACCGGCAACTGGGTCAAGGTCGTCCAGCGCATTCCGGTGCATCTGGCCTTGGGCGAGCGCGACAACCTACCCCCCCTGCGCGCAGGCATGAGCGTACGGGTCGAAATCGACACCGAACGCGACCGGGAAGTTCGGGGCTTCGTCAGTTCCACCTTCGGCCTGATAAAGGATAAAAACTAGTCCTGCAGCGCGGCGCCGGGTGAGCGCGCGAGGCACCTCGGTCCGTCGCCCGGCCGAAACAAGGCCCTTCCTCATCACCTGCATGGTGATGTTGCCGACGATCATGCATTCGGTGGACATCACCATCGTCGCCGTCGCCGTGCCCGCGATCCAAGGGGCCATGGGCGCGACCGAG
>CAVOEB010000112.1:0-3129 GCA_963694715.1 Alphaproteobacteria bacterium | reverse complement strand
TGCTGCCGCGGGCCCTGGGTGATCTGGAACAGCGCCTGCGGCGCAAATTCGTCGAAACCCACGAACTGCTCGGCCGGGGTGATGTGCTGCGCGCCTTCGCGGAAAACGACCGGGAGGCGCTCGATACCCATGCCGCCCGCCGCCAAGCCTGGCTCGCGCGGCTCGCGGCGCGGCTTAGTGCCGAGGTCGTGTTCGACGTCAGCAAGTATTTCGCGCGCGGCATGCACTGCGCCTTAGCCGCCCGAACCGGGGATTTCAACCTGGTCCTGCTCGTCCGCGATCCGATCTTGAACATGCGCAGCTTCCTGAACCGCAGCAAGAATTTCTACCTGGACAACAACAGGCCGGACTGCCCGCGTAACGAACTGGTCCTCGACCCCGCGCACCTGGAGCGTGGCGAGCTCTACCTCTGGGCTTGGTGCGAGATGCATCTCCGCTTCACACGCCTCGTGGATGAGTTCGCGCCCGCCGCCGCGGTCACGATCCGGACCAAGGAACTGGAAGATGCGGGTGCGATGGCACGGCATTTCACGGCATTGGGACTCAGCCACGACCCGATTGCGACGGAGCCGCCGCGCAACACGAATGCCGCCCAGGGCCACGGGCCGACCCTTGTCGCCGAAAGTGACGTGGTGACATTCGAACGGTTTCGCGACCGGCTTCCGGCGCCGATTCTGGACCGCATCGACTATTTCGACGGATACGATCCCCGCGCCCATCCGGCCGAACCTCGACCGGCCCAAGCCGCAAGCACAACGAAACGGAAAACCTGACGTGATAAATTTACCCATCGGATTGAAAGCCCTCGTGCCGGGCTATCGCGCCCGTTGGCGCAACCGCTATGGCTGCATGCTCAGCGAGCTGGCGCGCTGGGTGCCGCGCGTGACCTTCGGCGAAGACGACACGGGGCCCTGGCTGGAGGTCCGCGACGGGCCCCGCATTCACGGCTTCACGACCGAGCCGATCAACCTCGAGATGTTCGGCCTGTTGCGCCGGGACATGCCCGAGGCATTGCCCGCCAGCCATTTCCGCCTGATGAAGGATCTGCTGACACGCTACGTCTATCCGCATATGCGGCCGGACCTGAAGCCCAAAGGCTTCGCGGTCGAACAGATGTTCGGCTTTCACGGTCAGCACAAGGACGCCATCGCGGATTTGCCGGATCCCAGGGTCCGCGCCCGTCTGGTCGAAGCCTTTCGCCCGAAGCCGGACGATGTCATCCTCAATTGCGGAAGCTTCATCGGCCTGGGCGATCTGAAAACAGCACCCGAAGTCGCGGCCGGTCGTATCTATTCCGTCGAGGCGAATGCCGACTGCTTCGGTCTGCTGTGCAAGAATCTGCAAACGAATCGCGCGAACAACGTCACGCCGATTCATCGCGCCATGTGGAACGAGCTGACCGAATTGCAGCTCGAATCCGACCTTGCTCAACGGAACACGCTGATCACCGAAGTCCACAAGGGAAAATGGACGCAGAGCGTGGCGACCGTCACCCTCGATAGCCTGGTGCGGGAGCACGACATCGAAAAGCTGGATTTCCTGAGCCTGACCCTCAACGGCGCCGAAGTGGAGACCTTGGAGGGCGGAAGCGACACCCTCGCGCGCCTGGGTCCGCGCATCCGGCTGGCCGGCTGGTATACCAGGGAGGGTCGAAAGATCTGGCAGATCACCAAGGACCAGCTCGAGGCCCATGACTACGAGGTCTTCGTGGGCAAGCGCGGCAATGTCATGGCCCTGCCGCGCGAGCGGAACTGACGGACGCGGAGGATGGATTTCACGCTCCCCGGCTATGCCGCCCTGCTCGACCGCTTCGGCGAGCACGGCTATACGACCGTCGATTTCGAAGCAGCCGTCCCAGGCGCCCGCCACCTGGTCCTGCGCCACGATCTCGACCTCTCCGTTGAAGCCGCACTGCCCATGGCCGAGCTGGAGGCGGAGCGCGGCATCCGCGCAAGCTACTTTGTGCAGCTGCGCAGCGCGCTCTACAACACTTTCGCCGAGCCGTCCTTCGGCGCTCTCCTGCGCTTGACGGAAATGAATCATTCGATCGGCCTGCACTTCGATGCCGCTCTCTACGGCGACGAGCCCGCTGTCCTCGATCGCGCCGCCGCCGATGAATGCAGCGCCCTCGAGGCGATGCTCGGCCGTCCCGTCGGCATGATCAGTTTTCATCGGCCCGCGCCTGCCCTGCAGGGCAGGGAAGGTCGCGTCGCCGGACGTATGCATGCCTACGAGCCGCGGTTCTTCGAGGCGATCGGCTATTGCTCCGACTCGCGCGGCGCCTGGCGTCACGGCCATCCGCTGGACCACCCGGCGGTAGCGTCCGGACAGGCTCTGCAGTTGCTGATCCACCCGATGTGGTGGACCGCTCCGCCAAGCCTGCCGCCCGATCGCCTAGATCGTTGGCTCGAGGCGCGGCTCGCCGCGCTCGACGTCGCGCTCGGGGCAAATGTCGGCGTGCACCGAACCGGCCGCTGCCGCATTGCATGGAGGGACTCGTGACGGCACGGATCGGTGTCGTCGGGCTTGGCCACTGGGGGCCGAATCTGGCGCGCAATTTTGCTGCTCTTGGCGCCCTGGCAGCGGTTTGCGAGCCTGACGAGGCGCGGCGCGAGGCCGTATCGGCGAACCTCCCGGGCGTACATGGCTATGCGCGATTCGAGGACCTCCTTGCCGATTCTTCGATCGATGCGGTCAGCATCGCCACGCCCGCCGCCAGTCATGGCGCGTTAGTGTGCCGGGCAATCGCGGCGGGCAAGCACGTGCTCGTCGAAAAACCGCTTTGCCTCGATCCTGACGAGGGCGCGCGGCTGGCCGCCCAGGCGAAAGAGGCGAAGCGTGTATTGATGGTCGGGCATCTTCTGCTCTACCACCCGGCCTATCGTGCGCTTCGCGACGTCGTCCACGCGGGGCAGATCGGGGACCTGCGCTATGTCTATTCTAATCGTCTGAGCCTGGGGAAGATTCGCCGCGAGGAGAACGCCCTGTGGTCTTTCGCCCCTCACGATATCTCGATGATCCTGGATCTGATCGGCGAGATGCCCGTCCGCGCCAGCGCCAGCGGCGGCACCTATCTGGCGCCGCCGGTGGCGGATACCAGCTTGACCCATCTCACTTTCGGCGCCGGCA
>CAVOEB010000111.1:0-3141 GCA_963694715.1 Alphaproteobacteria bacterium | reverse complement strand
GCCGCCGGCAAGGTAATGCGCCAAGAATTGCTGGAGGGTCTCGGCTAGAGCGGTTCAATTTTAATTGAAATCACTCTAGCCCTTTCAGGCTCGCGGCAGCGGGCCCGTCGGTCCGCGCGGGCGCGGGCGCGCCGGACAATCGGCGGGCCGCGTTCGGCAGCCTTAAGCAATTTCAGACGTTCTTGAAGCGCTCTAGAGCACTTCTTGCCCCCAAATGCGCCGCTCGCGGATATAGGGCAGTGGCTTCATGGGGTCGGCGCTTTCGAACTCGCGCGCGAGGCGATGACCGTCGAACACCGCCTGCTGAATCAGGCGCGGCGTGCGACAATCGCCGACCCGCCAGATCGCCTGAACATCGCTCGCCGGCCATTCGACGGCGCGCGCGTGAAGCGCGGCATAAAGAGCTTCGTTCGCGCGGCGCGCCGTAACCAGCACCACTGTATCGCAAGCCAAGCGTTCGGGCTCACCAAAGGGTGCGCGCGGCGATTTCCCGGGCACGGGCGGGAACGCCAGCGCGTGGCCTCCGCCGTAGTTGGACGCCAGCGTGAGCGAGACCTCAGCACCCCTTTTTGCAGCCGCAGCCCAGCAGAGCGGGCGAACCTGAACGCCTTTCTCGATCAGTAGGCGGCGCAAATTATCCGCTTCTAGCGTGTGATCGGAAAAGGGCGACGCCTCGGGGAATGGAGTGACGAGTGTGACGACGCAGCCCCGATCAGCCAGCAACTCCGCCATTCCGACGCCGGTGAAGTAGCCGTCGGTATCGAGCACTGCGACCCGCTCGCCCACGGGCGCACCCGCCATGACTTGCTCGGGCGTGAGGAATGCGGGATCGGTGGGCGCAACGCCCGGGATCGGTTCGTTGGTCAGGCCCGAGAGCCCGTCGTCGCGCCAGCGCGCACCCGTCGCGATAACTACCCGGTCGGCGCCGTAGGCCAGTACCCCGTCAGCGTCGAGTCGGGCGTTACAGTGAACTTCAACATTCGCAAGTTTCGCGATCTGAGCCTCGCGCCAGGCGACCACACGGCCCCATTCGGCAAGACCCGGATAGCGCGCAACATCGCGCATCTGCCCACCCACTTCCGTGCCCGCTTCGACGAGATGAACCTCAAAGCCGCGCATCCCCAGCACCCGCGCACATTCGAGGCCGGCAGGGCCGGCGCCCACGACGAGGACCGAGCAGGGATCAGGCGCCGGTTCGAACTGCTCGGGATGCCAGCCGCGGCGGTATTCCTCCATGGCGGTTGCGTTCTGGGTGCAGGCAATGGGCGCCATGAGGTGAAAATAGGCGATGCAGACGTTGCACCCGATGCATTCGCGAATGTCCTCGGGCCTCCCCTCCTTGACCTTTTTGGGCAGGAAGGGATCGGCGATCGAGGGCCGCGCGCCGCCGATAAAATCGGCTTCGCCGTCACGGATTACCGCGACCATGTCGTCGGGGCTAGTCAGGCGGCCAACCTGAACGACGGGCACCCCGGCAATCGCCTTCACGGGCTGGGTTGCCCAGCCCTGGTTGTGCGCCTTGAAAAAACGCGACGGTCCGGAATCGTTGCCCCAGCCGGATAGGTTGGAAATTTTGACGTCCCATAAATCGCACAAGCCCTCGGCGGCGACGCGCTCGACGAAGCGTAGGCCCTCTTCGAGTTCGAGCCCATCTGGACCCTGCAGGCTATCGATCGCGATGCGGTTGCCCACGGCGGAGTCGTCACCGACGGCGGTTTTGAGCGCGGCGAGCAGTTCGAGCCAGAAACGGGCGCGGTTGTCGAACGAGCCGCCGTAATCGTCGGTGCGCTTGTTGTAGCGGCGCTGGAGAAACTGGACCGGCAGGTGGGAATCTGAGCCGATCACCTCGATATAGTCGAAGCCCACGTCGCGCGCGCGGCGCGCCGCCGTGACGTAGCACGCGATCAGCTCCGCGATATCGTCGGCATCGCAGGCCTCAGCATAGGTTTGGTAAGCGAACTCGGAGGGCAGCGGGCTCGGGCCGCGGGGCGTGCCGCGGGCCTCAAACGACTGGGCGTTTGCGCCGCCATAGCAGAGCTGGATCCCGGCGAGCCCGCCCGCCGCGTGCACCGCCTCGGCGGTGTGCGCGAGATTGCGGGCGTCGTCCGCGTCCCACAGGCGCGCACTGATATAGGGGGTGTCGTCCACCTCGGGGGCGACGGAGCAATATTCGACGCAGGCGACGGCCCAGCCGCCCTCGGCCTTCATGGCGCGGAAGGCCGCCTGCATGCCGGGCCGGTCGGAGCCCGCATTGGTGCAATGGGGCACGGCGAAGAAGCGGTTTTTTGCCGTCTTCGGGCCGAAGCGAACCGGCTCGAACAGCACGTCGTAGCGGGCCTGGTTCGTCATTGCCTACCGGTCTCCCCTGGCTTCGTCGTCCGCCCGGCCGGCACCATCAAGCGTCGACGTAGCTAACCTCACCGTTGAGGAAACCGTCGACGGCGCATTCAAAGGCCTTGCCGACGAGGCGGCCTGGTCGCCAAGGGCATCTGAGCCCGCGCAGTTCTCGCGCGGGGCACCTGATAGAAGAGATTTTTGAGCGTCTTGGGACCGATGTGGACCGGCCCGAACAAAATATCGTACTTCGGATCACGCGCCATAGCACGATTTCCTTTCGCCGCAGCGCCCCGTCTTAACCGGCCAACGTCGGCATGGTCTCATCGCCCCAGATGCGCCGCTCGCGGATGTAGGGCAGCGGCTTCTGGGGGTCAGGACTTTCGAACTCCCGGGCGATGCGGTGGCCCTCCCAGATGCAGAGCTGGGGAATGCGCGGGCTGTAGCAATCGCCGATGTGATAGATCCCGGCGATGTCGTTCCCGGCCCACTCAGCCTCGCGGGATTTGAGCGCCTTGTACAGCCCGTCGTTGGTCTTGCGCGCGGTGACCAAGATGACCGTGTCGCAATCGAGGTCGGTAACCGCATCGCTCTCTTTTCGCGGGTTCTGGCCCGGGGTCGGCGGCATCTGGATCTTGTAGCCGTCGCGATAGACGTTGAAGGCGACGACCTTGGTCTGATTGCCCGCCTCGATGCGCTCGACCCAATGGTTGCCGAGCACGGCGATGTTCTTTTCGACCAGCATGCGCTGCACGTTATCGCCCTCGAGCGTGTATTCGGTGTAGTAGGACGCCGCCGGCTTGTCGG
>CAVOEB010000110.1:0-3385 GCA_963694715.1 Alphaproteobacteria bacterium | reverse complement strand
GTCGGCTGGGGGGTCAGCGCCATCAGGGTGACGCCCTCCTTGGAATGAAAGCGGTGCCAGACCCCGGGCGGCATGACGTAGAAGCTGCCCTTGCCCATATGGACGGTCTCGGGACCGTTCGCCTGCATGACGACGAGATTGGTTTCGCCGTCGAGAATGTAGAAGAATTCGTCGCCCTTGGTGTGCCGTTCCCAGCAACCGGTGCCCTGGAAGCCGCCGACATTGATGGCGGCGCCGTTGAAGCTGCCCAGGCCGGCGAAATGCCCCTCGGAATCCTCATGCGGCGAATCCGGACGTCGGCCCATCATCATGGTCAAATTAGACAGTTCCTTTGGGACATCCTTGATGTCGATGGCCATTTGGTCTTCCTCCCTTCCCTAGAAAAACTAACGCTCGAACAACTCGCGCGGACAACCCGTCTCGAGCACCTCGTTCCCTGTCTCGGTGATGAGCACGGTTTCGCTGACCCCGATGGAATACATCCCGGCCGTCTTGAAGAACGGGATCAGGTGGACGGTCATGCCCGGCTGGACCACTTGGGTCGAGCCCGAATCGAGACTCAAGCCGCCGCGCTCGATCCAGGTCAGGAATTCGATGCCGATGCCGTAGCCGACCCGGTGGTCGAATTGCCCAGCAAAACCGCGCCGGTCAAAGGCGGTGATGGCTGCGGCATTGACGTCCTTGGCGATCGCGCCCGGCTTCAAGACAGCCAGAACCGACTCGAGGGCGGCGACGGAGGCCTCGTGACAGGCCTTCATCGCATCCGTGGCCGGGCCGGCGACGGCGCAGCGGATCAGTGCGGAATCGTAGTGCCGCACATTCGCGCCCAGTTCGAAAAAGACGACATCGCCCTTCTCGATCTCGCGCCCGATCCAGGAGGCATGGCCCAGGGCTGAACGTGCGCCGGAGGCGACATAAGTCGGGTTTCGCGTGAAATGGCTGCCCGCGGCGATCCTTGCATGGCTGATCGCGGCCGCGACCTCGAACTCCGTGGCCCCGGCATACACCGCATCGACCCCGGCCCGCATTGCCGCACCGACGCAGCGCGCCGCTTGGCGCATATAGGCGATCTCGGATTCCGACTTCACGCTACGCAACAGTTCAATCATTCCCGAACAATCGGCGAATTCAGCGTCCGGCGCGCTGTCCAGCAAGGCTTCATAGACCTGAATGGTGACCCAGGGCGTCTTCTTTTCCAGGCCCACCTTGCCCGTCGACAGCCCCATTTCGGCCAGGCCCCGGACCATCGCCACGCCCGGATCCTCGTCGTCCTGATAACCGACCGCCGGCAGGGCGAACGCGTTCTCCGTCGCGTTCTCGATTTCGAGTTGGCGCGTGACCAGCAGCTTGCTCCCGCCGGCGGTGACGATCAGCGCCTGGGGAAAGGAATGGAAACCTGTGGTTTCGTAGCCACAGAGCCAATACTGGTTCTCCTGCACGAAGGTCACCATGCCGTCGAGACCGCGCGTGGCCATCGCTTCGGTCAGGCGGTTCATCCGCCTCTCATATTCCGCCGCCTCGAACGGCAGCGCCATCACTCCCTCCGCCATAACTTTAGTCTTCCTATCCGATATCAGGCCCGCGTCTCGCGCAGGCGATTGAACACATTCGCGCTCATTTTCACCGCCTGGATGAACAGGTGAATATGCACGTTCTCGTTGGGCGCGTGGTTGGCCTCGTCCCAATTAGCATAGGCGCTCCAGATACAGGGCGTCCCCAGGCCCTCGACGAAGGCGTATTGCGGAATGCTGCCGCCGAGCGAGGGCCAGACCACCGGCTCCTCGCCCGAGGCCTCGCGCACCGCGCCCACGATTGTGTCGGCATAACGGTTTTCGAGATTGGTGCGCGACGGCTTCATGGCGTCATGGACCTCGATCTTCACGTCGCCGAAGCCCTGCTTGTCGAGATGACGGCGGACCAGAGCGACCATCCTCTCCGGGTCCTGGTTGACCACCATGCGGATATCCATCTTGACCGAACAGCGCCCAGGTATAACCGTCATCCCGCCCTCGCCCTGATAGCCGCCGACCAGCCCGTTGATCGTCAGGGTCGGCTTGAACATGAGGCGTTCGTAATAATCGGCGGGGGCGAGCCCGGCCAGCTCCGGCACCCCCAGATCGGCCGCCATCCTCGGCCCGTCATAGGGCAGTTCCGACAGCAGCGCCCGCTCGGCATTGGTCGCCGGGATCACGTCGTCCTCGAAGCCCTCGATCGTCACCCGGCCCTTGGCGTCGCGCATGGAGGCCAGGACATGGACCAGCTTCCAGGCCGGGTTGGGCACGATATTGCCGCGATTGCCGGAATGGACGTCGCGCCCGATGCCCTCGACATAGAGTTCGAGGCCGAGCACCCCCCGGCAGCCGAGATAGACCGTGGGCCGGTTCGATTCGTGGCGCGGCCCGTCGGCGGCGTAGCACAGTTCGGCGGCCAGCAACTCGCGGTGGTCCTTCACGAAACCGGGCAGGCTTTCGCTGCCCGTCTCCTCCTCGCCTTCCAGCACGATCTTCAGCGGGGGCGTCTCGACCCCACAGGCCTGCAACGCCTCCAGCGCCTTGATATGGGCGAAATGCTGGGCCTTGTTGTCGCCCACCCCCCGGCAATAGATGCGCCCGTCCCGCTCCGTCGGCTCGAAGGGCTCGGACTCCCACAATTCGCGCTTGCCCGCCGGCATCACGTCGTAATGGCCGTAGAGCAGCACGCGCGGCGCCCCCTCGGCCCCCGGCTTCTGGCCAACCACCATCGGATTGCCGGTCGACTCCATCAGTTCGGAGGGCATGCCGACCCTATCCAGATGGTCCTTGAGCGCGCTGGAAACCCGCGCCACCGCCTCCGAATCCGTGGCGATGGACGGAATGCGCAGCAGCACCTTCAACTCGTCCAGAAAACGCGGCGCGTTTTCGTCGATATAGCGGTAGACATCGTCCATGCGGTCCCTCCTTCGCATACCGCGATGGTAGCAGGCTTTGGATCGGGGACCAGCGAAGAAGCTGGCAGCTATTCCTAGCCGGTCCTACGTCGATCGTAGATCGCGTGCAGGATAAAGCGGTAAAAAAAACGCCACCAGCGCGATGAACCTGCCTCGGAAGCTCCAGAACCATTCGAAGAGCTGATTGCCGTCCTTGGACCATGGGCCCGTCGCGAGAAAAGCGAGAAACGCGGCTGGTAGCACGACGAACAAATTGGCGATGGTGCCGATGCGTTTCGCCCGCGAGGCGTCCATTTTGCCTCGCAAAATTCTTTGAGGCTAAAGGCGACCCCTATCAGCGCGCCTCCGACGAACCAAAATCCGGGACGCTCGAATTCCACGCCGTCTATAACGGGTTTCAGGGCCAGCGAGTAGAGCAGGACATACCCGATCTCGCAGGGCCAAGCGGTCAACAGGCGC
>CAVOEB010000109.1:0-3399 GCA_963694715.1 Alphaproteobacteria bacterium | reverse complement strand
GACCAGACCTGGTTTGGGCTGTCGGCGATGAGCTCGGGCTTGGCGTAGACGGGATGGCGGAGCTGGCGGCGGCGTTCCGTCACTCCGCCATGCTCATGGTGGATCCGATACATGGTGCGGATCGAGCAATGGTAGAGGCCCTGGTCGAGAAGGATTGCATAGACCTCCGCGGGGGTCTGATCGACGTAGCGCGGCTCCCGCAGCAGGTCGATGACGGCTTGGCGTTCATCGGCCGCCAGCGCCCGCGCGGGTCTGGGCCGCGGGCGCGGCGTCACGACCGGCCGCGTCGCCGCGCGCTGACGCCGATGGAAAGTGGCGCGAGCCAGACCCGGCGCCGTGCAGGCGGCGGTGTTTTTTAGCGCAGCAGGATACGTCAACTGGACGTCAACTGATCCAGAAGACTTATAAACAATCGTTTTAATACAAGATGTTATGGATATTTTTCCGCTGATTACAAATCAGCCGCTCTACCAACTGAGCTAAGCCGGCCCGACGCCGCCATCAACGAAAACGGAAGAGGACGATAATCCGAAGATTGGCTCTTAACGCGATCACAGTGTGGGACTAACTGTGGTACTAAATATTACTAAATAATATTTAGTTAATGATATCAATAGTTTATACGTTGTAAGTGGCGGAGGGAGTGGGATTCGAACCCACGATACGGAGTTACCGCATACACGCTTTCCAAGCGTGCGCCTTCAACCGCTCGGCCATCCCTCCGCGAAGGCCCGGGAAAATAGCAAAGCGCGGGCCTGGGGGCCAGCGCCGGGTTTGCCCAGCGGCCGGTGCTTCACGCAAGCGTGCCCGAGGCCGGGGAAGACGGGCGTTGCGCGACCCCCTTTCGCGGCCCATCCTGATCTGGCACGGGCGCAGGAGGGCACATTGCCATGGCGATCGGACGGTTTTTCGGCTGGGTTCTGCTGGCGGCGGCTTTCGCCGTGCTGGCCTGGGAAGTGTGGGGCGCCTGGCAGACCGGCGCGTTCACCATCCATGCCGCGGGTCAGGTCTGGTACGACCTGCATCGCGCCAGTCTCAACGGCGCCCAGGCCGTCATTCAACGCTATCTGCTACCCAGCCTCTGGGATCCGGTCATCGTCACCGTGCTGACCTGGCCGGCCGTGCTCGTCCTCGGCGTGCCGGGCGTGGCGCTGACCTTCCTCTGCCGTTCGCGGCGCGGCCGATGGCGCTGACGCCCTAGCTGTCGTTCAGCTTGAGGGCCTCGAGAAAGGCACTCTGCGGAATCTCCACCTGACCGAACTGGCGCATCCGCTTCTTGCCCCGCTTCTGGGCCTCGAGCAGCTTGCGCTTGCGGCTGATATCGCCACCGTAGCATTTGGCCGTGACGTCCTTGCGCAGCGCACTCAGGGTTTCGCGCGCGACGACCTTGCCGCCGATCGCCGCCTGGATGGCGATCTTGAAGAGCTGGCGCGGGATCAGGTCCTTGAGCCTTTCGCACAGGGCGCGGCCCCGGCCCTCGGCCTTGTCGCGCGGCACGATCATCGCCAGGGCATCGACCGGCTCGCCGTTCACCAGGATCGAGAGCTTGACCAGATCGCCCGGCCGATAGTCCTCGATCTGGTAGTCGAAACTGGCATAGCCACGCGACGCGCTCTTGAGCCGGTCGTAGAAATCGTAGACCACCTCGTTGAGCGGCAGGCGATATTGCGCCATCGCCCGGTCGCCCGCCCAGGTCAGGTCGATCTGTTCGCCCCGCCGGTCCTCGCACAGGGTCAGGATGGCACCGAGATACTCGGCCGGCACGAGGATCGTGGCGCGGATCCACGGCTCCTCCATCCCCTCGATCTTGATCGGATCCGGCATATCGGCCGGGTTGTGCATCTCGACGAGCGAGCTGTCGGTCATATGGACCTTGTAGATGACGCTGGGCGCGGTCGCGATTAGGTCGAGATCGAATTCGCGGCTCAATCGTTCCTGCACGATCTCGAGATGGAGCAGCCCCAGGAAGCCGCAGCGAAAGCCGAAACCCAGGGCGGCCGAGGTCTCGGCCTCGAAGACGAAAGAGGAATCGTTCAGGGCGAGCTTCTGCAGGCTTTCGCGCAGATCCTCGAAGGCCGCCGCGTCGACCGGGAAGAGGCCGCAGAAGACGACCGGCAACGAGGGGCGGAAGCCCGGCAGGGGCTTTTCCGCGCGGTGCTTGTCGTCGGTCACCGTGTCGCCAATCTGGGTGTCGGCGACATGCTTGATGCCGCAGGTCAGGTAACCGATCTCGCCCGGGCCCAGGTTGCCGACGGGCGTCTTCTTGGGCGTGAAGACGCCGACCCCGTCCACGTCGTAGCGCGCATTCGTGGCCATCAGGCGGATTTTCATGCCCTTCTTGAGCACCCCCTCATCCACGCGGAGCAGGGTGACGACGCCGAGATAGGTGTCGTACCAGGAGTCGATCAGCAGGGCGCGCAACGGCTGGTCCGCCTCGCCCTTGGGCGGCGGCAGGCGAAGGATCAGGGCCTCCAACACCTCGGCGATGCCCTCGCCCGTCTTGGCCGAAACCGAGATCGCGTCCGAGGCGTCGAGGCCGATGACCTCCTCGATCTCGCGGCGCACCCGCTCGGGCTCCGCCGCCGGCAGGTCGATCTTGTTGAGCACGGGGATGATCTCGAGCCCCGCGTCGATCGCCAGATAAGCATTGGCCAGGGTCTGGGCTTCGACCCCCTGGCTGGCATCGACGATCAGCAGCGCCCCTTCGCAGGCCGCCAGCGAGCGGCTGACCTCATAGGAGAAATCGACATGGCCCGGCGTGTCCATAAGGTTGAGCTGATAGGTCTCGCCGTTCTGGGCGGTATAGGCCAGGCGCACGGTCTGGGCCTTGATGGTGATGCCTCGCTCGCGCTCGATATCCATGGAATCGAGCACCTGCTCGCGCAGCTCGCGCACGGCCAGCCCGCCGCAGATCTGGATCAGCCGGTCGGCCAGGGTCGATTTGCCGTGGTCGATATGGGCGATGATCGCGAAATTGCGGATAAGGGCGAGGTCGGTCATGGCGCGTTCACCTTCGGGCCGCGCGGGGGTACGGGGCCGGGCGGACGATAGGGTGCATCGCACTCGCCTTCAAACTGATTCGGTCCGATTCGCAATGATTCGGGCAAAATGCCACCGAGCCGCGCCAAATCGGCGGTTTCCGCTCGGATTTACTCAGAATCCGCCTTGCCTTGCCGGCCGAAAGCGTAGCCGCGCCAATGGCTTGATTGAGAACTACGCCATCTGTTTTTGCTATTCTTGGCAATTGTTGACATCCCGCGACTCCGACGGCGCCCGCAAGACGCAGCGACGGGGTCCGGATGCGACGGGGTCCGGATGCGACGGGGTCCGGATGCGACGGGGTCCGGATGCGACGGGGTCCGGATGCGACGGGGTCCGGATGCGACGGGGTCCGGATGC
>CAVOEB010000108.1:0-3503 GCA_963694715.1 Alphaproteobacteria bacterium | reverse complement strand
CAAACGGTGCAAGCGCAACGAGCCCGCCTTCGTCGCCCACACCGCGGCCTTCCTCGCCAAATTGCTGGGAACCGATAGCGACACCCTGGCCGTCCGAACAAGCGAAAATTTCTTTCGTCTGTTCGCCAAGGCGCGTCGGCCGGACGCCTGATCGGGCATGAAAATTACCATCCTGGGCTGCGGTTGGTCGAGCGGCGTTCCCATCCCCGGCTGCGATTGCGCCGTCTGCGCCTCTGGAGATCCGCGCAACCAACGCAGGCGAACCTCGATCCTGGTCGAACAGGACGGCGCGAGTGTTCTGGTCGATACCTCGCCCGACCTGCGCGCGCAATTGCTCGATGCGGGCGTTTCGCGCCTTGACGGGGTGATCTACACCCATGCTCACGCCGACCATGTCCACGGCATCGACGATCTTCGTCCCATCAACTACGCCATGCGCTCCGCGATCGACATCTACGGCGACGACACCACGCTGAGCACTATTGAGAGCCGCTTTGCCTATGCATTTCGCATAATAGACCCTGACCGGCCATGGATTTCTCCGACCCTCGTATCCCATCGCTTTGGCGGACCGTTCGAGGTCGCTGGCCTCAAAGTACGACCCTTTGCCCAGGAGCACGGCCATATGCCCAGCCTGGGCCTGCGCTTTGACGACACAGCCGCTTATTCCACCGACGCCCATACCCTAGACGAAGCAGCGTTCGGAACCCTCGCAGGGGTAGAGGTCTGGATCGTCGATTGCATCGGCGTTCGCCCTCATGGCACCCATTCTCATCTCGAACAGACCCTGGGCTGGATCGAACGGGTCAAACCCCGACTCGCCGTGCTCACCCATATGTCTCACAGCGTCGATTACGAATCCTTTCTCGCCCAATGCCCCGCGGGCGTGGTTCCGGCCTATGACGGCATGGTCATTGATACGGATGCTATTTAGCCCGAGAACAAACTTTCGTATCTAGGTGGGTGTCGATTTGTAATTCATTGATACAAAACACATAATCACCATCGAGTATGCCTCCATACAAAATCCATATATTTCCCATAATATATATTATACGATTAATGGAGAGACTCCGGAGGACTCCAAAACCCATTTAACGGAGCGCTTGGCTGCCAATCTGATAGTCTCTCCCCCACGATGAAACCGCTCGAAAAACTGCTGGCCGTAATGGATCGGCTGCGCGATCCCGAAACCGGTTGTCCCTGGGATAGCGAACAAAATTTTACGACCATCGCGCCGTATACCATCGAGGAGGCTTACGAAGTCGCCGACGCCATAGCGCAGAACGACCTCGATGCACTAAAAGATGAGTTGGGTGACCTGCTGTTTCAGGTTGTCTTTCACGCGCGCCTCGCCAAAGAGCGCGACGCGTTCGATTTCGAGGCCGTCGCCGACCATATCGCCGAGAAAATGATCCGCCGCCATCCCCACGTCTTCGCGGACGCCAAAATCAGCGGCGTTGAGGCCCAGAGCGTCTCGTGGGAGGACCAAAAGGCAGCGGAACGGGCGGAAAAAGCAGCACGCACGGGCACGGAACACGGTCTACTCGACGGCATCCCCCTCGCCCTCCCCGCCCTCAGCCGCGCGGCCAAACTACAAAAACGTGCGGCTCGGGTTGGCTTCGACTGGCCGGACTTGCCGCCTGTGCTAGCGAAAATCGACGAAGAACTGGCTGAAGTGACCGCAGAAATAGAGCGGGGACCCCGCGATCCGGATCGTATAGAAGACGAGATCGGCGATCTGCTCTTCGCTGTGGCTAATCTCGCGCGCCATCTGGCGATCGACCCGGAAACCGCATTGCGCCGGACCAACGCTAAGTTCGAACGCCGGTTTCGGGCTATCGAGGCGGAATACGCGGCGCAGGATAAGGACCCCGCCGGAGCCACCCTCGATCAACTCGAATCTGCCTGGAACCGCGCGAAAGCCGCCGAAAAGGTGGGTTAGAACGCGAGATCGTGAATTCGCAAGCCTACGACTGAAGGCCGCCGCTTGCGTGGCGGTTGAGCGCGGTCAAGCTACGTGGCGACTGAACGGCAATTCAGCGAATCCGCCAAATGGATTAGCTCCCCTTCCCCGCCGTCAGTCGTTCATGAGCAGGTGGATCAGGCTCGAGGTGTCGAACCGCTTGCCGCCCCGCGCCTGGACCTGGGCGTAAAACTGGTCGACCAGGGCGACGACCGGCAGGCGTGCGCCGTTGCGCCGCGCCTCGTCGATGCAGATATCGAGATCCTTGCGCATCCAGTCCACGGGGAAGCCGAAATCGAACTCGCCCTGGACCATGGTGCCGGCCCGGTTGTCCATCTGCCACGACTGCGCCGCGCCCTTGGAAATCGCCCCGATCACCTTATCCATGTCGAGCCCGGCCTTGATGCCAAAATTCATCCCCTCGGCCAACCCTTGAACCAGCCCGGCGATGCAGATCTGGTTGACCATCTTGGTCAGTTGCCCCGCGCCGATCCCGCCGATCAGGCTGCACGCCTTGGCGTAGGCATCGATCACCGGCTCGACCCGGGAGAAAACCGCCGGATCGCCGCCGCACATGACCGTCAACTGACCGTTCTCCGCGCCGGCCTGGCCGCCCGAGACCGGCGCGTCGATCATATCGATGCCGCTTTCGCGGCCCAGCGCTTCAAGCTCACGGGCGATGTTTGCCGAGGCCGTTGTATGATCGACGAAGACGCTGCCCTTGGCCAGTCCGGCGAACAGGCCATCCTCGCCTAGCACCACGCTACGCAGATCGTCGTCGTTGCCAACGCAAGCGAAGGTAATCTCCGTCCTCTCGGCCGCCTCGCGCGGTGTTTGCGCAATGCGCCCGCCATGCTCCTTGGCCCAGCGCTCCGACTTTTCGCCGGTCCGGTTATAGACCGCGACCTCGTGGCCCTTCGCTACCAGGTGGCCCGCCATGGGATAGCCCATGATGCCCAGGCCGATAAAAGCGACATTCGTCATCCTGTCCCCGCTCTCGTACGCTTCAATTATTTCTGCATAGCCTACGCTCCGCTCGCGCGCCAACCGGCGCACTTTAACTGAACCGGCTAGGCTGTGCAGCCGATTGTTAGCAGTCCTGTCTCTTGGCCTCTAAGGCCCTGCAATCATAAGTTTTTTTTGATTCATAACCATTCGATCCGCACACTCTCCCTGTGGGCATCCATAGCACTGCTGAGGAGATACGACCAGCCTGGAACTTCAACTCCGCGGTTACCGATAGACCACCGCTGAAATTCTCTACCACCTCCCCGATCACGCGAGCCTCCTGCAGACCTATGTCTGGCAGGAACTCGACATCGCCCGCCGCTTCCCCACCCTCCATAAATTTTTCGAATTCTGGAAATACAACCTGGATGGCAAACTGCATGCCGTCCGGGTTGCCGATGCGGAGATCGTCAAGCCCGGCTAGATGACCTACGCGGCCTGCTCGCTGACCTTGCCCTGAGCGGGGGGGGGGGGGGCTTTGCGCGAAAAAACGGGGCCGCTTCGAAAAGCGGCCCCGGCGATATCGTTT
>CAVOEB010000107.1:0-3508 GCA_963694715.1 Alphaproteobacteria bacterium | reverse complement strand
CGGCGGCAGGCCACGATCGGCGGGAACCTGATGGCCAGGGGAGGATGGGAGATACCGGCTGCCCTGCTCGCGCTGGGCACGTCCCTCCGCATCGCGAGTGTTTCCGGTGAACGCAGCGCCGACGCGGCTGTTCTCTGCGCCCCTGACTTCGCGCTTGCCGAGGGGGAGATCCTCGTGGGCGCTGAGATCGCGGTACAACCTGCCGTGCACTGGACATACCGTCGCGCGACGACGAACGGGGGCGCCTTTGTCTGCGCGGTCGCCGGGACCCGTAGTTCGGATGGTGCCAACCTTTTCCTAGCGGGCGGTGCTAACCATCCGCTGCATCTTGTCGGCGCACGGGACGTGCCGCCTCTGCGCTCGGACGCACTGGCCAGCGGTGCCTACCGTCGTCACTTGGTCTCGGTGCTGGCCGAGGAAGCGGTCGCGGAGATCGCCGCATGACCGACGTTACGATTGCTCTCTCCGTCGATGACGCGCCCGTATCGCTCACGGGATCACCGGCCAAGAGCCTGCTCATGGCGCTGCGCGATAGCGGTGCGACTTCGGTACCGAAACCGGGTTGCGAGGCGGGGCAATGTGGCGCCTGCACGGTCCTGTTGGATGGCGCGCCTGTGCGATCTTGTCTCGTGCCTGTCGCACGTGCGCAAGGCCGGCAGGTCACGACGGCGAGCGGATTGGCAAAAAATGACAAAGCGAAAGCCCTCATTGATCGTCTCGTCGATCACGGCGCGTTTCAGTGCGGTTACTGCGCGCCGGGTATCGTCGTGCGCCTCCACGCGCATTTCGATTCTGGCGGCGCGGCGGACGCGGAATCATTGCGAGATGCTCTCAAGAGCAACCTGTGCCGCTGCACCGGCTACCAGAACATGGTCGATGCCGTAACGGATTGGCCCAACGGAGCTTCGCCGTCGGCGCTTGAAGACCGGCCGGGCTTCGGAGCCCGTATCCCTCAACTCGGCGGGTCCGGCAAGGCCATAGGCGAGCAGACCTACACCACGGATATGGTCCTGGCGGGCATGCTGCATGGACGCATCCTGCGTTCGACCGTGCCGCATGCAGCGATCCGGCGAATCGATATCGACGCGGCGCTGATGTTACCTGGCGTCATTGCTGTGATAACCGCCGCCGATGTCCCGCAGACCAACTATACCGGCGCATTCCGCAATCCTAACGATGTGCAAACACTGCGTGCCGACGAGCGCGTACTCAACGACCGCGCGCGATTCGAAGGTGATCGAATTGCCGCAGTTGCGGCAGAAACACCTGAGGCTGCACAACGAGCGCTCGACGCGATTCACGTCGAATACGATTCTCTCCCCGCCGCCTCTGACCCTGTGGCGGCGCTGCAAGACGCCGCAACGGAGATTCATGCCGGCACGCGCAATCACGCGGCTGAACCGTTCGCCTTCGATATCGGGGATGTCGAAATGGTTGAGCCACAATCCGCTCATGTCGTTGGCGGCACATTCCGGACGGCTGCGGTACAGCATTGCAACCTCGAGCCGAAAGCCGCCCTTGCGAGTTGGAGCCCGGACGGACGACTGAACCTGATCACCAACACGCAGGTCCCCTTTCACGCGCGCAAGGTTCTCTCTCGGGCGCTTGGCCTCGACGAAAGCCTGATTCGGGTTCACGCACCGGATATGGGGGGAGGCCAAGGCGAGCGCTCGGATCTTGGCGACGAAATCGTCGCGGTGGTGTTGTCGCAGAAGACGAAGCGGCCAGTGCGGTGGGCGAACAGCCGCGAGGAGCAGTTTACGTCCTCCCGTACCAGGCACGCCGTCGTGATGGATGCCACCATTGGCGCCGATGAAGACGGGAATTTCGTGTCGCGAGAGATCCAGGCGACGGTGGGTACCGGTGCCTATGCCGGAATGGGCTACCGGGTTATGAAGTCGCTGGGCATTCGCAGCGCGGCCATCTACCGGACCCCCAACTTTCGCTACCGCGGACGGCTCGCCTACACGAACCTGCCCAATGCTGGCGGGATGCGTGGCTTTGGTTCGCCGCAAGGCGCATTTGCGACGGAGACCCTGGTCGATGAACTGGCGGAGAAGATCGGTGCGGACCCGCTCGACCTACGTCTGCGCAATCTGATCAGAGAAGGCGATCCCTATCTCGACCTTGGTCCAGAGTGGAAGGTCGGTTCTGTGCACGCTGCCGATGGTATCCGCCAGCTCGCCGAGCGTTTCGACTGGACGAAGAAACGCGCAGCTTGGCCGGCGGCGCGAGAGCCGCGGGTGTGGCGTGGGATCGGCGCCGCGGTCGGTACGCACATCAGCACGGTGATGCCGTACTACCGCGACCACGGAAACGCCTATGTCGATCTGCACGAGAACGGGCGCTACGTCGTTCGCACCGGGGTGCCCGATACCGGTACGGGATCCTCGACCGTTTTTGCTCAACTTGCCGCCGAGGAACTGAAGGCTGACGCGCGGGACATCCGCGTCGTTACAGGCGATACCGATGTGGCGCCGTATGACCAAGGCGCGCATTCGAGTCGAACGACATATGTTGCCGGAGAGGCGGTCCGCCGGGCTGCCGTGGCCTTGCGCGAATTGCTTCTGTCTCGTGCGGCTGAGATGCTCGGCGTCCCGCTCTCGATACTTCGCCTCACGGCAGAGGGAATCTCGTTCGAGGGCGACAACCTGGACCGCAACCCGACGGTCGCGGAGGTCGATCACTGGATTCGCTTCGAGTCGGATCGGCCGGAAATGCTGAGTGGCCAAGGTTCCTTTCTGCCGCCGAGTGTCGCGCCGCCCTTTGCGGTCTGCATGGCCGAAGTTCGCGTTGATCCATTAACCGGGCGGGTCCATGTGGACCGGGTCGGCGAGGCGATCGATTGTGGACAGCCGGTAAATCCAATGTTTGTCGAAGGTCAGCTGCATGGTGCGGTGGCCATGGGCATGGGCGCGGCGCTTTGCGAGGAGTACGTCGTCGACGAAGACGGCCGGCTCCTGACCCGCGACTTCGCGAGTTATCAAATTCTCCACGCCGCCGATTTACCCGCCATCGAGACGATCATTGTTTCCTCACACGAGCCGACGGGCCCGAATGGCGCCAAGGGACTCGGAGAGGCCTCCGTCGTGCCGGTGGCCGCAGCGATCAGCAATGCCGTTGCCCATGCGATCGGCAAGTTCCCGCGTGAGATACCATTGACGCCCGAACGCGTGCTCGCCCTGATTGATGCTTAGCTGTTCGCACCTGCACTCAAATAACGACACCTAGCCACCCGGACGCAGGCGCCGGGGCAAGCCGAGTGCAAACAGAATGACCAGGACGCCGAAGATCGTTGCGATCGCATAGACGTTATGCAGCCCGTCGGCGAGTGCGTCGACAACCGGTCCGAGGGCGACAGGGGTCAATGCGTCTCGGCGCGCCGGATCAAGGATGGTTCGCGCCATTTCATCGGCATTGGGAACCCGGGTGCACAATGTTTCCGAAATGACCGCGCCGAACAGGGCAGCACCGAACGCCTGCCCCAGGAGCCGGCAAAATATGGTGG
>CAVOEB010000106.1:0-3566 GCA_963694715.1 Alphaproteobacteria bacterium | reverse complement strand
CGAGCCACTTGACCTGGCCGCCTCCGCTCACCAGCTCGTCGATCCGGTGCCTGTGTGCGAAGGTCTCGATGTCGCCGCCGGACTGTGCGCGCAGGACCAGGAGGTCGTTCACCCCCAGGGGCCGAGACCTCCTGCGCCGCCAGGCGCAAGCGAGGCGCAGGAACCACGCAAGCTCCACCAGCGTGGCCACCAACAACACCGCCCGCAGCCTGTCGTTGGGAATGGCATACCAGGCGGCCGCGGCGATCGGCAGCAAGCCCAGCTCGATGCGGCCCGCGTGGCGCTCGATGAATTCCACCAGCGGCGGCTGGGGTGACCGAAGGGCGAAGGACGGGGACCCTATGACAAAGAACAGGGAGGCGATCAGCGCGCCCGAGACGACGAGTGCGGCGAAATCCACGCTCGCTTCTTCTGACACCGACACGAAGGCGACGACGAGCGCCACCAGCGCCGCGATCGTTAGGATCTCTTGGGTCGGGGTCGGGAACCAATTCCGTGAAAATCGCATCATGTGCAGGAAACTGAAATAAGCCACCAGATAAAAGACGACCGCCGCCAGGCTCAGCAGCGCGTCTCCCCAATCCTCGATCAACATAGAATTTGCATTCCCCCCGCGCATCGCGAACCACAGCAGGCTCGGCCGCTGATTGCCGCCGCCGCGCCCTCGGCCTTATGGGTCCCGTGTGGCAGCCCGGCCAGCTGCTAGCATGCTGCCAGGCAAGCTTCCGCGCCCCGAAAAATGGTTTCAAATTGTCGAGTCGGGCATTGCCCGATCTCGCTGACATTTATGACCAGACGTGGACGTTGGCCCTAGCGATCCGCAGGGCTGTCGTCTGGAAAATTTTGTGGGTGAAGCGATCGATCGCTCCGTTACCTATACTGCTACATATTCAGGGCAATAACAACGAATTATCGAGTTAGGTTATTGAAAAATTGGAGGGCGCGGTGGGGATCGAACCCACGACCATCTGATTAAAAGTCAGATGCTCTACCACTGAGCTACGCGCCCCTCCGGGTCGGACCGCGGCCGGTCTCCGCCAGTCGCGCGCGGCGGACATTAGGCGCGGCGCCGGCAGCGGTCAACAAATTGGCCTATCTTAATCCGGATCAAGTGGAATCGGCCCCTCTCGCGTCATCGTGGCGCCGGCTTCGCCCGCCGATATACGGTCAAAGCCGACAAGATTCTCAGCCGAACGAATGGAGCCGCCGCAATGTCCGCTTCCGTCACCCCCGAAAAGCCTGGCCGGACGCCCAGCTCCGTTCATGCCTGGGAACTCTTGGTGCGCGTCTTCCGCTGGACCCTGGCCGCCGCTTTCTTCGTCTCCTAATTCACCGAGGACTAACTTCTCGCGCGCCATCTCTGGGCCAGCTATCTGGTCGGCGGGTTGGTCGTCCTGCGCCTGGTCTGGGGTCTCGTTGGCCCCGGCCATGCATGCTTTACCGATTTCGTCGCCACCCCGGTCGCGGCCTGGCGCTATTTCATCGATCTGATCGCCATGCGCTCCCGGCGCCATCTCCGCCATAGCGGCATGATGGTCCTCGCTTTGCTTGCCGGCCTCGCATTCACCGTCTGGTCGGGCATGGAGACCTATGCTGCGGAAGACGGGCCCGCCCCCCTCGCCGCGGCCCAGGCCGCGCCGGCCGCGCAGATCGATTTGGCCGGGGCTGCGAAGTCCGGCCTGCTGATCCTTGCCAGCGACGATGACGCGAAAGAGCGCGGCGGCGGCCGCGACCGGCGCGCGGAGTCCGTCTGGAAAGACGTTCATGAGACCGTCGAAGCTTCGCCAACGCCTATCGGGCCGAGATCGCCCGCTGCGGTGCGTCCCTCGGCACCTATTTCCACGACTACGACGGCGAACTCGATGAATGGTTCGAATTGTTCGACGACGACGAGGTACGCCTCGTCAATGTCCTGAGCGACGGCACCTATCTCGCGGTGGACGCGACCTATTCCGATGACAGCACCGGGTCCTACAGCATAGATTCATTCGGCTTTGCCTACGCCCTCGGCCTGATGGAGCGCCAGCGCGATAACGCCATCGCACTGGAAGACGCCGGAAAATGCGAGTACGACGAGTTCGATGGTTGCTTCCTGACTACCGCGACCTGCGGCGCGTTCGGCCTGCCCGAGGACTGTTTCGAACTCCGCGCCCTGCGCCGCTTCCGCGACCGCTACATGACGCGCAAGCCGCCGGGCCGGGCCGGTATCGCCGATTATTGCGCCAAGGCCCCGGCGCCCGCACGCTGAGACGCCTCTATCGCGCCACCATCCTGCCCTGCGCGATCCTCGCCACCCTGAGCTTCGACCGTCTCACCCACAGGCTGTACCGCCGGATGATGCAGCGGTTGGCCGCCTGACAAAAACCGCCGGGACTGCCGCGCTCTATTCCCCTCGCGCGGCCTCTCGCTCGGCGATGCGCTTGACCAGATGCTCCGCGACCCGGGACGAGACGAAGGGGCGCACGTCGCCGCCCAGGATGCCGACTTCCTTGACCAGGCGCGACGAGATAAACTGGTGCTTCTCCGAGGCCATCAGGAAGACGGTTTCGATCTCCGGGTCCAGGCGCGCATTCATGCCGGTCATCTGGAACTCGTAGTCGAAATCGGTCACGGCGCGCAGCCCGCGGACGATGATTATGGCCCCGACCTCGCGCGCGTAATGCATGAGCAGGCCCCGGAAGGCGAGCACCTCGATCCGGGCCTCGATGCCGTGGTCCTGGGCGTGAATCTCGTCCTTCACGATCTCGACCCGTTCCTCGATCGTGAACATCGGGTCCTTGCCCGTGTTGATCGCGACGCCGACGACGAGCCGGTCGCAGATCTTCGCCGCGCGCTTGATGACGTCGGTATGGCCGTTGGTGATCGGATCGAAACTGCCCGGGTAAAGGCCGACGAGCGGGGTTGTCATGACTCTCTCCTGATTTCGCGCGCCCTTATACCGTGCGGCGCGCGCCACCTCCAACCGGGCTTGTTTTCGGGTTAGACGCTTTCGTCGGGTTCTGGATCCGACGCGATTTCGTCCTCGGGCGCCTCGCCGATTTCGGAGTTTTCGGCGACTAACGCCGTCTCGCCCTCGAGCATCTCCTCCGGGGTCTCGCCGTCCTCTTCCCCCTGGCCTTCTTCCTCGTCGTCGCGCAGGCGCGCGACGGACACGACGCGCTCGTCCTCGGCCACGCGGAATAAGGTAACGCCCCGAGTCGAACGTCGGGCCACACGGATATCGTCGACCGACATGCGGATGATCTGGCCGCCGTCGCTGGTCATCACCAACTCGTCGCCCGGCGTCACGCGGAAGGCGGCCGTCACTTCCGCCTCCTCCGTGCGCAAGCGCATCAGTTCGATACCCTTGCCGCCGCGCTTTGTGATCCGGTAGTCGTAAGCGCTGGTCCGCTTGCCGAAGCCGTTGGATGCGATGGTCAGGACGAATTCCTCGCCCTCGGCCATGGCCTCGAAACGGGCATCGTCGAGCATGAAGTTCTCATTCGCCGTCTCGATCTCCTCCACGCCATCCGCGTCCGCACCATTCTCATCCGCGCCATTCTCATCCGCGCCATTTTCTTCTTCCG
>CAVOEB010000105.1:0-3591 GCA_963694715.1 Alphaproteobacteria bacterium | reverse complement strand
GACGGCTGAGGTGTCGACCCTCCTCTTCGGTCCCGGTGGGCTTCCGCCCGCCCGACCGCTCGTCTAAGCTAGATCCCAGGCCATGGTGAGGACCGATCCCATCCGAAATACCATTCGAAACGCCCGGGCGACGACCATGGCTCGGGTCGGAGTTTCGGCGTGAGCGCGCCCGGGGGCCTGCCTGGGAGCCTGATGGCCGGCCGGCGCGGCCTTATCATGGGCGTTGCCAACGAACGCTCGATCGCCTGGGGTATCGCGCGCGCCATCTCGGCCGCCGGGGCGGAAATCGGCTTTACCTATCAGGGCGACGCCCTGGGCCGGCGCGTCCAGCCGTTGGCCAAATCGGTCGGGGCGGCCTTTGTCGTGCCCTGCGATGTCGAAGACGAGGCCAGCATGGCGGCCGTTTTCGAAACGGCTGAGCGGACCTGGGGCGGGCTCGATTTCGTGCTGCACTCCATCGCCTATTCGGATCGCAGTGAACTCAAGGGGCGTTACGCCGATACCAGCCGCGAGAACTTCCGGCGGACCATGCTGATCTCCTGCTACTCCTTCACCGAGGTCGCCGGGCGTGCCGCCCCGTTGATGCCGAATGGCGGCAGTCTCCTCACCCTCAGCTTCTCGGGCGCCGAGCGGGTGGTGCCGAACTACAACGTCATGGGCGTCGCCAAGGCCGCTCTCGAGGCCAGCACGCGCTATATGGCGACCGATCTGGGCCCCGCCGGGATTCGGGTCAACGCGCTTTCCGCCGGCCCGATGCGCACGGTCTCCGGTGCTGCGATCGGTTCGGCACGGAGCATCTTCAACTGGCACCGGGCGGCCGCCCCGCTCAAGCGGAGCCTGACCCTGGAAGAGGTCGGCAATGCCGGGCTCTACCTGTTGAGCGACCTATCGGCCGGGGTGACCGGCGAGGTCCATCATGTCGATTGCGGCACTCATGCCGTCGCGATGGCGCCGGCCGAGGCGGTTCCGATCGAGGAAGACGGCCCAGCCTGATCGCCTCACCCCGATCGACCCGGTCAATATTTGAGAGATTTCAAGGTTCCGACCAGGGCACTGACACAAAGCCTTTATTTTGCCACCAGTCGTCCCTATATAGGGATCATGACTCACACACGTCCTTATTCCGCCAGCCTTGACCGTTTGCGCGCCGCCGGGCTTCGCCCGACCCGCCAGCGTCTGGCCTTGGCACGGCTGTTGTTCGAAACCGGCGACCGTCATGAACAGTTCGTCATAGGGAGAGAACCATGGATCTCAAGGGATCGAAGACCGAAAACAACCTGAAAGAAGCCTTTGCCGGGGAATCCCAGGCGAACCGCCGGTATCTCTATTTCGCGCAGAAGGCCGATGTCGAAGGCTTCAACGACGTCTCCGCCGTGTTCCGTTCGACGGCCGAAGGCGAGACCGGCCATGCGCATGGCCATCTCGAATTCCTCGAGGAAGTGGGCGACCCGGCGACGGGCGAGCCGATCGGCGATACCTCGCTGAACCTCAAATCCGCGATCGCGGGCGAGACCCACGAATACACCGACATGTATCCGGGCATGGCCCGGACGGCCCGCGAAGAGGGCTTCGACGAAATCGCCGACTGGTTCGAGACCTTGGCCAAGGCCGAGAAGTCCCATGCCGGCCGTTTCCAGAAGGCGCTTGCCGATATCGGCTAGTCACAGGCGCGCCCTTGTGGCGCGCGCGTGATCGAACGGGGGCTGCGGCCCCCGTTCCCTCGCCTGAATTACGATACCCCGCATGCGGGCCATGACGGTCCGCCGGGGCCACCGCAGCCACGCGGAGCGATCCGATATGCGAGAAGGCAGCCTGGACGCCCCCACGCGTCATCCGATTCCGTGGAACGATCCGGATTTCCATGACGAGGCGAAGCTCGACGAGGAGCTGCGTCGGGTCTTCGATATCTGCCACACCTGTCGGCGCTGCCTGCGCCTCTGCGATTCCTTTCCCCGACTTTTCGATCTGATCGACGAATCGCCGTCGGGCGAACTCGACACGGTCGACAGCAAGGGCTTCAAGCCCGTCGTCGATGCCTGCACGCTCTGCGACATGTGCTTCATGGTGAGCTGCCCCTATGTGCCGCCCCATGAATGGAACATCGATTTCCCCCATCTGATGCTGCGCTACCGGGCGGTCGAGAAACGCAACGGCGAAGGCGCGGTCTTCGTCGAGCGCCAGATCACCGAGACCGATCGCAACGGCCGTTTGGCTTGCCATGTCTCCAAGATCGTCAATTGGGCGAGCGACCGCGAGAACGGCTTGGCGCGCAGCGCGATGGAGAAGGTTGCGGGCATCGACCGAGATGCCGATCTGCCGAGATACGCGGCCAAGCCCTTCGTCAAACAGGCGGCCGAGAACCCGCCGGAGGTCAACAAGGACGCGCCGGGCTACGGCCGCAAGGCGGTCCTCTACGCCACCTGTTTCGCGAATTACAACACGCCGAGCATCGGCCATGCGACGCGCGCGGTGCTGGCGCACAACGGGGTCGAAACCGAGGTCGTCTATCCGCAATGCTGCGGCATGCCCCAACTCGAAGAAGGCGATATCGCCCGGGTGGCCGATGGTGCCAAGAAGGTGGCTGCGGAACTGGGGTCCTGGATCGACAAGGGTTACGACGTCGTCGCCCTGGTGCCCTCCTGCGCGCTGATGCTCAAGTTCGAATGGCGGCTGATCTTGCCCGAGGACGAAGCGGTGGCAAGGCTGGCGCGAGCGACCTTCGATGCCAGCGAATATGTCGTGGACATCGCCGGCAAGGAGGGCCTGGCCGACGGGCTGCGCCCGCTCGACGGCGGGGTGGTTCTTCATATCGCCTGCCATGCCCGGGCCCAGAATATCGGCCGCAAGGCGGCCGAGATGATGAAGCTGGTGCCCGATACCGAGACCAAGGTGATCGAGCGCTGCTCCGGCCATGGCGGTGCCTGGGGCATGCGCAAGGGCAATTTCGAAACCGCGATGAAGATCGGCAAGCCAGTCGCACGTCAGGCGCTGAAGGCCAACCAGCCCTTCGTTGCCTCGGAATGCCCCCTGGCGGGCGCGCATATTCTCCAGGGCATGGAGCGCCTGATCCAGGAGGGGGTCCAGGAGGGCGACCCGACGCCGCCGCGCAGTTCCCAACATCCCATCGAGTTGTTCGCCCGCGCCTATGGCATCGAAACCTAGGCCGGTGCCGGGCAAGGAAAGGAAGCGATCGTGAGCGCCAAGCGCGAAATTACCCGCGACGACATCATACCGATCGAGCAATACGCCGCCGACCGCAAGGAGCGCCGCAAGGCGATCTCGGCGCTGAAGCGCCATCGCCGTGTCGCCGTCGGGCCCTGGGCGACCTTTTATTTCGAGAGCTACGACACGATGTGGCACCAGATCCACGAAATGCTCTATATCGAGAAGGGCGGCGAGGCGCAGATCAAGGACGAGTTGCGCGCCTATGCCCCGCTGATCCCCAAGGGCAACGAACTGGTCGCCACGGTCATGTTCGAGATCGACGAGAAGGTCACCCGCCAGCGGGTTCTGGGAACCCTGGGCGGGGTGGAGAAGACGATGTTTATCGAGGTCGCAGGCGAACGGGTGGCGTCCACCCCCGAGGAAGAC
>CAVOEB010000104.1:0-3957 GCA_963694715.1 Alphaproteobacteria bacterium | reverse complement strand
CGCCGCGTCCGGGACCGGCCTGCAGTATCTCTTCGAGCGTGACAAAATAATTGTCGGTGTGATTCTCCGATGAGGCAAGTATGTACGTATTGCTTGGCGTTCCCAGCGCCGCATCGGCACGGTCGAGTTCGAGCCCCGCAGCACCGCCGCCGACCAGGCCAAAATCGCCGATCCGCTCATCGGGCTTCACGCCCTTGAATATAAACTCGACCTCGGGGCACCGGCTATCGGGCTTGCGTCGGAAATAGGTCGAGATATCGCCGCCCTGGGTTGAGAAACCAACGCCGACCAGGGAGTTGGGGGCCTTGCCTTGCGTCCGCCACATGCCGCCATAGCCGCCATCGAAGCTGTGATAGGACTCGCCCGGCTCCGAAGCCCAGGCGCGAATGCCGTTTTCGGTGCGGCGCACCTCGATCGCACCTGGGCAATCCTCGCTATATGCGATGCGCCAGTAAAATCCATTGCCGCCCAGATACATCAGACGCCCGCCACCCTCGAGCCAGGCGGCCAGCGCGCTTCGCATGTCAGGCGAATAATACTCGGGATGGCTTGGCGTCATCACCACCTGGTAGGGTGCGAGCAGCGCGAGGCCCTTTTCGTGCAGTTCTTCGTCGGTAATCACGTCGTACTCGGCGCCCGTGGCGTCGAGCCAGTCGGTCAGGTGGGTGTCGGCGTTGAAGCCCCAAAGCTGCGAGCCGCCATACGCGCCGTAAACCGCCTCGTATTTAGGCCGCATGTTGAGGATCGGGCGTAAGCGCGAGGAATAACAGACGCCGCTGCCGTCGGAATGGCTGTCGTAGTGCGAGTTGCCGTATTCGCGGTGCTGCTGGAGGAAGACGTCCTGTGGATAAAGCATGGTGAGTTTGCCGCAGCCCAGCTCGGTGTCGTCGTAATCGAGCCCCACATGCTCGTTGGCGTAAGAGATATAGGTGGCGGTTGGAACCAAGAGCGCGATTCGCTTTTCCTTGCCCGGCTTGGGGCCGACGGCGAAGGGTACGTAGTCTTCGTAACGGCCGGCGCGCAGCCGCGCGGCGTAAACGCCGCTTTCCAGGCTGTCCGGAACTATGAACTCAACATCCGGTTGCCAGCCCGCGTCGTAAAGGTCGTCGTCGTGGAAGTGAATGGCACCCCATTGGCCGGGATCGACCTTCCAGTCCATCACCTCGCTCTGCCAGTTCCAGCCGGTCACGGCGCGGGTCGGCAGGTTGACCGTCTTGCCGTGGAGGCGGTTGGCCGAGCGGTCGATCACACTCGTAGTGCACATCTCGCGGGAAAAATCCCACGCGGCGAGGAGATCCGGGTCGCGCAACGCGTTCGCCCCGGTCGCAAGCGTGGCCATGGCCGCAGGCTCGAGCGCCCGGCGATAGAGACGCGGGCTGTCGAGCTTGCCGTTGAAATGGGCGTGCAATTGTTTTCCCGGACCGGCGAGGGCGGCCATAAATAAAGGCCCCTCGGCATGAACCGGTGTCAGGCGGGGCAATTTTTGTTGTCGACGCACGGTCTTTTGATCGGGTGTGGGATCAAGCGGCTTCTGAAGCAATCGGACCGTGCGGGTGCCGGCGTCATAGCTGGCCGCGAGCAAGCACCATTGGCGTTCGCGCAGGGGCGTTTGCGTCGAGATGGTCGCCGGCAATTTACGACCATCGCCCAATCGCAGAGCGGGGCAGCCCTTGTCGTCGATGACCAAGGCGAATCCCGATCGCTTGGGATCCGACCACCGTCCGATCAGGCCCTGCTCACCGCTCCGGGGCGTGGTCGGCCAGACCATGACCTGAAGAGTGAAGCTCTTAAGGCCATCAATGGCCGCGGTATTGTCGATTCGCACCGAGGAGCCTGCATGGATCGTCTGGCAGCGACCCTTGTAGCGCCGGTTGGCGGAGGTCTTGACGGGTGTTTCCTTGAAGCCGGGGCCGGCGGGGTTCGTATCGCCGCAGCGCAGCCGTACGATATCCGCTCGGAAGGTCTTGGGGCCGTCGCAATTGACCATAAAACGGACGGTCTCTCCCGGCCGGACATGAAACCGGTCGGCGTAGGCCGTGAGCTTTATTCCGGGAAGGTCGGCAGCCTTGAGTTTCTCTGTCCGCGTGGCCGGGGCCTCGTCGCCAAGAGGTTCGCCGGTATGTCGCTTCCAGCGAGCCTTGAATACGTCCCATTCGGCTTCGTTGCGGTCGCGATAGACCTTATCGCGCAGGATCTTGAACGGCTTGCCGCGCACGCCGGGATGGAGCGCCATAACCCAGCGGCGAAACGGCTCCACGCACAGCAGGAACGGCTTGCCCGCCAGTGCCTCGCCGCGAAAAACAGTCAGGAGACGCTGCAGACCGAGGCTGTGGTGGCCGACAGGGGTCTTGCGAAATTCCTCGGCAAACGCCCGATCTTCGGATCGAATCCGATAAGTCGATGCCATCGACGACGCTCCGTCCTGTGTGTGCCACATTCGGCTATAATTGGCACGGCGTTCGGTAGTGCGCAACAGATGGAGTGAGGGCAGCGAATTGGATCGAACGCCAGAGTACGACTATGTCATCGTCGGCGCAGGCTCGGCGGGCTGCGTTCTTGCGAACCGTCTGACGGCCGACGCGAAAAATCGCGTCCTCCTGCTTGAGGCGGGGCCACGCGACCGCAGTCTTTACATCGATATGCCGGCAGGGGTGGTCCGTCTCCTGAATTCTCCCCGGTTCAACTGGTGTTACCGGACCGAGCCCGAGCCGCATCTTGAGAATCGAACCATCTATTGGCCGCGGGGCAAGGTGCTGGGCGGCTCTTCGTCGATTAACGGCATGGCCCATGTGCGGGGCCACGCGCTCGATTACGACGGTTGGGCCGCGCAAGGCAACACGGGCTGGAGTTACGCCGAGCTGGTGCCCTATTTCAAGCGCTCGGAAACCTGGCTGGGGGGCCCGAGCGAATACCGCGGCACCGAGGGGCCGTTGTTCGTCACACCGGGCGCTATAAACAACCCGCTCTATCACGCCTTCATAGAGGCAGGTGTCGAAGCGGGCTATCCGCGCACACTTGATCAGAACGGTTTCCAGCAGGAAGGCTTCGGCCCCATGGATCTCTCGATCTATCGCGGGCGGCGTTGGAGCACGGCGCGGGCCTATCTCGATCCTGCAAAGAAGCGGCCCAACCTGGCGATTCGCACCGGGGCGCTTGCCACCAAGCTGCTCGTCGAGGGGGGCCGCGCGGTCGGCGTCGAATTTAGCGCGAAGGGCCGCATGATGAGCGTGCGGGCAGGCCGCGAGGTGCTGGTCTGCGCCGGCGCGGTGAACACGCCGCAACTGCTTCTGCTTTCCGGAATCGGCCCGGCAAGCGAGCTTGCGGCGCACGGCATCGGTTGCGTGCTCGATCTGCCCGGCGTAGGGCGGAACCTGCACGACCATATCGAATATTACGTACAGCATGAATGCACCCAGCCGGTTTCGCTCCACCGTCTTATGAACCCGCTGGCAACGCTGCGGATCGGCATCGAGTGGCTGTTGTGCAAGACCGGCGCGGCCGCAACCAATCACAGCGAGGCGGGCGCCTTCATCCGAAGCTCGCCGGAAGTATCCCATCCTGACCTGCAGTATCATTTCGTGCCCATGGCGTTCCGACAGGAAGACTTAGCGCCCATGGGATGCGAGAGCTTTCAGGTCCACGTCAGCCCCATGCGCCCGCGCAGCCGAGGACAGATTCGCCTGCGCTCCGCCGACCCGACGGACCCGCCGATCATCGAAACCAACTATCTGGCGGACGAAGAGGATCGCCGTATCGCGCGCGAAGGGGTCAGGCGAACCCGCGAGATCTTTTCCCAACCGGCCTTCGATGCCTACCGGGGGCGCGAAATCTCGCCCGGCAAGGCCGTGCAGAGCGACGATGAGATCGACGCCTTCGTCCGCGGAGCAGCGGACACCGAATACCACCCCTGCGGCAGCGCCAAGATGGGGACGGACGCCGCCGCCGTGGTCGATCCGA
>CAVOEB010000103.1:0-4157 GCA_963694715.1 Alphaproteobacteria bacterium | reverse complement strand
CTGCGGTGGCACACGAGGCGCGCGTGCCGCTGATGATCGATTCGACCTTCACGACACCTTATCTATGCCGTCCCTTCGAGCACGGCGCGGATATAATCATGCATTCGGTGACCAAGTTTCTAGGTGGTCACGGGGTGGCGATCGGCGGCGTGCTGGTCGATGGCGGCACCTTCGACTGGGAGGCATCGGGCAAGTTTTCCAGCCTGACCGAGCCCTATGCCGGCTATCACGGCCTCGACTTCGCCGAGGAATTCGGACCCCAGGCGATGATCGTGCGCGCGCGGGCCGAGGGCCTGCGCGATTTTGGCGCCTGCATGAGCCCGACCAACGCCTTTTACATCCTGCAGGGCGTTGAGACTCTGCCCGTGCGTATGGCGCGCCATGTGGAGAACGCGCGCACGATCGTGGCCTTCCTGCACGAGCACGAGGCGGTAAGCTGGGTAACCTACCCCGAACTGCCCGAGCATCCCGACCGCGCGCTCGCCGCCCGGTTGCTGCCGCGCGGCTGCGGGGCTATTTTCTCGTTCGGGATCAAGGGCGGCCGCGCGGCGGGTGCGCGCTTCATCGAACGGGTCAAGCTGTTCTCCCACCTCGCCAACGTGGGCGATGCCAAGTCGCTGGTGATTCACCCCGCGAGTACGACCCATCAGCAGCTCGACGCCCAGGCGCTCGACGCGGCGGGGGTCGGCGAAGATCTAGTGCGCCTCTCGGTCGGATTGGAGGATTCCCGTGACCTGATCGACGATCTGGCCCAGGCGCTTAAGGCGTCGCAGAAGGGCTAGGGGCGCCATGAAACTCAAGGTCGACGGCAAGGCGGTCTTCGCGGCCACAGGGGGCAAACCGCTCCAGCGCGAACAGCCCTGCGTAGTGTTCATCCACGGCGCGGGGATGAACCATACCGTCTGGGCGATGCAGGCGCGTTATTTTGCCCATCACGGTTACGGCGTGCTGGGGCTTGATCTGCCCGGGCATGGCGCCTCGGGCGGGCCGGCGCTGGAGAGCATCGATGAGACCGCCGACTGGCTGCTACGTATGCTCGACGCGGCCAAGGTCGAGCGGGCGACTCTGGTTGGCCACAGCATGGGAGGGTTGATCGCTCTCGCGGCTGCGGCGGCGGCGCCCGAGCGGGTCGAGAAGCTCGCGATCCTGGGCGGCTCGGGCACGATGCCGGTGGTGCCCGCGCTGCTCGAACTGGCGCGAGCGGACGATCCGCGCGCCTACGATCTGATGGTCTTGTGGGGCCACCATCTGGGCGCCCAAATAGGCGGCCACCCGACCCCGGGGCTGTGGCTGATGGGTGGTAGCCTGCGTCTGCTCGCGCGCGGCGCGAAAGGCGTTCTCGCGACCGACCTGGCGGCGTGCAACGCCTACAGCAACGGGTTCGCGGCTGCGGCCAAGGTGCGCTGCCCGGCGCTGCTTTTGATCGGTGAGCGCGACGTCATGACGCCGCCCCGGGCCGGCCGGGCGTTGGCCCGGGCAATCGCGGAAGCCGAGGTCGCGATGATTCCCGGCGGCGGGCATCTGGTGCTGGTCGAACAGCCAGATGCTTTGCTCGACGCGCTGCGCGGTTTCGTCTGAGGGCGGCATGTTCGATATTTGCTAGTGCAGCCCCCAATTGAAAGGCTTGAGAGCGGGGATTTTCGTGTTTTCCCTGCTTTTAGCCGCAGCCGCAGCCGTGCCTGCGACCGCCGTGGCCGGCGGGGCAGCGGATGCAGGCCAGACGCTGAGCGGGCGGATTACCTCGGAAAGTGTGGAATGCCCCGCCTTTCGGGATCAGGCGGGCACCCTCTATACTCTCCAGGGCGATCTTAAGGGATTCGGACCGGGTGACGCGGTGTGCCTGCGCGCGACCCAGGGCGGCATCTCCTATTGCATGCAGGGTGCGCTGTTGAGCGTGTCGGATATCGCGGCATCATGCGATGGCTTGGCGCGCGGCGTGCCATGACGGAGCGCTAGCGTCACGTAAACCCGTTAACCATAAACATATCGAGACCTTTGCCCCCGTGCCGTTCATTTCGGTGTGATTTCAACAGATCGGCGGAACGGGCGCGGCCAAGGAGCCTGGTAACCGAGAATAGCACATGACGAGCGGCAAGAGTATTCTGGTGATCGAAGACGCGCCGGCGGTGGGGGACAAGGTCCTGACGGCGCTCGACTTCGAGGGTTTTGACGCGATGGGCGCGCCGGACGGCCTTGAGGGCGTGGAGCTTGCGCAATAGCACAAGCCCGACCGGATTATCTGCGATGTGATGATGCCCCGGCTCGATGGCTACGGCACCCTGGCCGAGCTGCAGAAAAACCCGGATACCGCCGCAATTCCGTTCATCTTCCTGACCGCCAAGGCGGACCGCGACAACATGCGCCAGGGCATGGATCTCGGCGCGGACGATTATCTGACCAAGCCGTTCACGATTCCCGAGCTGATCTCCGCGGTCAACGCCCGGATCGGCCGACGCGAAATTCTGGCGCAGCGCTACGCCGAGCAACTCCGGCACGCAGAGCAGACCCTGCAGCGCATCTCAGGGATCAGCCGAGTTACCGACCTGCCCAACCGCGAATGCTTTGAAGATGACCTGGGGGCGGCGTTGGAGGCAACGCGCGATGAGGGCGGCGGCCTTGTCGTGCTCCTGGTCGACGTTGACGGCGTTAAGCTGGTCAACGAGGCGTGGGGCCATGAAATCGGCGATCGTCTGCTCAAGGCCGTGGCCGAGCGGGTGGCGTAAGCGGTGAGCACGGCCGGGGGGACGAACCTCGCTCATCTGGGCGGCAGAGAATTTGGCCTGATCATGGCGGGCAGGCGCTTACGGCCGCAGATCGACGAGGTGACGGAAAGCCTGTTCGAAGATCTCTCAGGCGCTTTTCAAGTCGGGGGCCACGAAATCTTTCTGACCGCGAATTTGGTCGTGGTATTCGCGCCCGAACATGGCTACGAAGCCCTGGCGCTGCTCAAAAATGCCGATACCCCCGTGCACTGGGCCCGCGACCTGACGCCCAACCGCTATCAGGTTTTCACCGAGGATATGAGCACCGTCGCGATCGAGCGGCTGCTCGGCCAGAGCGCGTTGCGCCGGGCGATCGAGGACGACGAGCTCGAAGTGCGCTTTCGCCCGCGGCGGAACCTGAAGACGGGTCGGATTTCATCGCTCGATGCGGTGCCCTATTGGAGCCACCCCGAGCTTGGCCTCGTCGCGCCCGAGCGATTCATGGGGCTTGCGGAGGAGGCCGGGGTCGTCGACCAGATTACGAGTTGGATCCTGCGCACGGCGTGCGAACGAAACGCCGCCTGGCAGAAAGCGGGCTATCCGTCGGTGCGCGTGACCGTCCGGATCGACGGTCATCAATTTCTAGACCCCGGGTTCGCGGAGTAGGTGGAGAGCGCCTTGCGCGAGACCAGTGCGAAGCCCTAAACCCTCGAACTGCTGGTCAACGAGGGTGCCATTACGAGCAATCTCGAGGACTCGAGCAAAAAACTCATGCGGATCAAGACCCAGGGCGTCGAACTCTGCATCGACGACTTTAGCATCCAGGAGCGGTCTCTCAAGATGGTCAAGGGGCTGCCCGTTGACAGGCTGATCCTCAGGCGCTCTTTGGTCATGCGTGTGGCCGACAATCTCGAAGATCGCACCATCGTGACCGCGGTAATCTCGCTGGCCCATTCGCTCGGCCTCAAGGTTGTGGCCGAAGGGTTCGAGACCGACGAGCAGTTCAAGATCTTTCGTCTGCGCCAGTGCGACGAAGTGCAGGGCTACGCGTCGGGCGTACCGATGTCGTCCTAGAAGGCGGAGAAAATTCTGGCGAGCCGCGCTCGACTCTAACTGCCTGGTCCGGCTTACGGCGCAAACTGTTCGGACAGGATGCGTTCCTCGAGGTCGTGTTCCGGGTCGAACAGGATCGAGACCTTTACAGATTTGTCTTGAATCAACTCGACCGACACCACGTCGCGAACTTCCGTGAAATCGGCCACGGCACTGATCGGTCGCTTGCGGCTTTCCAGCACTTCAAAGCGCACGCGCGCGGTCTGGGGCAAAAGAGCCCCGCGCCAACGGCGTGGACGGAACGCGCTGATCGGGGTCAGGCAGAGCACCTCGGCGCGGAGCGGCACGATCGGGCCGTGGGCGGAGAAATTGTAGGCCGTGCTGCCCGCCGCGGTCGCTACC
>CAVOEB010000102.1:0-4444 GCA_963694715.1 Alphaproteobacteria bacterium | reverse complement strand
CGAGATAATTCCGCCATCGGGCGGGAACACCCGGTTCACCAATAATGTGCGTGCCTATGAAACTTTGCCCGAAGACCTTCGCAAATCGGTAGAAGGGCGCCGCTCGATCCATGACTCCGCATACCTGGCCGGCGGCGGAATCCGGCGTGGCCATGAAGCCGTCACCGACAAGAGCAAAGGCCCCGGGGCACGCCATCCCGTCGTCCGCACGCATCCGCAATCCGACAAGAAGGCGCTTTATATCGGCCGTATCGGCAACGGCTATATCCTCGATCTGCCGGTCGAGGAAAGCGATCGGCTCCTCGACGCCCTGTGGGCCCATATCACCAAGCCGGAGTTCATCTGGGAACACGAATGGCGGGTCGGCGACTTGATCGTCTGGGACAACCGTTGCGTCGCCCATGCGCGCGGCTCCTTCGATCCCAACAGCCAGCGGCTGCTTCACCGTGTCACGGTAAAAAGCGAAGCACCCTACTACGCCGCATGACGCGGAGACAAAGACATGGCTACGGCAACAGGTGAGTCAGGCGCACAACCGGGGCTGGCCATCCGGCCGACCGGAAGCGCGCTTGGCGCGGAAATATGCGGTGTCGATTTGGCGGCCGATCTCTCGGACGAGATGATCGGCGCCATTCGGGACGCATGGCACGAGCATCTCGTTTTGCTGTTTCGCGGCCAGACCCTCGACGATGAAAGACTCATCGCCTTCGGCCGCCGCTTCGGAGAACTCCACCGGACCGAAGGGCTGGCTTACGGCGGCAAGCCAGACGGAACTGCGCCGGAAATCGAAATCATCTCCAACCAACCCGAGGACGGCGTGCCGCCCGGCGCCCGTCCCTCGGACGAGGCGACCTGGCACACCGATATGTCGATGTTCGAGAAACCCGCATCGGCGTCGATTCTCTACGCTGTGGATGTGCCGTCGGGAGTCGGGCGAACCCGTTTCGCCAATCTGTATCAAGCCTGGGAAACGCTGCCTGCCGAGATTGCGGGGCAGGTGGAAGAAGCGCGCTCCATCCATGACTTCGCCTATACGGCAATGGGCGAATTGCGTGCCGGGTTCGAGTCCGTGACGGACAAGTCGAAGGGACCCGGCGCGGCGCACCCCATCGTTCGCACCCATCCGGGCACCGGCCGGAAAGCCCTGTATCTGGGCCGCAACGGCTACGGCTATATCCTCGGCCGCAAGGTGGAAGACAGCGACCGCCTGCTCACCGAACTATGGGTGCATATGACGCGGCCGGAATTCGTCTGGCATCACGATTGGCGAAACGGCGATGTCGTCATGTGGGACAACCGCTGCTGCACCCATGCGCGCGAGGCCTTCGATTCCCAAATTCCACGGCGGTTACGGCGTGTGACCGTCCTAGGCGAGATCCCCGTCTAGAAACCCGAACAAGGTAAGAAACTATGCATTTCGAGCGCCAGGAATACGCCGCGCGGGTCGCCAACGCGCGCAGGATATTGAAGGAGCGGGATCTGTCCGCATTGCTGATCTTCGCGCAGGAAAGCAATTTCTATCTCACCGGGTATGACACCGGCGGTTACGTTTTCTTTCAATGCGCCGTTTTGACCGCCGACTCGGATGAAATCACCCTGCTGACGCGGCGCCCGGACGTGCAACAGGCGAAAGAAACCTCGACGATCACCGACATCCGAGTCTGGTACGACGCCGAAGGCGCAAATCCCGCGAACGATCTCAAGTCGATACTCGAGGAAAAGGGGCTGGCCGGCACGCGGATCGGCGTCGAACTGTCGACCTATGGCCTGACAGGGTTCAACTGGGAGCGTGTAAGAGTGGCCTTGTCAGGCTGGTGCGAGTTGATCGATGCTTCGCACGTCGTTCAATCCTTGCGGGTGGTGAAATCACCGACCGAACTCGCCTATGTTCGCAAGGCTGCGGCCCTCGCCGACGATGCCCTGCTGGCCATGGTCGAAAACTGCCGGCCCGGGAGTCTTGATACCCAAGTCGCCGCCGCTGGGCTCTCGGTTATTCTCGGCGGCGGTGGCGACGCGCCCCCCGCCGGTCCATTGGTCAATTCCGGACCGAGGGCGCTGTATGGGCGCGGTGTGTGCGGCGAGCACATTGTCGAGGAGCAGGATCAGGTCACCCTAGAGTTCGCAGCGACCTACCACCGCTATAACGCCTGCATTATGCGTACCGCCGTTGTCGGCGCGCCCCTGCCGCAACATCGCGAGATGTTCACCGTCGTGCGCGATGCAATCGGCGCCATGACCGAAGCGGCACAGCCCGGCCGCCCGGTCGGCGAAATCGACGACGCCCACCGCCGCGTATTCGATGAGGCCGGCCACCAGGTCAACCGGTTCGCCGCATGCGGCTATTCTTTGGGGGCAACCTACCGTCCGATCTGGATGGACGTTCCGCCAATGCTCTATTCCGGCAATCCGACTCCGGCGCAGTCGGGCATGGTCCTGTTTCTCCACGCCATGTTGGCCGATCCCGATACCGGTGTCGCCATGTCCCTCGGACACACCCTTGTGGTGGCGGAAGACGGAGCTGAGGTGCTCAGCAAATTGGATCCGAAATTGCCCCTTGGCGGGCATTGACGCCCTAGGTCTGTGACCGGAGCAGGCGGGGGTTCGTTACCACCGCCGTATGATTGCGATATCTATCAAGCGATATCGGTTCCCGCCCATGATCGTCCTGCATGCCATATAATATTATGCTCGGTTCGCGCTTTCGAGTCGTTATGTCGAGGATTTGCTGGCCGCGCGCGGCATTGATGTATCGAACGAGACGGCGCAACGCTGATTTCAGAAGTTAGGGCGGCTGATTGCGGGCACTCTCTGTCGCAGCCGTCCGCGCGCCCTGCGCTCCAATGATCGTTGCCATCTCAACGATATGGTCATCAGGATCCGCGGCCCGAGATACTGGTTGTGGCAAGCCGTCGGTGCTGCTGCTGGTGGCTTGACCGAGAGTGACACCGGGCCCGAACAAGGTGTCTTTGACCCGGCAGCGAGTAACGGATGGAAAGCATCACCGTAAGGAGAATGATCTCGGGCGACGAATTGACATAGCGGAACGTGTTTTTCCTCCGCGAAGGCCACGAACCACCCTTCTCCGTTTAACCCCGTTTGCTTTGACGGTGCCGCCGGTCCGTCTACATGCAGAACCGCTCGGACGCACTCAGCTCGATCCCATGGCCTGGGCCAGCAGATCGAATGAGCGCACCCGAGCCTCATGGTCCCAGATCGCCGCCGCGACCATCAGTTCGTCCGCACCGGTGGCCTCGATCAGCGGCGCCAGCTTGGCCTTTATCGTCGCCGTCGAGCCGTAGAACGAGCAGGCCAACATCGACGACGCCTGCGTCTTCTCCATCGGCGACCAGAAGCTCTCGATATCCTCGACCGGTGGCGGCAGCTGGCCACGGGTGCCGCGGACCATGCGGGTAGACTGCTGTTGCGGCGTGGTGAACAGGCGCCTCGCCTCGTCCTCGTTATCGGCGACGATGGCGTTGCAGCCAACCATGACATAGGGCTTGGCGAGCTGCGCCGAAGGCTGGAACCGCTCGCGGTAGATCGACACCGCATCCATCAGCGCCTGCGGGGCGAAATGCGAGGCGAAGGCGTAGGGCAGGCCGAGCATGGCAGCGAGCTGGGCGCCAAACAGGCTGGAACCCAGAATCCACAGCGGCACGTTGGTACCCTCGCCAGGAATGGCGTGGATCGCTTGGTTCTCCTGCGGCGGTCCGAGCAGGGCCTGCAGCTCGACCACGTCCTGCGGGAAATATTCCGACGAGTCCAGGCCGCGCCGCAGCGCCCGCAAGGTGCGCTGGTCGGTGCCCGGCGCCCGACCCAGGCCAAGGTCGATGCGGCCGGGGAACAGCGTCGCCAATGTGCCGAATTGCTCCGCAATCACTATTGGGGAATGGTTCGGCAGCATGATGCCACCAGCGCCGACGCGGATCGTCTTGGTGCCACCGGCGACGTGGCAGATGCACACCGCAGTGGCGGCGCTTGCGATGCCCGCCAGGTTGTGGTGTTCGGCCAGCCAGAAGCGCGCGTAGCCGGCCGCTTCGACGTGTTGCGCCAAGTCGAGAGCGTTTGCCAGCGCGTCGGCCGGGGTGAAGCCTTCGCCGATATAGGCGAGATCGAGTACGGAGAGTTTCGTCATGACGCTACTCTAGCGCACCTGACACAGAGCGATACGCAGAAACAGGCCTTGGCGTGAAAGAACCCCAGATGAATGCAACGACGGGCACTGTCAAAGCAAACGGGGTTGATGCGGAGACGGGTGGTTCGTAGCCTTCGCGGATGAAAGATCGCTTCCGCTATTTCAACTCTTCGCCCGAGATCATCCGCCTCACGGTGATGATGTACATCCGCTATCCGCTTTCGCTGCGCCAGGTCGAGGACCTGCTGTTCGAGCGCGGCATCGATATCTGCCACGAGACGGTGCGGCTTTGGTGGAACCGGTTCGGTC
>CAVOEB010000101.1:0-4490 GCA_963694715.1 Alphaproteobacteria bacterium | reverse complement strand
TGTTCCCCGTGGGGATGGAATTTGCCGATCACGTCGCCCACCACCCGGGCGCATTTCTTGAAACCCGAGCGGGGATCAAGCTTGAGCTCGCGCATGGCATAGATCAGACGGCGGTGAACCGGCTTGAGCCCGTCGCGCACGTCAGGCAGCGAACGGGCCATGATGGTCGACAGCGCATAGGCCAGGTAACGCTCGCCCAAAGCGTCGGCGAACTCGACGGGAGGCAACGCCTCGGTTTTGTCAGCCTTGCTCATGCTCCGGTCTATACCACAAGATCTTGGGGTTTATCGAGAGATTCGCACAACCAGTCGTTCCCGGGCAGGCGGAATTCCCCGCTCCAAGGCGGCAAAGGCGTGATGGGCCAGAAAATGTCCCGTCAGGGCGAGGCCGTCCCGGATATCGCCGGGCTCCACGGGATCCGGCGGGTTTTCCGGGTCACGGCCGTGAGCGGCGAGGAAGGGGGGCAAAACAAGCAACTTGGCCGCAAAAGGTGCGCCGGCGGAAGCCGAGACCGCGCGGCCAGTGCGCGGCGAGACATAAATAAGATCGTCGTTGCGTCCGGTTGCAGCGCAGGCGGAGAGATCGAGGCCAAAACCCAGTTCGGCCAGCAGCGATAGCTCCCAGAGCACGTAATGGACCAGCCAATCCTCGCGTTCAAGGGCATCAAGCAGGTCGCACAGCCTCTCGAATAGCCGGGGATAGGGCAGGCGTTCGGGCAAGCTCGCCTGAAGCAGCGCGCAGGCCGCGCTGACCGCGGCAAGCCGCTCGGCGTCGTTGAGCAGACGGGCGGTTCGCGGCCGGGTCAGCTCGCAGGTGAAGGTGCCCAGATGGTCGGCCAGGCGAGCCCGCCACGACGCCAAGACTTCGTTGCCCGGCTGATAGGTGCCGCGCTGCCGGCGACCCGCACCGCCGCGCACCAGCCCGGCGTGGCTGCCATGTTCGCGGGTCAGCAGGGTAACAATGGCCGCGTTTTCGCCATGCGGCCGAGCCCCCAAAATTATCCCCTCGTCACGCCACTCCATGCCCGCGCTATAGCATAGATTCTGTCCCCGCACAGACCGGGACGGTGCGATGGCGTTGACTGAATGATAAGCCCAGCCACACCGCTATACGACTATATGACTACCAGTCCGTAGGGCCGCTGGCCGACTGCGTACGGTCGGAGCGGTATAACAATGTGCTGAAGGCGAGTGGCGTGAAGAAATTTGATTTTAACTCGGCGCAGACGCTGCCCTACTGCATCGAGCCGGGGCGCCGGCGTATCCTGCGTGACCTGCTCCACAGCGTCGGCACGCAGACATCCCACGAGCCGCCGAGTTTCCGTGATTTGCGCCAGATGGTGAACGAAACGGTCCCGGATCTGATAATCCTCGACCTCGACGACGGGCGGGAGGAACTTAACACCCTTGCCGACGACATCCGCCACGACCGGATCGGGCGCAACCATTACTGCATAATCGTCGCCATCACTTCGGATTCCGCGCGCGGCGCTGTCGGTGGCGTACTCAACGCTAGCTTCGACGACATCATCATCCGCCCTCTCTCGCATTCGATAATGTCGGAACGCCTTGAATTCATGGTCGAGAGCCGCAAGCAGTTTGTAGTCACGCCCACCTATGTCGGGCCCGATCGGCGCATGGGCGCGCGCCACGAGGGAGACGAACTCGGCGCCTTTGTCGTGCCCAACGCCCTGCGCCATAGAATAACCGGAGATCCCGACACGGAGCTCAGCAATCTCGCGCTCGATGCAGCCCGCGCAACCTCTGTGCGTCACCGCCCGCACCGCGTCGCCACCCGCGTCACCCAGCTCGAGGCCGGCGAGGTCGCGCGCGGCGCACCCGAAGATCGCGACGAGGTCAAGCAACAGATCAACGCCCTACTCGATCAGATGGGCAACGAGCTCGATCCGCGCGGCTACCGTCACCTCGTCCAGCTCGCCACCTCGATGCCCGAGGTCATGACGACCATCATCGCGGCCGGTAACAGTGCATCGAGCGGTCGCGTGTTCGAACTATTTCGCCTGCACGGCCAGGCGATGACCGCAAGCCTGTCCGACGCCGAACACGCCGCCGAACACGTCGTGCGCGCGATCGGCGAGGCGACCACCGTGGTCGGCGAAGAGGATAAACGCGCGGGCGGCTAAAACGCCGCGACGAGGCTACCGCATCTTCAGGCGTTGAAGTCGAGGTTCCAGGTGCGGTAACGCGCCGGATCCTCGGTCCAATTTTCGCGCACCTTCACCCGCAGAAACAGATGCACGCGGCGATCGAGCATGCGCTCGAGTTCGACCCGCGCCGCCTGACCCACCGCCTTGATCTGCTGTCCGCCTTTGCCCAACAGTATCCCTTTGTGGCCCTGGCGTCGGACATAGACCATCTGGTCGATCCTCGCGCTGCCGTCCGGCTTGTCTTGCCAGTACTCGGTTTCGACGGTCAGCGCGTAGGGCAGCTCCTGCTGAAGCTGGAGGAATAACTGCTCGCGAGTGACCTCGGCGGCGAGCAAGCGTTCGGGCATATCGCTTAGCTGGTCCTCGGGATAGAGCCACGGCCCCTCAGGCAGATGCGCCGCCAGATGGGTACGCAGTGTAACCACGCCGTCACCGGTTAATGCCGAAATCATGAACACGTCACTAAATCGGTCCGCCGCGCTGAGCTGTTGGGTTAACGGCAGCAAGGCATCGTGCGCAACCTTATCGATCTTGTTGAGCGCCAGAATCGCGGGCCGTCGAGTTTTGCCAAGCCCTTCAAGAATGCGCGCAACGTCGGCGTCGAGGCCGTGCGCTACATCGACCAGAAGGACCACGAGATCAGCATCGGCCACACCCCGCCAGGCTGCCTGAACCATGGCGCGATCGAGCCGACGGCGCGGCGCGAAGATGCCCGGCGTATCGACAAAGACGATCTGGCTGGCGCCGGCCAGCGTAATACCCCGCACCCGGCTGCGCGTGGTTTGAACCTTGGGTGTGACGATCGACACCTTGGCGCCCACGAGCCGGTTAAGCAGGGTCGATTTTCCGGCGTTCGGTGCCCCGATCAGGGCAACGAAGCCGCACCGGGTCGGTGTCTCAGCTTCGCTCGTCAGCCCGGGCATTACCGTCCTCCAGTGTCGTTAACAGCGCCGTCGCCGCGACCTGCTCGGCGGCTCGCTTCGATGGTCCCCGCCCGCGTGCGGTGCCGAGTCCCCCGACCGCGACCTCGACCTCGAATTCGGGCGCGTGCGCCGACCCCGAGGTCTCGACAGTGCGGTAAGCCGGAAGGCCATGCGCGCCGGCTTGCGACCATTCCTGTAGCGCGGTCTTGGCGTCGCACGGCGGACCGCCCGGGGCCGCGAGCCGCGCCGCCCACTCCCGGCGCACGAAGGCCTGGGCCACGTCGAGCCCGCCATCGAGGTAGAGCGCGCCGATCAACGCCTCGCACAGGTTGGCAAGGTTGGCTGGATTGGCCGACCCTCCCGCGGCGCGCGCGCTCTTGGCCAGGCGCAGATAAGCACCAAGATCCAGCGCGCCCGCGACCTGCGCGAGCGTCTCGCCCGAAACGTGGGCCGCGAAACGACGCGCGAGCGCACCCTCGGACTCGTCCGGGTATTGCACGAGAAGAAGCTCCGCAACGATCAGGCCGAGCACGCGGTCGCCGAGGAACTCCAGCCTCTCATAGCTCATGTCGTCTCCGCTTTCGGCGCGCAGACTGGGATGGGTCAGAGCCTCTTCAAGGCGTTCCGGGTCCGCAAAATCATGACCCAGGCGCGCACACAGCGCTTCCTGCGAGCCCGACGCGGGCGTCACTCCGCCACCGACTGGAAGAGCCGGTTGAACCGAATCGCCGAAGGCCACTTCCAGACCTCCCAGATATGGGCTGTGCCGTCGCTCGAGAAGAACAACCGCTCGGCGCGGCCGATCAGGTTGACCGCCGGAATAAAGCCCACTCCCATGCGCTCGGCGGAAACCCGGCTATCGACCGAGTTATCCCGGTTGTCGCCCATGGCGAAATAATGGCCCTCGGGCACTGCATAGACCGGGGTGTTGTCGAGGCTACCGTTAGGCTGGCGATCGAGCACCCGATAGCCCACGCCGCTGGGCAGGGTTTCGCGGTACTGCGGAGTTTCGCGGGTGCGCCCGAGAAAATCGGTCTCGACGAAGTCGTTGATTCGCTCGCGGCGAACCGCCTCGCCGTTGATATAGAGCACCCCGCCGATGACCTGGATGCGGTCGCCCGGCAGGCCGATTATCCGCTTGATGTAGTCGGTGCTGTCATCGATCGGCAGGCGGAATACCGCGACATCACCGCGCTCGGGCGCGCCCTCGAATACCCGCCCGCTGAACAGCTTCATGCTGAAGGGGAGGGAATAATGCGAGTAGCCGTAAGAGAATTTCGAGACGAACAGATAGTCGCCCTTGAGCAGGGTGGGGATCATCGAGCCCGACGGAATGTTGAACGGCTCGTAAGCGAAGGTGCGCAGCACCAGAGCAAACAGGACGGCATAAATGACCGTCT
>CAVOEB010000100.1:0-4533 GCA_963694715.1 Alphaproteobacteria bacterium | reverse complement strand
TAGCCGATACCCCGCGGTGACCTACTCTCCGGCTCGTGGTCGCGTCCGCGCCAGCTCGTAGAGGCCGACGGCGGCGGCGTTGGAAACGTTGAGGCTGGCGATGGGCGGTATCGTCGGCAGGCGGTAGAGGCCGTCGCAGGCCTCTCGCGTCAGGCGTCGCAGGCCCGCGCCCTCGGCACCCAGGACGAGGGCGGCGCGGCCGGATTCCTGGGCGCCAGAGAGCAGGGCGGGGGCTTCGGAATCGAGGCCCAGACACCAGAATTCGGCTCGTTTTATCGCCTCGAGCGCCCGGGCGAGGTTGGTGACGAGGATCAGGGGCACGATCTCGACCGCGCCGGAAGCGGCCTTGGCCAGGGTGCCGGCGACCGGCGGGGCATGGTCCTTGGGCGAGATCACGGCCAGGGCGCCGAAGGCGGCGGCGGAGCGCAGCACGGCGCCGGCATTCTGCGGATCCGTGACCCGGTCGAGCACGACCAGCAGCGCCTGCGGCCCGGCCTGGTCGAGAATATCCTCCAGGGCCGGCGGGTCGAGCGGCTCGGTCAGGAGCGCGATGCCCTGATGCACGGCGCCGGGCGGCAACAGGCGCTCGATCTCCGTGCGGTCCACGGTTTCGACACGCGAGCCGCCGGCGCGGTCCGATCGGGCGCGCTCGGGCAGGGCCGCGATTGCGGCGTCATGGGCGCGCGCCGCGGCCTCGGTCAGCAAAAGGCGGCGGATGCGCCGCGCCGGGTTGGCCAGGGCGGCCAGGACAGCGTGGCTGCCGTGGAGCCAGACGGAACCGTCCGGCCCCCCGGCCCTGCCCCTCGTCTGGCCCCCCGAGTGACTCCGGCCGTGCCGTCCGGCGGTATTGCGGCGCTTGCGTTCGGTTCTCGCCATGCCTATGATCCTCAGTCGATAAGGGGTAACACGCGACCGGCGCCACCCAGACGGGGTGGGGAGGCCGGACGGGTGCCTTTACCCGTTTAGACCCTGTTTTGATATTGACAACAAACGGTAAATTCCCATATTCGCACGCTCATCGCGCTGCCAGAGGTTGCAGTTCACTGGAGGGGTGCCCGAGTGGCTAAAGGGGACGGGCTGTAAACCCGTTGGCGTACGCCTACGTTGGTTCGAATCCAACCCCCTCCACCAACACGGCTGCCTTTAGCGGCGGCCGCTCGCGGGCCGAAGGGCGATGGGGACGGGAATAGAGACGGTGCAATGTGACGGTACGGGCGGGTGTAGCTCAATGGTAGAGCTCCAGCCTTCCAAGCTGGCGGTGTGGGTTCGATTCCCATCACCCGCTCCAGTTCCGCCCCAGGCCGCGCATTGGCGCCGGGACGGCTGGGACGGGGTCGGCTGCTGCGGCCGGATGACGTTGTGACCGGGTAGAGACAAGTTCGGATTGATACTGATAGACACAGGTTCGGGACATCATGGGCAAGGCAAAATTCGAGCGCAACAAGCCGCATTGCAACGTCGGGACGATCGGCCATGTCGATCACGGCAAGACGACGCTGACGGCGGCGATCACGAAGGTGATGGCGGAAGAGAGCGGCGGCGATTTCATCGCGTTCGACATGATCGACAAGGCTCCCGAGGAGCGCGCGCGCGGCATCACGATCGCGACGGCGCATGTCGAGTATGAGACGGCGAACCGCCATTACGCGCATGTCGATTGTCCGGGCCATGCGGATTATGTGAAGAACATGATCACGGGCGCGGCGCAGATGGACGGAGCGATCCTGGTCGTGAGCGCGGCGGACGGTCCGATGCCGCAGACGCGCGAGCACATCCTGCTGGCGCGTCAGGTCGGCGTTCCGGCGGTCGTGGTGTTCATGAACAAGGTGGACATGGTCGACGATCCGGAGCTTCTGGAGCTTGTCGAGCTCGAGGTTCGGGAGCTTCTGTCGTCCTACGACTTCCCGGGCGACGACATTCCGGTGATCCACGGTTCGGCTCTTGCCGCGCTCGAGGGTCGGGACGAGGCGATCGGCGCCGAGAAGGTCAAGGAACTGATGGCGGCGGTGGATGCCTATGTGCCGCAGCCGGAGCGTGCGATCGACCGGCCGTTACTGATGCCGATCGAGGATGTGTTCTCGATCTCGGGCCGCGGCACGGTTGTGACGGGTCGTATCGAGCGCGGGATCGTGAAGGTCGGCGACGAGATCGAGATCATCGGGATCAAGGACACGGCGAAGACGATCGTGACGGGCGTCGAGATGTTCCGGAAGCTTCTGGACCGTGGCGAGGCAGGCGACAATGTGGGCGTCCTACTGCGCGGCGTTGCGCGTGAAGACGTTGAGCGCGGCCAGGTTCTGGCGGCGCCGGGTTCGATCACGCCGCACACGAAGTTCATGGCGGAGACCTATGTGCTGACGAAGGAGGAGGGTGGGCGTCATACGCCGTTCTTCTCGAACTACCGGCCGCAGTTCTACTTCCGGACGACGGATGTGACGGGTTCGATCAAGCTGCCGGACGGCACGGAAATGGTGATGCCGGGCGACAATATCACGATGGAAGTGGACCTGATCGCACCGATCGCGATGGATGAGGGCCTGCGCTTCGCGATCCGCGAAGGTGGCCGCACCGTCGGCGCCGGCGTCGTCGCCTCCATCATCGAATAGCGGACATCGAATAGGCCGACAAAGAATAATTGAAGTTCATCATCGGCTTGGGCGCTTAGTGCGCCAAGGCCTGGAGGCATAGGAATATGGCAGTGGACGGCCAAAATATTAGGATACGCCTGAAGGCGTTCGATCATCGCGTGCTCGACCAGTCGACGCGCGAGATCGTGCACACCGCGAAGCGTACGGGCGCGCGGGTCCGGGGACCGATTCCCTTGCCCACTCGGATCGAACGATTCACGGTCCTAAGGGGCCCCCATGTCGACAAGAAGTCACGGGAGCAGTTCGAGATTCGCACGCATAAGCGTCTTCTCGACATCCTGGAGCCGACGCCGCAAACCGTGGATGCGCTGATGAAGCTCGATCTCGCGGCCGGCGTCGACGTCGAAATCAAGCTCTAGGCCCGAGTGGAACGAGGCAAGTGATGCGAACCGGATTAATCGCACGGAAACTGGGCATGAGCCGCATCTTTACGGATGACGGCGAGCATGTGCCCGTTACAGTGCTCAAGGCAGGCGGCTGTCAGGTCGTCGCGACCCGTACGGCCGAGCGCGACGGCTATACCGCTGTCCAGCTTGGCTTTGGCTCACGCAAGGCGAAGAACGTCACGCGACCCGATCGCGGCCGTTTCGCGAAGGCCAAGGTGGAGCCCAAGGCGAAGCTGGCCGAGTTTCGGGTGGCCGAGGACGCCTTGCTCGAAGTCGGCGCGGAATTGAGCGTGGACCATTTCCTGGCCGGTCAGTTCGTCGATGTTGTCGGCACCAGTATAGGCAAGGGCTTCGCGGGTGCCATGAAGCGGCATAATTTTGCGGGCTTGAAGGCTTCGCATGGTGTGTCGATCAGTCATCGTAGCCATGGTTCGACCGGCAACAGCCAGGACCCTGGTCGTGTCTGGAAGGGCAAGAAGATGGCCGGCCATATGGGCGACCATCGGGTAACCATTCAGAATCTTCGCGTTGTCCAGACGGATCTGGAACGCGGCCTGATTCTCGTCCGCGGCGCCGTTCCCGGCGCGAAGGGCAGCTATGTGCTGATCCAGGACGCGGTCAAGCGCGCACGTCCGGCGGATGTGCCGTATCCGGCAGCCCTCGCCGGCGCCGCACCCGCTGAAACGCCCGCCGAACCGGCAGAGGCGAAAGGCACGGAGGGCAGCGAGGCATGACCATCACCACCAAAGTCCTCAATCTGGACAACAAGGCGGCCGGCGATATCGAGCTGGACGAGGCGATCTTCGGTGTCGAGGTGCGCCGCGATATTCTTCATCGCGTCGTGAACTGGCAGCTCGCGAAGCGCCAGGCTGGCACCCATAAGACGAAGCAGCGCTCGGAAGTCCGTGGCAGCGGTGCGAAACCGTGGCGCCAGAAGGGTCTCGGCCGTGCTCGTGCGGGTTCCGTCAAATCGCCGATCTGGCGGGGCGGCGGCGTGGTTTTTGGGCCGACGGCGCGCAGCCACAGCCATAAGCTGAACAAGAAGCTTCGCAAGGTCGGACTGTGCAACGCCCTGTCGGCGAAGCAGGCCGAAGGCAAGCTGGTGGTGATCGATGCCGCCAAGCTGACCTCGCCGAAGACCAAGGATCTGGTCGATCGCCTGATCGCGCTCGGCTGGGGCCGGGCTCTGATCATCGATGGGCCGCAGGTCGACGAGAATTTCGCCCGCGCCGCCGCAAATATTCCGAATCTCGACGTGTTGCCCCAGCAGGGTGCGAATGTTTACGACATCCTGCGCCGAGACACGCTCGTCCTGACCCGTGATGCGGTCGAGCATCTGCAAGCGAGGCTGCGATGACCCGCCGTTATTTCCGCAAGATTCACGTGAACATGGAACGGATGCACGACATCATCCGCGCGCCCGTGATCACCGAGAAATCTACGCGTGGATCCGAGCATAACCAGGTGACCTTCCGGGTCGCTCCGGACGCGACCAAGCC
>CAVOEB010000099.1:0-4752 GCA_963694715.1 Alphaproteobacteria bacterium | reverse complement strand
GGCGTCGTTCTGCTTCTTGTCGGCGCGCTTGTCGATATAGAGCGCGACGGTCCAGGGTACTTCGAGCATATGGCCGGGTGAATCGACGGTCATGGCGACGTTCAGGCCCGTCAGGTCGGTCCGCCCCATCTGACCCTTCTCGATGTGCCAGGCGTCGAATACGCGGCAGTCGTCGGGGTCTGTCGGTTTGCTCGTAAACAGGCAGGGACAGACCACGTCGCAGTTGCAGGCCTCGAAATAAGTCCCGCTGATCATCCACTTGCTGGCCATAAGTTGCTCCTCCGTTAGAGTCGGGCCGTGTGAAGCTGAAACGCTATCACGGCGCACAGCGTGGGGCCAAATCCTTCGGCCCGCGCGTCTTGCTTGACGGCGCGGCGGGCTTACCTATACACAATCATGCTCTATTGTGGCGGGTGTAGCTCAGTTGGTTAGAGCGCCAGATTGTGGATCTGGAAGTCGTGGGTTCGATCCCCATCACTCGCCCCATTTTCCCCTGCTGGCCTCAAGCAGCGAGCACAGCGAGCGATAGGCCACAATTAACAATGCTACGCCCAAGGAGCCCGCAATGGCGAAGCTGCTGACCGAGCCGGAGGTTCGCCAATATCAGGAGCAGGGCTACCTTGCCCCTGTCCCGATCCTGTCCGCGGACGAGGCGCGCGCTTCGGGGAAGGCTCGAGGTCTGTAAGGCGGCGACCGGCGGTCCTCTGAAGTCGGAGATGCGCTACAAGACGCATCTGCTGTTTCGTTGGGCGGCGGATCTGGTGCGTCATCCCCGCCTGCTCGATGCCATCGAGGACGTGCTCGGCCCCGATATCCTGTGCTGGAGCAGCGTGTTCTTCACCAAGGAGGCCCATGATCCGGGGTTTGTATCCTGGCACCAGGATCTGACCTATTGGGGCCTCGATCCCGCCGACGTCGTCACTGCGTGGATTGCCTTGAGCCCGAGCACCGAGCAAAGCGGTGCCATGCGGATTCTGCCGGCCAGCCACGAGATGGTCGTGGCCGAGCATCGCGATACCTTCGAGCCCGACAACCTGCTCTCGCGTGGGCAGGAAATCGCGCTCGAGATCGACGAATCAAAAACCGTAACGGTGGAACTCAAGCCCGGCGAAATGTCGCTCCATCACGTCAAGCTGATCCATGGCTTGCAAGCGAACCAGTCGGACGATCGGCGGATCGGGCTATCGGTCAATTATATTCCCCCTAACGTGTGCCAGGTGGTCGGCGACGCCGACAGCGCGACCCTCGTGCGCGGCGCCGACCGGTTCCACAATTTCGAGATCGAGTCCGAGCCGCAAGCCGATCTCGAGCCCGAATTCGTCGCCCTTCACGCCGCCATCACACGCCGGACCCAGAAAGTCCTCTATCTCGGCACGGACAACGCCCACCTCCCGCTGACCCACCGATCCCCGCCCTGGCCTCCAGTGGCGAGCGTAGCGATCGGTAGGCCGCAACCGGAATGAACGGTAGGCCAAGCAGAGAAGGTTGAGCGGCGCGTGGAACGCGGCGACGTCGGGAGGGACGCCGGGGCCCGGTCACGCACCGCTCGCGAGAAGTCTCGTCTCAGGCGGCTACCGGCCAGACCTTGGAAAAATTCTCCGCATAATCTCGCAACGGTGTGCCGTGTACGGGGTTGGCGGGCGGATTGACCGAAAATTCCGCGGCGGGCGTAAGGGATTGCGTAGGTCGCATCGTCGCCGCAATAGCGCGAGCGATGACCGAGACCCGCGGCTCCGTCGCGCCGGCGGCATTCCCCTGGCCCTTGTGGCGAATGTTGGCGTAAAAGACGATTGCGTCGCCAGGCTCCACGTCAAAGCTCACGGTGTCGTATTCGTCGCGATGGCCCTCGATATCGGGGATCGGTAGGTCGCTCGCGCCCTTGCGCATCGATCCATCTTTCAATTTGATTGCTTCCTGGCGGAAGGCGCAGGACGGGATTCTGCCCACGGTGGTCGGTCCGTCGATAAAGGGCGCGAATACCGTGCCCCAGTTGTACGAACCGCGGACATATTCGACGGTCAGCTCTTTGGAGATCGCCCGGGTGGTCGTCCAGAAGGTGAGGAAGTTGCGCCCGTCGACGCCCATGTAAGTCGTGCCCTGGTGCCACGGCGTGGTTTCGATGGCGCCGGGACACTTGATGATAAGCTGGTCCATGAACAGGTTAACCTGCCTTGAACGCATCAACTGTGCGGCGATCTCGGGGTAGGGGCCCGTGGTCTCCCAGGCCCGCGCGTCGTCAAGATGCTGCCACATGTTGTAATCGTCGAAAGCGTTGTTGCCTTCGCCCAAGCGTTCCATATGGGGGCCCGGTTCGGCGACGTCCTTCTTGACCATGCGGCCAAGCGTGTCGAGCCAGTTCCCGTCGATGACGCCTTTGAACAACATCACGCCGTCTTTCTCGAAATTCGTAATCTGCTCGTCGCTTAAGTGGGTACCTATGCGCCGCTCTCCTGCGCCCTTCCAACACTTTTCAAACCGGCCCGCAGCCCGTAGGATCGGCCTCGATGACCGCTGCAGCCCGATACATTGTCTAAAAATCAGACAATTAATGTCTCCAAAATATAGACAATGACTAAAGTCCACCCGACGTTCGACGTCGGCACCGTCGAGCGCGTGCCCGCCCATGCCCAGGCCGCCACACTGCTGCGCCGCGCCATTCAGCTCGGCTATCTCATGCCCAGCGACAAGCTCCCGTCCGAGCCCGACCTCGCCAAGCGGCTGGGGGTCTCACGCGTAACGCTGCGCGAGGCGATCCGCCAGCTTGAAGGCGAAGGCTACGTCACCAGCCGCCGGCCGCAGGGTCTGTTCGTCGCCAAGCAGGTGGAATCAGCGGCGAAGCGCAAGGCCTACATGCGCGAGGAATTCAAGCGGATCCAGCAGCTGCTCGATTTCCGGGCCGCGATCGAGCCAATGGCCGCGCGCCTTGCCGCCCGCCACCGCACCAACAAGGATCTGGCGGCCATGGCGGCGTCGATCCGCGCCATGGAGGTGGCAGCCACCGTGCCGCAGTTCCGCAAAGCGGATTCCAATTTTCATCTGGCCATCTCAAAGGCGTCGAAAAACGCTTACCTGCGCGCCGCGCTCGAGGATGCCCGGGCCGGGATGTTTCTGCCCTTCGATGCTCGCGACTTTACGGTCACTTGGTCAAGTTCGCCGGCGGACCACACAGTCATCCTCGACGCCATGCGCGAGCGTGACGGTGAACGGGCGGCCAGGGCGATGGAGGCCCATGTGATCGAGAGCGGCCGGGAGATGGCCGACGTCATCTGGGGCAAGCGGGGCCGCAAATCTCCGCCCGACTAGTCGCGTACTGGCGCGCACTGTCCGAAAATCGGATAATAAGCGCGCCTTGGGCGATATAAGTTGTAAAAGGTCTGATCTATGACCTTAATGAAACGCTGAACCGGTTCCGGGAAGCGTGGGCCGCGTCGATGCCGGCACACATGGGGGGGGATGGTCGTGGCTCGCGATCCGAAATACGACATCTTGTTCGAGAAAGTAAAAATTGGCCCCAAGGTGGCGCGCAACCGGTTTTACCAGGTGCCCCACTGCAACGGAGCGGGCTCGGTTTACCCGGGTACGCAGGCCGCGTTCCGGGGCATGAAGGCGGAGGGCGGCTGGGGCGTCGTCTGCACCGAGCAATGCGCGATCGATGACGAAAACGAATTGACGCCGAACACCCTTGCCTCGCTCACGGACGAGGGAGACATGATCAACCTGCGCCGGATGTGCGACGAGGTCCATAAATGGGGCTCGCTCGCCGGTGTCGAGTTCAACCATATGGGCGCCGCGTCGAACAACCTGGCGACCCGAACCGTTTCCTACTCTTCATCGCAAACCGGGTCGGACTGGATGCTCTCTTCGGCGACCCACGAAATGGACATCGACGACATCCGCCGCTACCAGAAGACTTATGCGGAAGGCGTCAAGCGCGCGATAGATACGGGCTTCGACGTCGCCTACATGATGGGCGCCGCCGGCTTCCTGCCCGAGCAGTTCCTGTCCAAGTTCTACAACAAGCGAAGCGACGAGTATGGCGGCTCGATCGAGAACCGCGCCCGCTTCTGGCTCGAGACCCTCGAGGTCATGAAGGAAGCCGCCGGCGACGATATTGCCGTCGCGGTTCGCATGTCGACCAACCACTACAACGGCAAGGACGGCCTGCAGTGGGATGGCGAGGCGGAGGTCTTCGTCGAGCTGGCCACGCGCGACGACCTGGTCGACGTCTGGGATGTCATCACCAGTATTTTCTACGAGTGGGGTGAACATGCCGGGCCCTCGCGCTTCTACAAGTCAAACCACGAGCAGCCGTTCACGAAGTTCGTAAAGGAAATCGTCAAGACGCCGGTGGTCAATACCGGCCGCTTCACCAGCCCGGACGAGATGGTCGACGTCATCAAATCGGGCCAGTGCGACTTTATCGGCGCGGCGCGGCCCTCGATCGCCGATCCCTTCCTGCCCAACAAGATCTACGAGGGGCGCAACGAAGACATCCGTGAATGCATCGGCTGTAATATCTGCATTTCGCGCTGGGAGCGGGGTGCGCCGCTGATTTGCACCCAAAATCCCGTGGCCAACGAGGAATACCGCCGCGGCTGGCATCCCGAGAAGTTCGAACAAACTGATAATCCGCGCTCGGTGCTCGTGGTCGGCGGCGGGCCCGCCGGCATGGAGGCAGCACGGGTTGCGGGGTTGCGCGGCTACGAAGTCCATCTGGTCGAAAAATCAGCCGAGCTGGGTGGCCACATGAAG
>CAVOEB010000098.1:0-5084 GCA_963694715.1 Alphaproteobacteria bacterium | reverse complement strand
GGCCACGCGATCCAGCGCTTCGCCGAGATCGCGCGCTGCTCGGTGGTACGCGATTTCTGCGGCCATGGGCTGGGCCGGGTCTTCCATGACGAGCCCAACATCCTCCATTACGACCGCGTCGCTGAAGGCTCAGAGCCGATTCGAGGCGAGGAGTTGCGCGAGGGCATGTTCTTTACCGTCGAGCCGATGATTAATCTCGGCCGCTACGACGTGAAGATATTGAGCGACGGCTGGACCGCCGTAACCAAGGATCGCTCGCTCTCGGCCCAGTTTGAGCATTCCATCGGCGTGACCGCCACGGGCCACGAGATCTTCACTCTCTCGCCCGCCGGCCACACCAAGCCGCCTTTCGCCTGAGCGCGCTTCGCAATGGCGGCGCGCGAAAAACCTTATTATGCCGGCCACCGCCAGCGCCTGCGCACCCGCTTCCTCGAGGCCGGCGGCGAGGCCCTGCTTGACTACGAACTTCTGGAACTGCTGCTCTTCCTGGCCCAGGCCAGCGCGCTCCGCCTGCTGCGCGGCGAGGTAACGGGCAAACACGTGATCGGCTCGTGGGACGCGGTGCTCGATTACTGCCGTGCCAGCATGGGTCGCGAAAAGACCGAGCAGTTCCACATTCTCTTCCTCGACAACCAGAACCACCTGAGGTCCGGCAACGCGGTACCGTCAACCACACGCCGCTCTACCCCCGCGAGGTCATCAAATGCGCGCTCAATCTCAGTGCCTCGGCCATCGTCATGGTCCATAATCACCCCAGCTGCGACGCCACGCGCGCCGGCCATACCTCGTTCAAAACCCTGGGCCTGATCTGACCCCGCTATCCGCTCGAAAGGAACAAAAAATGCCCCTCACCGCCATGGACCTGATCGCCGATGCGAAGGACGCGATCGAAACTATCGAGGTCGACGAAGCCCGCAAGATCCACGGCAACGCCGACGTCCTTTTCATCGACCTGCGCGAGCCGCCAGAAATCGAGCGCACGGGTACCATCCCCGGCGCCGTCAAGACGCCGCGCGGCATGCTCGAATTCGCCGTCGATCCCTCGATGCCGACCCACAACGAAGCGTTCAGCTCGGGCAAGTTGTTGGTCTTTTTTTGCGCCAGCGGCGGGCGCTCGGCACTCGGTGCGAAGACCGCCCAGGAGATGGGGGTCGAGAAAATTTGCAACATGGCGGGCGGTTTCCGGGCCTGGATCGAGGCCGGCGGCGAGAGCGAGGGCGGAAACCGATAACGCCAACCCGGCAATATTTAATTTTCCCGCCGCCGCCCCAGGCCAACCCGGCGGGCCTATCTTCCAGCCCGTGACTGCGGGCCGCCGGCTATCCGGCGTGAGCCTGCGCAGCGCTTGAGCGCGTAATGAGTGCGCGATTCTGGCGGAAGAGAGTGGGAGTCGAACCCACCCGGGACACGAGCCGCGCCCCACACCGGGTTTGAAGTCCGGGCGCCTCACCGGAGACGAGTCTCTTCCGTGTGCGATACTAAGGCGAAATTCAACTGGGAAAAATCGCCAAGATTTCTCACGGCCGCGCCGGCCGTGGACGCGGCCAATATTGAAACAACGATGGCGCGCCCCCTATGCGGCGCGCCCGCGCAGGCGTGGGCCTTCAGGCCCACTGCCGTGAGCGGAAAAAAAGGGAGCGTGGCTCCAGAGGTCGTTCAAATCCGCAACCACCGCCCCTCGCCGCCGCGCTCAGTCAGCCCCTTCGCGTCGAAATGTTCGAGCAGTTCGACCGCGAAGTTCCGCCCCACGCCCGCCCGGTCGCGATAGGCCGCGACGCTAAAGCGCCCGCCCTCGGCTTCGTTTGCTAGGTCGCGCGCGACCTCCTGATAGCGCGCCAGCGCGGCGGGTAGGAGGTAGCGGTTTGCCGCCACGCGCTCGACCAGCCCCAGTCCGCGTGCCCGCTCCAGCAGCCTCGCCACCGCCTCGGCTTCGCGGCCCAGCGCCTTGGCCAGCTCATGCACGACCGGCGGCGAGCCTTCCCCCGCTGCCATCAGCGTCTCGACCTCGGCCCAGGGCACCACGTCCTTGGCCGCCATCGCGGGCGCGAAGCCCGGGCGGGCGAGCCGGGCGCCGCCGGGCGCAATCGCGCCCTCTTCGCGCAAGGCTTCGATCGCCGCGCGCAACAGGGCTGCGGGCACCCGCCGCTCCAGTTGGCTGCGCAATCGTTCGGGCGCCGGGCCGGGGCTTTCGGGCCGCGCCTCATGCCACGCACCGAGCGCACCGAGCAACACCTCCTTAAGGCCACGCCACGCTTCGGGTGCAACCAGCCGGCCCGAGGCCCCACCGCCAAGCCGCACGGCGTCGACGTCTGCACACGCCGCCTCCAGCTCCGCACCCGTCAGGTTGCGCGCCGTCGTAAAGGCGTCCAACTCCACGCCGCCCTCCTCGCACTCAAGCAACGCGGCCAAGGCGTCCTCGGGCGCGTTCCACTCCATCGCAGCAAGTACGGCCAGCCTCGCTGGCTTGGCCCGCCCCCGCCCCAGCCCCGCCGGGTCGATCACCGTGCCACCGCCCAGCGTTACCTGCGCCGAGGTATCGCGCAGCACCAGCCGGTCGCCCCACGCCGCGCTCACGGGCCGGTCTAACATGATCTGCGCCAACCCGCTCTCCCCCGGGGCAATGGTAGCCCCCCCTAGGGGGTGGATGCGGCCGGTCACGTCCGCCGCGCCCAAATGGATATGCACGGGCACACGCGAACGTAGTCCACGCGCGGCTCCCGCCGGCACGCGCAGGCGCGCATCGACCCTAACCGTCGGCCGGTGCAGCGCCTCGGCCACCAGCCAATCACCGCGCCGGACCAGCTCTTTGCGCAAACCGCGCCCCACAAGGTTCGTCGCCACCCGCTGACCCGCCACGGCGGCCTCAACTTCCGTATCGTCGGCGTGGAGGCTGCGCACCCGGACCCGCTCGCCCGAGGGCGTGACCACCAGCTCGTCGTCGCGCGCGATCCGCCCGCTGACCAGCGCGCCGGTCACGACCAGTCCGATTCCGTCGAGGCTGAAGCAGCGGTCGACCGCGAGCCGCGCATGGCCCCGCACCGGGCGGGTAGCCAAAGCGCCCGCCTCGTCCAGCAACCAGCCCTCCAGCGCCGCCATGCCCGCGCCCGTCTTAGCCGAGACCGCAAACACGGGCGAGTCCGCCAGCGGACCCTTCGCCAGCAACTTCTCTATCTCTGCTATCGCGGCGGCCAGCCGCGTAGCGTCCACCCGGTCGGTCTTCGTGATAACCACCGCACCCGTATCGAGCCCCAACAGGTCGAGGATGGTAAGATGCTCAGATGTCTGGGGCATGGGCCCCTCGTCCGCCGCGATAACCAGCAGCACCCGGTCGATCGCGCCGAGCCCGGCCAGCATGTTGGGCACGAAGCGCTCGTGGCCCGGCACATCGACGAAGCCCAGCACCCCGCCGCCCAACAGCCGCTGGTAGGCGAAGCCCAGGTCGATGGTCAGGCCGCGCCGCTTCTCTTCGGGCAGGCGGTCGGTCTCGATCCCCGTCAGAGCGCGAACCAGCGCCGTCTTGCCGTGATCCACATGCCCAGCGGTAGCGACGATCATGCGCGCGGCTGCGGGGCCAATTCCAACTGGTGGAGCTGATCGAGCAGGCGCCCCGCATCATCGAGGCCGCGCAGATCAAGCCACAGCGCCCCGTCTTCGATCCGCCCCACCACCGCCAGCGGCAAGCTGCGAAACGCCGCCGCCAGGGCCTCCACCGCCCGGCCCGAGGCCTTGGCTCCGCGCTTGCCTCCGCCCTTGCGCCCCTCTTCGGGTCGCAACACCAGCGCCCGGCTCTCGATCGTGGCTCCCGGCTGAGCCCCGCTGCCAATCTGGCAGCGGCTCGCCGTAAGCTCTACGCTCGCAACACCATCGAGGACGGCCGCGAGCGGCCTCGCGATCTCCCCGCCCAGCGCGTCCAACTCGCCAAGCGGGCGGGTCAGTCGCCGCAGCACCGGCAGGCGTACCCCCAACCGTTCGGGATCGTCGTAGAGCCGGAGCGTTGCGTCGAGTGCGGCCAGCGTCAGCTTGTCGCAGCGCAGAGCCCGCTTCATGGGATTGCGCGCGAGCTTGCCGATCAATTCGGCGCGGCCCACGACCAGCCCCGCCTGGGGCCCGCCCATCAGCTTGTCGCCGGAAAACGTCACCAGTTCGGCGCCGTGATCGAGGCTCTCGCGCACCAGCGGCTCGCGGGGCAGGCCGTAGGCCGAATAGTCGACCAGCGCGCCGCTGCCCAGATCGACCGCAAAAGGCAGCTCGTGAATATGGGCCAACGCCGCGAGCTCCGCCTCGGGCACGGCGGCGGTAAAGCCCGTGATCTCGAAATTGCTCGGATGGACCCGCAGGATCAGCGCCGTGCGCGGGCCCACCGCGGCCTCGTAATCGGCCAGGTGGGTGCGGTTGGTGGTCCCGACCTCGACCAGCTTGCAGCCCGCACGCGTCATGAGCTCGGGCAGGCGGAACGAGCCGCCGATCTCGATCAGCTCGCCGCGCGAGACCACCACTTCCTTACGCAATGCCAGGCTGTTGAGCAGCAGCATCAGGGCGGCGGCATTGTTGTTGACCGCCAACGCGGCTTCCGCGCCACTCAGCTCGCACAGCCGCCCGCTCACATGGGCATCCCGCTCGCCGCGCCGGCCCGTCGCAAGGTCGTATTCCAGCGTCACCTCGCCCGCGGCGTCCGCGACCGCAATGATCGCCTCACGCGCCAGGCTCGCGCGCCCCAGGTTGGTGTGCAGCAGCGTACCCGTCAGGTTGAGCACCGGGCGTAGGCTCGTTTGGGCCCGCGCATCGAGCGTTGCCGCCACCTGCGCTGCGATCGCCGACTCGTCGGGCGTACCGTCGGGCGACTCGTCGAGCGCGCGCCCTTCCCCCTCGCCCAGCGCCGCGCGCCAGCGCTCGAGCACGCCGCGCACTGCGTCCGTGGTCGCCGCCCGGCCATGCGCCTCGATCAGCGCCTGGACAGGCGCGAGCCGCAGTACCCAGTCAACGGACGGTATATCGCGAAGACTCGTCGTCATGGCTCTCGGTGTCCTGCTTCACCCCCCCCCGGGGGGGGGGGGGGGGGGGGGGGGGGGGGGGGGGGGGGGGGA
>CAVOEB010000097.1:0-5279 GCA_963694715.1 Alphaproteobacteria bacterium | reverse complement strand
TTCCTTCGGGGGCGAGCACCGAATTGATCCGCGTCTATCTGTCGGCTCAGGCGCGTGCCGGGCTGTCGACACGAACCGTGGCGCGTCGGCTTTCGACGCTGCGGCAGTTCTTCCGTTTTCTATGTGGCGAAGGTCTTCGCCGCGACGATCCCTGCGCTAAGGTCGACAGTCCGCGGCAAGGCTTGATCCTGCCGCGCTTTCTTTCCGAAGACGATGTGGAGCGGTTGATTGCCACGGCCTACGGCCGGGTCAAGGGTCGCTCACGGGCGGTCGCCGACGCACGCCGCATGGTGGCGTTGCTCGAGCTGCTCTACGCCACGGGCTTGCGCGTCTCGGAACTCGTTTCCTTGCCGCTCAACGCAATTCAGGGGCGGCGCGAATGCCTCGTCGTGCGCGGCAAGGGCTCGAAAGAGCGGCTGGTACCGTTGAGCAAGCCGGCACTCAAGGCGGTCGAGGCCTATCGTGAGGTCCGCCCGGTGTTCCTGAAGAGGAACGCGGAATCCAACTTTCTGTTTGCCTCCCGCTCGGCCAGCGGCCACCTGACGCGCCACCGCTTTGCCCAAACGTTGAAGGTTCTCGCCGTGGAGGCGGGCATCGAGCCCGGTAAGGTCTCGCCCCACGCCTTGCGTCATGCCTTTGCCAGCCATTTGCTGGCGCATGGGGCCGACTTGCGCTCGGTGCAAAAAATGCTCGGCCACTCGGACATTGCGACTACGCAAATTTACACGCATGTTCTCGACGAACGGTTGAAAGAAACGGTGCGCGCGCACCATCCGTTGTCGCGGCGAGCCCGGGACAACGGCTAGACAGCGTCGATTCCGGAGCGTCGCGTCAATCGGTAACACTTCAGATAAGGGGGATAAAACCAATGAGCTTCAAAATCGTGCAACAGGCGCCGGCTCGCCTGCATCGCAGTGAACTTGCTGTGCCCGGCAGTCAGCCAAAATTTTTCGAAAAGGCGGCGCAATCGGACGCCGACGTGGTCTTTCTCGACCTGGAGGACGCCGTTGCGCCGGACGACAAGCCACAGGCCCGCAAGAATGTCATCGAGGCGCTCAACGATATCGATTGGGGCGACAAGACGATGACCGTGCGTATCAACGGGCTCGACACCCATTTCATGTACCGCGACGTGGTCGATGTGGTCGAGCAGGCGGGCGCCAGACTGGATCTCATCATGATCCCCAAATGCGGTACCGCCAGGGATATCTACGCCGTCGATATGATGGTCACCCAGATCGAGGCCGCGATGGGCTACGAGAAGCGGATCGGCTTTTCGCTGCTGATCGAGACGGCGCTGGGCATGATGAATGTCGATGAAATTTCTGCGGCGAGCCCGCGCAACGAGGCGCTGCATTTCGGCGTCGCGGACTATGCCGCCTCGACTCGCGCGCGCACCACGAACATCGGCGGTGCGAACCCGGATTACGCGGTGCTGACCGATACCGACGAGAACGATCATCGCGAAACCCACTGGGGCGACATGTGGCACTACGCGCTCGCCCGGATGGTCGTGGCCGCGCGGGCCAACGGGTTACGCCCCATCGACGGACCGTTTGGCGATTTTTCCGATCCCGACGCCTTCCGGGCGGCGGCCAAGCGGGCCGCGGTCCTGGGCTGCGAAGGCAAATGGGCGATCCATCCCTCGCAGGTTGCTCTGGCGAACGAGGTGATGAGCCCGAGCGAGGCCGAGGTCGACAAGGCGCGGCGCATCATCTCGGCGATGGAGCAGGCGGCGAAAGAGGGTAAGGGCGCGGTCAGCCTGGACGGTCGGTTGATCGATATCGCCTCGATCCGCCAGGCCGAAGTGTTGGTGGGCAAGGCGGACCAGGTCGCTGGCCGAGGATAAGGAGAGGGCATCGCGCGAAGCCGTGCGACGCCGCAACAGCAGGCGCCAGGCGCGATGACGACCTATCTCGACTTCGAAAAGCCGATTGCCGAGCTCGAGGGCGAAATCAAGGAGCTCAGCCACCGCTCGGATTCGAGCGGGGTCAATGTCGCCGAGGAGCTGGCGCGTCTGCAGGCTCGTATCGAGCGTCAGCTTGGGCAGATTTACGCCAAGCTGACCGCGTGGCAGAAAACCCAGGTCGCGCGCCATCCCGAGCGGCCGCATTTCTCCGATTACGCCGCAGCGTTGATCGAGGACTTCACACCGCTGGCGGGCGATCGCGCCTTTGCCGACGACCAAGCGATTATCGGTGGGCTGGGCCGGCTTCACGGCCGGGCGATCCTGGTGCTGGGGCACGAGAAGGGCGCGGACACCGAAGGTCGCGTGCGACACAATTTCGGCATGGCCCGGCCCGAAGGCTACCGCAAGGCAATCCGGCTGATGCGCCTGGCGGACCGTTTTGCTTTGCCCGTGGTGACCCTGATCGATACGCCGGGCGCCTATCCGGGCATCGGGGCGGAAGAGCGCGGACAGGCCGAGGCCATTGCACGTTCGATCGAGGCCTGCCTCGATCTGCGTGTGCCCATTGTATCGGCGGTGATCGGGGAGGGCGGATCCGGTGGCGCCATTGCGCTTGGCGTCGCCAACCGCGTGTTGATGCTGGAGCACGCGATCTACTCGGTCATCTCACCGGAGGGCTGCGCCTCGATCCTGTGGCGCAGTGCCGAGCATGCGCAGGAAGCCGCGGAGGCGCTCAAGCTCACCGCTCAGGACCTGCACAAATTGGCCGTCGTCGAACGGGTGATCGCCGAACCCGTGGGCGGTGCGCAGAGAGCGCCGGAAACCACCATCGCGCAACTCGGCGCCGCCATCGACGAGGCGCTGGGCGAGTTGGCAACACGCTCGGGCGAGGAACTACGGCGCGAGAGACGGCTGAAATTCACTGAAATGGGACGCGCGGGTCTCGAGTAAGGCGCCGGTTCGTCAGGCCACTTTGCCGTGACAGTGCTTATATTTCTTGCCTGAGCCGCAAGGACACGCGCTGTTGCGCCCGGTCTTTCCCCAGGTCGCGGGATCGTTCGAATCGACTTCTGGATTGCGCACCGTCGAGGAATGATCCTCACCGGCGTGCCCCCCGGCCCCGGGGGGCGCGGGCGTTGGCATCATGCCGGGCACCAGGCCGCCGACGCCCGGGGGTGGCGCGCCGCCCATTCCCGCTAGCGCCGGGTCTTCGCGGGTTTCATGGGCGTCCTGAGCCGGCCGCTCGGTTGGGATCTCGTCGGGCGAGGATACCCGCAACTCGAGGTGGCTCATGACGGTGGTGGCCCGTTCGCGCAGGTTGGCGAGCATGCCTTCGAACATATCGAAGGCTTCGCGCTTGTACTCGTTCAGCGGATCGCGTTGTCCATAGGCCCGGAGCGAGATGCCCTGGCGCAGATGGTCGAGGCTGAGCAAGTGGTCCTTCCACTGGCGGTCGAGGATCTGCAGCAGCAGGCTCTTCTCGGCGAGGCGCATGATCTCGGGGCCGTAGCGTTCGACCTTTTCGCTCATCCGCGCTTCGAGCGCGCCGCTGATCCGGGTGTGCATCTCAGCCTCGGCGATGCCGTCTTCGGCTGCCCACTCGGCGACGGGCAGATCGAGCCCCAGCACCCGCTGGGATTCCTCGTGAAGGCTCTCGATATCCCATTCCTCGGGATAGACCTTTGGCGGGATTGCCCGCTTGATCATGGCATCGACGGTTTCCGCGCGCATGTCGGTTAGGGTCTCGGCGATGTCGTCGGCCTGCATCAACTCGATGCGCTGCTCGTAGATCACCTTGCGCTGGTCGTTCATGACATCGTCGAACTTGAGCAGGTTCTTGCGCACCTCAAAATTGCGCTCCTCGACCTTTCTCTGGGCTTTTTCCAGAGCTTTGCTGACCCACGGATGGACGATCGCCTCGCCGTCCTCGACGCCGAGCTTGCCCAGCATGCTGTCGATTCGCCCCGAGCCGAAGATGCGCATGAGATCGTCTTCGAGCGAGAGGAAGAACGTCGAGGCGCCAGGGTCGCCCTGGCGACCGGAGCGGCCGCGCAGCTGGTTATCGATGCGCCGGGCCTCATGTCGCTCCGTGGCCATGACATAGAGCCCCCCGGCCTCGACCACTCTTGCCCTTTCCGCTGCGACCTCTGCGTTGATGTCGGCGGCGGCTGCGTCCCGCTCGGGGCCGTCTTCCATTTCGGCCAATTCGGTCTGACAGCGGACCTCGGCGTTGCCGCCCAATTGGATGTCGGTCCCGCGCCCCGCCATGTTGGTCGCGATGGTGACCGAGCCCAGCCGCCCCGCCTGAGCGATGATGGAGGCCTCCTTGTCGTGGTAGCGCGCGTTGAGCACGTTGTGCTCGATATGGCGGTCACGCAGCATGGTCGAGAGGCGCTCCGACTTGTCGATGCTGATAGTGCCGACGAGTACCGGTTGGCCCTTCTTCTGACTTTCCTCGATAACATCGACGATGATTTTGAATTTTTCGTCCGCCTTGCGATAGACCTCGTCTTCGTGATCGATGCGAACGAAAGGAACGTTGGTCGGGATGTCGACCACATCGAGGCCATAGATGTCCGCGAACTCCGCCGCCTCAGTCAGTGCCGTGCCGGTCATGCCGGCGAGCGTCGGATAGAGCCGGAAATAATTTTGAAAGGTGATCGATGCCAGGGTCTGGTTTTCGTTCTGGATCGAAACCCGCTCCTTGGCCTCGAGCGCCTGGTGCAGGCCATCCGAATAGCGTCGTCCGGGCATCATCCGGCCGGTGAATTCGTCGATGATGACGACCTTGTCGTCCTTGACGATATAGTCGGTGTCGCGGGTGAACATCTTGTGGGCGCGCAGCGCCTGGTTGACATGATGGACGACCGAGATGTTCTCGATGTCGTAGAGGTTGGGGCTCTCGATCAACTCCGCTTCCTGGAGCAGGGCCTCCATATTCTCGGCGCCGGGGTCCGTCAGCGTGACCGCGCGAGATTTCTCGTCCTGCTCGTAGTCGTCCTCTTCGAGCCGGGGAATTAGGCGGTCAACCTGCTGGTAAAGCTCGGAATTGTCCTCGGTGGGGCCCGAAATGATGAGCGGCGTGCGCGCCTCGTCGATCAGGATACTGTCGACCTCGTCGACGATGGCGAAGTTGAAGGGGCGCTGCACCATGGCGTCGAGCGAGAACTTCATGTTGTCGCGCAGATAGTCGAAGCCGAATTCGTTATTTGTGCCGTAAGTGATATCGGCGGCGTAGGCGACTTGGCGCTCCTCGTCGGTCATGCCGTGGACGATGCAACTGACGGTGAGCCCGAGGAAGGTGTAGATTTCGCCCATCCACGCGGCATCGCGCTGGGCGAGATAGTCGTTGACGGTGACGACGTGGGCA
>CAVOEB010000096.1:0-5368 GCA_963694715.1 Alphaproteobacteria bacterium | reverse complement strand
CCCCCCCCCGGTCTCGACATTTTCAGGCGTCACATCCGTCAAATGTCCATGCGTATCCGCTGCACGAATATGGGTAAAAACATGGGTATGGTTGATTGTCACTATATATTAACGTTTTAAATCAATCGTTTATACATTATAATTGGCGGAGGGTGTGTCCGCCTAATACCGATCTCATGGCGTCCATTAAGATCCAGATAATCCCTATTTTTCCCTTGTATTAAGGTGCCAGTGCGGCCGTTGGAAGACGCTCCGTCCGACCCTAGCGGCTGGAGAGATCGGCGCCGTCGAAGGCGGCGCTCTCCGGCAGAAACACCGTCAGCCGGGGTGTCGGATCAAGCGCGACCTCGCCCTCCCCTGTCGTCAGGGCAAGCACATGGCCGCCCCGGCTGTGGTCGTCGCTGAGATAGTGGAAATGCCAGACCGGCGCGTTGATCTGGCCCAGCCAGGCGGGAAACCAGAAGCCCACCAGGGTGCCGGTCTGATCCTCGAGCGGCCAGACGACTTCGTCCTTCAGGGCCTCGGCCAGGGTCGGATAGGGCGGCGATTTGGGTCGCGGCGCTCGAATGGTCAGCTTGGGGAAATACCCGTGGATCATGACGGCGACCGGCGTGTTGGCCGATTGGAGGCCGGCCGTCAGGCTTTCGGCCAGCGCCTTGTAGTCGAGTCCCGGGGGCAGCGCGAAGACCCGGTCGCGGTCGAAGAAGGTCAGCGCGACGAAGGGCGTCTCGGTCTCCGGCGTCACCTCCTCCGGAACCCCGTCGTCGCGGATGCGCCAGAACCGCCCGCCGAAGCCCAGCATCTCGCCGTCGATGGCGTTGAAGGTGCCGAGTCCGAAATCGCCGTAGCGCGCCATTTCGCCATAGGTCATGGCGCCGTCGAACAGCCCGCGCTCGAGCGCGCCGAGGGTCGAGTACTGCACGACGGCGTCGCGATCCTCTTCGGCGGCCGCGGGTGCGGCCCAGACGGACAGAGCGGCCGCCAGGGCAGCGAAGAATCGGCACGGGATGGTCGTCATGGCGGTCACCGGCTTGGGGGAGGGCGGCGGCGATCATGATAGAGGCGGCCGGGTCTTACAACGGTGGGTGCGCCGGGTGGCGAGACGTTTCCCCATCTCGCCCGATCATCCATCCTCATGGCCGCGAGGCGCTATCACGGGCGGAAACCGCCTTTCCCGAGGATGCGGCACCGCGATTGCCTTCAGGGGTCTTCAACCGGGTGCGCTGCACAATTCTCCGAAAATAACCTCTTAAACTATATGGAAAAGCAACATTTCCAGGGCTTTCGAGCTCTTCGCACTTGCGAAAACAAACGTTCCGGACTATTACAACATCCTTCATTGGACCCGGTCTGCCGGGTGGCTCGGCCTGGCGCCTATCCCCGGGATAATCTTTAGCGAAATTGGGTCTCGGTCACGCCGAGCACCGCGTGCTTCGGCGCCATCGGCGCGAAGCCCCGCTGGCCAATTCAAGGTTCCTGAATGACATCTTTCGCCGCGCTTAAACGCGAATGGCTCGCCAATCCGCGCGCCGACCTGCTCGCGGGCATCGTCGTCGCCCTGGCGCTGATCCCGGAAGCCATCGGCTTTTCGATCATCGCGGGCGTCGATCCCCGGGTCGGCCTCTATGCCTCCTTCTCCATCGCGGTCATCACCGCCCTGGTCGGCGGCCGTCCCGGCATGATCTCCGCCGCGACGGCGGCCATCGCGGTGCTGGTGGTGCCGCTCGTCCGCGATCACGGGGTCGAATATCTCTTCGCCGCGACGGTCCTGATGGGCGTCATCCAGATCACCGCCGGTTTCCTGCGGCTCGATATATTGATGCAATATGTCTCGCGCTCGGTGATCACGGGCTTCGTCAACGCCCTGGCCATCCTCATCTTCGTCGCCCAGCTGCCCCAGCTGATCGACGTCACCTGGGTCACCTATGTCATGGTCGCCGGGGGTCTCGCGATCATCTATCTCTTCCCCCACCTCACCAAGGCCGTGCCCTCCCCGCTGGTGGCGATCGTGATCCTGACGATCGTCGCGATCTATGGCGGGCTGAACGTCAACACGGTCGGCGATATGGGCAAACTCCCAGATTCGCTCCCCGTCTTCCTCATCCCGAATATTCCGCTGACCCTCGACACCCTGCAGATCATCCTGCCCTATTCGCTGACCATGGCGGCCGTCGGCCTGCTGGAATCGATGATGACGGCGCAGATCGTCGACGACCTGACCGATTCCGGCTCCAACAAGCGCCGCGAGATGAAGGGACAGGGCATCGCCAATTTCGTCACCGGCTTCCTCGGCGGCATGGGCGGATGCGCGATGATCGGGCAGTCGGTCATCAACGTGAAATCGGGCGGCTCGACCCGCCTCTCGACGATGGTCTCCGGCCTCTTCCTGCTGTTCCTGATCGTCGTGCTCGGGCCCCTGGTGGTCCAGATTCCCATGCCGGCCCTGGTGGCGGTCATGATCATGGTCTCGATCGGCACCTTCAGCTGGCGCTCGATCCGCGATATCCGCCATCACCCCTGGCAATCCTCGGTGGTGATGGTCGTCACCGTCGTGATCGTCGTCTGGACCCACGATCTCGCCCAGGGCGTGCTCGCCGGCGTCCTCCTCTCCGGCCTGTTCTTCGCCGGCAAGGTCAAGCAGCTCTTCACGGTCGAATCCGAGCTCTCCGGCGACGGCAACACGCGGACCTACCGCGTCGCCGGTCAGGTGTTTTTCGCCTCGACCGACAGTTTCACGGGTGCCTTCGACTATAAGGAGGTCCTCGACCGCGTCGTGTTCGATGTCAGCGCCGCGCATTTCTGGGACATCTCGGCGATCGGCACCCTGGACAAGGCGATCCTGAAATTCCGCCGCGAAGGCACCGCCGTCGAGGTCATAGGACTCAACGATGCCAGCGCATCGATGATCGAGCTCTATGCCGTTCACGACAAGCCGGCCGCCGAAGCACAGTCTGGCGCGCATTAAGAGGAGTGAGACCATGAAGCATGTGCTCGCCTGCATCGACACCTCGGCCTATACGGCCAGCGTCTGCGATCTCGCCGCCTGGGCGTCGAAGCGCCTGGACCTGCCCGTCGAACTGCTCCACGTCGTGCAGCGCAACAGCGCCGTCACGCTCCGCCACGACCACAGCGGCGCCATCGGCCTGGGCGCCAAGACCGATCTGCTGGTCGAACTGACCCGATTGGAGGAGGCCGATGCCCATCTCCAGATCGAACGCGGCCGCGTCCTGCTGGCCACCGCGACGGAACGCTTGAAGGCGGCCGGCGCGACCGGCGTCATCCCGCTCCACCGCCATGGCGGGATCGTCGAGACCATCCTGGAGCGCGAAGCCGATGCCCGCGCCGTCGTCATCGGCAAGCGCGGCGCGAGCCATGAATTCGCCACTGACCATATCGGCTCCAAGATCGAGCGCGTCGTGCGCGCCAGCACCAAACCCGTGCTGATCGCCTCGCGCCGGGTCGTGGACCCGAGTTCCATCGTCCTGGCCTATGACGCGAGCAAGCCCGCCGACCGCGCCTTGGACCGCATCCACCACTCGCCCCTGTTCAAGGATCTGCCGGTCCATATCGTCATGGCCGGCCGGGACGACGACAGGAACCGCAACGCCCTCCGGAACGCGCAGCGGAGCCTGCCGGACGACAGGCCCTCAACGACCGCCCTGCGCCCGGGCAAGCCGGAGGAGGTCATCGCCGAAGCGGTCGCGAACAAGCCCGACACCCTCCTCGTCATGGGCGCCTACGGTCACTCCCCGCTCCGCACCCTGATCGTCGGCAGCACGACCACCGCCATGATCCGCACGGTGCATGTGCCGGTGCTGCTGGTGCGTTAGGCGACAGTTCGATCCGAAGAACGGCCTGCATCCTGCCCGAACGAATGCCCGCCAAGGGCGCGGCCGCGACCAATCGGCACACAATCCGACGGTATCCGCATGGCCGCCGTTGCCAAACGCTGTCGGGTTGCCCGCCGAACGATCCAGGGTCAAAATCAACCGTGTGGGAGGGGCCCACATGGGGAATCCCGGCTAAGCGACGGCGGTGCTGGAGTGGCGGCCCCTGGCTGCGGAAGGGATGGAATTTCCTTGGCGATGGACCAGTGGTACGATTTCCACGGACCGGGATGTCATCTGGGGCATTGCGGTAAATACGGCCAGATGCTCAGGCGTCCGTCGGACAGTTGAGGACAAAACAATGAAGCTCTTGGGATCGCCGGGCAGCCCCTATGTCCGCAAGATTCGCATCGTGCTGCTGGAGAAGCGCATTCCATGTGATTTCCAGCATATCGACCTGCTCGATCCGAATTCGGAATTGTCCCGCGCGAATCCGCTCGGCAAGATTCCCGCGCTGATCCGCGACAACGGCAAGGCGCTCTACGACTCGGCAGTCATCGCCGAATATTTGGACGGGCTGGCTTCAAGCCCGAACCTGATCCCCGAAGACTTGGAGGAGCGCGCCGAGGTGAAACGCTGGGAGGCGGTAGCAGACGGTATCATGGACGCGACGGTCGCGATCTCGCACGACTACGTCCTGTCCGACGTGGAGGGCGGAGGTTTGGCGTGGAGCAACGCCAATCAGCAAAGGAAGATCGATCTGGGGCTTTCGGTCATGGAGCGGGACCTCGGCACGCGCGAGTATTGCCACGGAAACGCGTTCACCCTGGCGGACATCGCCTGCGTCGTGGCATTGGCCTATCTCGATCACGTCCTGCTGGCGGTTGAATGGCGAACTGCCCATCCCAATCTGGGTCGCCTGTCCGAGCGCGTGGAAGCGCGGGATTCGTGCGAGGCCACCCGGCACAAGCCGGCGTAGCAACGCGAGGCAGTGGCCCGGAATTCCCGAATCTAGGAATATCCCCGTAACTCCAGGCTGTTACGAAGGTGGTGGTATCCCCATTTACGGGTGTAGAAAAATCCTCGCGGGTGCTCCCCCGTGCGCGAGGGCCGCGCGTCTTTCCGCTGGGCCTCGGCGATCTGGGCGGGGGTCATCCCCATTGATATGTGGCGTTCGGCTCAGACCTGAGCCAGCCCCGGCATGATCGACGGACTCTCGCCGATGCTCGCCGGCGACAGGACGAGTGCGTCCGCAACACGGCTCGAACGGCAATATCCGACGCGGCCGCGACCAATCGGCACGCAATCCGACGATATCCGCATGGCCGCCGTTGCCAAACGCTGTCGGGTTGCCCGCCGAACGATCCAGGGTCACGATCAACCGTGTGGGAGGGGCCCACATGGGGAATCCCGGTTAAGTGGACGCGGCTGTCATGCAGCAAGTTCCGCAATAACGAGGTGCGGCTCCAGCTTCACGCCCTGGCCTACAATCTGGGCAACTTCATGCGGACGCTTGCATTGCCGAAGGAGGTGGAACACTG
>CAVOEB010000095.1:0-5710 GCA_963694715.1 Alphaproteobacteria bacterium | reverse complement strand
ACCGTGAGGCGGATCACCTCCGGCGAGCTGTTAAAATAGCGGAAGGGACTTTTTATCGATCGACGCTACGGGGTGCCGTCAGCAACCTCAACCCAATTTGCTCTGACAGTGCCCAAAATTCCGCTATTCGGTGAGCAGCAGCGAATCCGTTGGATCCCATGAGATCCAGAGCTCGTCCCCCACGGCCACGCTGGGCCGAACTGCACGACTCGCGTTTTGGAAGCTTGCCGCAATGGTTAAGCCGGTAGCGTTGTCGAGAAATATTTTACTTACGTCACCGTAGTAGGCGACTTCCCGAACTTTGCCCGACAACCCCACCGGGGCCGAACCCTCGGCGCTCGCGCTCAAGCGGATCTTCTCGGGCCGAATTGCGACGGAAACTTCGCCCTTTGCCTCGCCGGCAGCGGGCACGGGAACCGGGTCGAGCCCCGCGATCTCGACCAGCACGCGGTCGCCCTCAACGCCGCAGACCTGCCCGCTGAAAAGGTTCACCTTGCCGATAAAATCAGCGACAAAGCGACAGTTGGGTTGTTCGTAAAGTTCCGCCGGCGGCGCGATCTGACGGATAATCCCTTGGTCCATGACGGCAACGCGGTCGGCCATCGACAGAGCTTCGCTCTGGTCGTGGGTCACGATGACGAAGGTGATGCCTACCGTTTTTTGCAATCGGACGAGTTCGAGCTGCATCTGCTCGCGCAGCTTGGCATCAAGCGCCGAGAGCGGTTCGTCGAGAAGCAGCACCTTGGGCCGCTTGACCAGGGCGCGGGCGAGCGCGACGCGCTGGACCTGGCCACCGGAAAGCTGATCGGGTTTGCGCGCCTCCAGGCCGTCGAGCTGAACCAGCGTGAGTGCTTCGGCCACGCGCTCGGCAATTTCGCCGCGGGCAACCCGCGTCACCTTGAGCCCGTAGGCTACGTTCTGGGCAACGCTCATGTGGGGAAACACGGCATAATTTTGAAACACCATGTTCACCGGGCGGCGATTCGGGCTGACCCCGATCATCGGCTCGCCGTCGATAAGCACGTCGCCCGCCGTGGGATTTTCGAACCCGGCTAGAATGCGCAGCAGCGTCGTCTTGCCGCAGCCCGAGGGGCCCAGCAGCGCAAAGAATTCTCCGGCCGGAATGTCCAGGCTCACCTCGTCGAGCGCGGTCACCGTGGCGCCGAAGCGCTTGGTCACCCCTCGGATCGAGATCAGCGGGGGTTGCTCGTTCATCGGACTCTCTCCCGCCTGCCGGTCCGGCTCTGGACCGCCATAGCGGCAATCGTCAGGCCCAGGGTCAGAACGATTAATATTGTCGAGGCCGCGTTGACCTCGGGGGTGACCGAAAATCGCACCATCGAGTAAATCTTGATTGGAAAGGTCGTCGAGCCCGGGCCTGAGGTAAAGAAAGTGATGACGAAATCGTCGATCGACAGGGTAAAGGCCAGCAGCGCACCGGCGATCACGCCGGGGCGGAGGTAAGGAAAAGTCACGTTCCAAAATGTCTGCCAGCGGTTTGCGCCGAGGTCTTCGGAAACCTCCTCCAGCGATTCGTCGAACCCGCCCATGCGCGCGCGGACCACTACGGCGACGAAGGGAATGGTAAAGGCGATGTGGCTCGCCGTGATGGTGAACAGCCCGAGCGGGATATTGACGAGGTGAAAAAATGCCAGCATCGCAACACCCATGCAAATTTCGGGGATCACGATGGGCAGGTGAATCCAGCCGTCGATCGCGCCCTTGAACGGAAAGCGGAAACGGTAAAGCGCGATACCCAGCATGGCGCCCAGTACCGTGGACACAAGCGTCGAACAACCGGCCACGATCATGCTGTTGACGAAGGCTTCGTGCAGATGATCGTTGTTAAACGCTTTTTCGTAGTAGTCGAGGGTAAACCCCTTCCAGGTGATGTTGCGTCGGCTGTCGTTAAACGAGAACGCGACCAACGTGATGATCGGAAAATAAAGAAAGACGAAGCTGGCGAGAAAAACCAACTTCATCCAGGTCGTTCGGGCATATTCAAGCGGCGTGGGCAGGTCGCCGCGGCGCGGGCGCGGGCGAGCCGCCAAGGCGCTTGAAGCGGAGGAGAGGGTGCTCATTTCACACGCCCGTACCCTTGGAGCGGGCCGCAACGGCGGCGCGCACCCAGAGGATAGCAAAGGTCGTGTACATCACCAGAAACGACAGCGCCGCGCCGAACGGCCAGTCGCGCGACGCGCCGAACTCTTGGGCGATCAGGTTGCCGATCATGTAGCTGTCGGTGCCGCCCAGCAGATCGGCCACGAGAAAATTGCCGAGCGAGATGATGAACACGAGAAGCACGCCCGAGACGACCCCAGGCAGCGCCAGGGGCACGGTCACCGAGATCAGCGTGCGCCACTGGCCGGCGCCAAGGTCGAGGCTCGCTTCGAGATAGCGCCGGTCGAGCTTTTCGAGCGTCGCATAGAGCGGCAGGACGAGAAAGGGCAGGCCAATATAGGTCAGCCCGATGATGACGGCGGTTTTGTTGTAAAGCAGCTCAAGAGGCGTAAAGCGGCCCAGCAGGTCGGGCAGACCGAGCGCAGTGAACAGATCGTCGAAGCGATCGTGAATCCATGCCAGCCCGCCGTTGACGAAACCCCTAGATCGCAGCACGGCGATCCAGGCATAGGTCCGGATCAGCAGATTGGTCCAAAACGGCAAGATGACGATGAGCAGGAGCGGGCTTTTGAACGCGGGCGGCGCGAAGGCGATGCCGAGCGCGAGGGGAAAGCCGATCAGCAACGCCGCCAGCGTCGCCACTGCTGCCATCCAGACTGATTTCCAAATGATGCCGAGATGAATCCACTCCAGCGCGCGGCCGTAGTTCTCGAAGCTAATCGCCAGATAAATCTGTCCCTGGGGGCCGCGTTCCGCGAAGGAATAGACCCAGATGACCGCGAGCGGGACGGTGAAGAAGATGACCAGCCACGTCGACGCAGGCAGCAAGAAAATGCCGAATGGCAGCTTGTTGGTCTTCCAGTCCACTTCCCGTGTTCCCCCTGCCGTTCCTCGCACCGGGCCTGGCGTTGGCGGTTACCACCACTCGAGCGGAGTGTGGGTCAGCAGCTCGATGCCGTCCTTGGTCACGATCCAGTTGTTCTCGACCTCGGCGGTGCCTACGCCCTCGCGGGTAAGAAACGTCTCGCCGCCGAACACCATGTTTTCCTCGAAGACCTCGCTTTCGTCGCACGCCACGAGGCTGATAAAGGGCGCTTCCCACATGTTGCCGTTGGAATGGCCAAACTGGGGCCAGTTGGCGTCGAATTCGGAAAAATCGCCACCAAGCTCGTCGCGCAAACTCCGCGTCGCTTCCGCCACATCGCGAATGCGGACACCCGCTTTTACGTTGGCCTCGATGCCCTCGGTCATGATCCGGTTGCAATCTTCGATGAGGCTGCGTTGCTCGGGCGTGGGCTTGGCGCCAACCACGGCCGTGCGCGCGGGATCCAGCCAATAGCCTTCGAGCGGCGGGCCCAGCAGGTCGGCGTGAAACAGGTCGCCGGGCTTTGGCACGTCGGTTGAAAAGCCGTGCATCGGCGTGCTTTCGAGAAAGTTCGTGGTCTCGCCGTGGGCGATGGCGATGCGCTGAACATAGGCGCCGCGTGCGAACAGTTCGGTGATTGCCGCGGTCGCGGCCTCGGCCTCGCTTTTTCCCGCGATCATGGTTTCGATCAGGGCGATCAGCGCGGCGTCGGCGATCTCGGCACCCTCGCGAAACAGCTCCAGCTCGGCGGCGCTCTTGATCCGGCGGACCTTCGCAACGAGGTCGTCTTCAAACACGTATTCGATCTCCGGCGTTGCCGCCTCAAGCTGTCTTGCGTACTTCACCGGCAAGGTATCCGCGCCCACGAAGGCCACTCGTCCGCTCACGCCATACCCCTTGAGGGTCTCGGCCAATGCGGCAATCGGGTCCATGTGATCGTGCTGGTTGGCCGTCGCCAGGCGTTCGGGCCGCGGGTTCACGTCGCCATGGACGATTTCGGGTTCAAGGCCGAGCCGCAGGATCACGCACGCGAAACCCCGCGCGTTCCAGGCGCTCGAATCGGGCTCCTGACCCGACAGGGAGGAGAAGAAGTTGGTCAAATAGAGCACGTCCATCGAGCGTTCGTAGGTAAACGTCGATTTGCCCCAGACCAGTGCGACGTCGTAGCCGCGCCGTACCATCTCGGCCCCGGCCCCGGCCCAGCGCCGGCGATATTCGTCGAGGGAAAAGTAGCGTGTCCTCGCCATGGCCCCGGTTCCTTAAAAAGGGGGCGCAAAAGACCCCGGGTCCTTTGCGCCCTCGGTTCGTCCGGCGCGATGCCGCCTGCGCCTAGCTTGCTCGGATCATCGTCCAGGCCTCGTCGTAAAGGCGGGTCGCATCGCCCACGTCGACCAGGTTTTCGCACGCCGCGATGGTCGCGTCGCTGGGATAGATCGCGGTGTTGGCGATGTCGTCCGGGTTGATGAACTCGCGCGCCGACTTGTTCGCCGTCGGGTACTGGATGTAATTCGCCACCGAGGCATTGATCTTCGGGTCGAGCATGTAGTTGATGAAGGTATGGGCGTTGTCCGGGTTGGGCCCGCCTGCGGGGATACAAATCGCATCCTGCCACAGGATTCCGCCCTCGTCGGGCACCACGTAATCGAGGTCGTCGTCCTCGGCCATGACCTGCAGCACGTCGCCGTTCCACTCGACGCAGATATCGACCTCGCCCGAAAGCAACAGGTCCTGCCCCGAATCCGGTGCGAAGGTCTTGACCATCGGCACGATCGAAATCAGCAGGTCGCGGGCCTCGGCGATCTGGCCCGCATCCGTCGAGTTCAGGCTGTAACCGAGATATTTGAGCGCGAAGCCCAGCATCGCGCGCTGGTCGGCTATCAGTGCGATGCGGTTCTTGTGTTTCGCGGCGTCCTCGAACAGCACGCTCCAGCTGGTCGGCTTGTCCATTGCCGATTTGCGATAGCCCAGCCCCATGGTGCCCCAGAAATAGGGCGGGCCAAATTTCAGGCCGGGGTTGTAGGCGGGGTCCGAAAAACTCGGATCGGGGTCGATATGCTTGAGGTTCGGCAGCTTCGAATGGTCGACGGGCAACAGCAGGTCGAGTCCGATCATGATCTCGACCATGTAGTCGGAAGGAAAGATCAGGTCGTACCCCGGATTGCCGTCCTTGAGTTTCGCGAACATCTCCTCGTTGTTGGCGAACAGGTCGTATTGCACTTCCATGCCCGTCTCGCCCGAGAAATTCTCGACCGTGTCGGGGCCGATATAGGTGTCCCAGTTGTAGATGTTGAGCTCGTTCGAGTCCGCGAACGCGGCGCGCGGCAGATGGGTCAGCGCGGGCAGCGCCACGGCAACGGCAAGGCCGCCTTTAAGCGCCTGGCGACGCGAAATCGAGGAATAAGTCTTTTTCGACATTAGAATCTCCCTTTGTGTTGTAGGCACAAACCAAGCGCCCATAGGTGGCCGTTTGTCATGTTGCTTTGATTGGACCGCCGTTCCCGCAGGTAGTCAAACTCAACGCCGCTATTCTGTCAAAGGCATTGACACGTTAACTGGCACGTCTGAGCGCTCTCCGGCGCGTCTATGCCGTGCAAGCGGATACGTTGGCCGTTGATCTTGAGGATGTCGCCGTCAGTGATGACAGCGGGACGGCGCTGTCAGCCTAATGCGAACCGATCCCCCAAGCCCCAGACAACACGGCGCTCAGGTAGCCAACTGACACCA
>CAVOEB010000094.1:0-5711 GCA_963694715.1 Alphaproteobacteria bacterium | reverse complement strand
CTCGCTCGCGCCCTCGGCGTCGAGCCGCCCGCCTACGCCCACCTGCCGCTGCTCCACGGCCCGGGCGGCGTGAGCCTCTCGAAGCGCGTAGGCGGTACGCTGACCTTGGCGAGCTTGCGTGAACGCGGCGTCGAGCCCCTGGCGCTGGCCTCGCTGCTCGCCCGCCTCGGGACCTCAGAGGCAATCACGCCCGCTGCTACGCTGAACGAGCTTGCCGCCGAGTTCGACTTCGCGAAGATCTCGCGCGCGGCCGCCACCTTCGACGAGCCCGAGGTCTTTCGCCTTAACGCCCGCGTCCTCCACGCCATGCCCTTTACCGAAGCTGCACCGAGGCTGGCGGCGCTCGGGCTCGCCGACGCCGGCGAGGCGTTCTGGCTCATGGTGCGGAGCAACCTCGAACGCTTCGACGATGCCGCTCTCTGGGCTGTGGTCTGTTTCGGCGCCATTACGCCCGTCGTCGAGGACCCTGAATTCCTCGCCCGGGCGGCGGCGTTGCTGCCCGCGCCGCCGTGGGACGAGACGACCTGGACGGCCTGGACGGGTGCGGTCAAGGCGGCCACCGGGCACAAGGGCCGCGCGCTCTTCCATCCGCTTCGCCTTGCGCTCACCGGCGTCGAGCATGGACCCGAGCTCAAGAATCTGCTACCCGTCATCGGCCCGGGGCGGGCGCGCGCGCGCCTCGTGGGTGGAACTGACTGAAATCAAAAGATTTTTACAGCGTGGGTTGCCGTGAATCTCGCCGTCTATAACAGCCAGAGCCGCCGCAAGGAGCCGTTCGTGCCGGTCGATCCCGGCCATGTGCGCTTCTATGTCTGCGGCCCCACGGTCTACGACCGCGCCCATATCGGCAACGCGCGGCCCGTCGTCGTCTTCGACCTGCTCTACCGCCTGCTCAAGGCTGAGTATCCGAAGGTCACCTACGCGCGCAACATCACCGACGTCGACGACAAGATCAACGCGGCTGCCAAGGCCAACGCCGAGCCCATCGGCGCGCTCACCCAGCGCACGACAGAGATGTTTCATAGCGACATGGCCGCGCTCAATTCGCTCGCCCCCGAAATCGAGCCCCGCGCCACCGACCATATTCCCCAGATGATCGCACTGGTCGAGACGCTCATCGAGACCGGCCACGCCTACGCCGCCGACGGCCATGTGCTGTTCCAAGTCTCGACCATGGCCGATTACGGCAAGCTCTCGGGGCGCAACCGCGATGAGATGATCGCGGGTGCAAGGGTCGAGGTCGCGCCCTACAAGAAAGACCCTGCCGACTTCGTGCTCTGGAAGCCGTCCGACGAGGATGCGCCGGGCTGGGACAGTCCCTGGGGCTACGGTAGGCCCGGCTGGCATCTCGAATGCTCGGCCATGAGCCAGTTCCATCTAGGCGAGCACTTCGACATCCACGGCGGCGGCTCCGATCTTGTCTTTCCCCACCACGAGAACGAGATCGCCCAGAGCGAATGCGCCCACGAGGGCAGGCCCTTCGTGAATTACTGGATGCATAACGGCTTCCTCTCGGTCGAGGGCGAGAAGATGTCGAAGTCGCTGGGCAACTTCATCACCGTCCACGAACTGCTCGACGAGGGCACGCCCGGCGAGGTCATCCGTCTGCTGCTGCTCTCGACCCATTACCGCCACCCCCTCGACTTCACCCGCGGCGGGCTGCGCGATGCAAGGAAGAAACTGGACCGTTGGTACCGCGCGGCGGCTGGACTCGAAGGCACCGATGGCACCGTCAACGTCGGAGACACCGAAAATTCGAAAGAAATGATCACGGCCCTCGAGGACGACCTGAACACACCCAAGGCGCTCATGGAACTTGACGCCCTGCTTCGTAAGTCCGGGATTCTAACTAGTGTTGAAAGCCTCGATGCGAAGCGGGAGTTGGTCGCCAGCGCGCGCTTTATGGGCCTGTTGATGGAAAGCCCTCGGGACTGGTTCAAGGGCCGCGCCGAGGGCACGGCGGCCAGCGGTCCCGACGAGGCGGAGATCGAGCGCTTGATCGCAGCCCGGATCGCAGCGCGTAAAAACAAGAATTTCGCCGCCGCCGACGCCATCCGCGACGAGCTTTCCGGGCAAGGTATCGCGCTCGAAGACGGGCCCGAGGGCACCGCCTGGAGGCGAGCCTGATGGCATCGGACAAGCGCGTCTATCTCTACGACAGCACGCTGCGCGACGGCGCCCAGACCCGCGGTGTCGATTTCACCACGGGCGACAAGGTGGTCCTCGCCGCAGAGCTCGACCGTCTCGGCATCGATTACGTCGAGGGCGGCTGGCCCGGCGCCAACCCCACCGACGATGCCTTTTTTGCCGATCCGCCCACGCTCGCCCACGCCAAGCTCACTGCCTTCGGTATGACGCGCCGGCCCGGCCGCTCGGCGGATAACGACCCGGGCCTGAAAGCGATCCTGTCGACCGGCGTGCCCGCCGTCTGCATGGTCGGCAAGACCTGGGATTTTCACGTCCGCGTCGCGCTCGAAACGAGCGCGGACGAAAACCTCGCCATGATCGGCGAAAGCGTGCAAGCGGCTGTGGCGGGCGGCGTCGAGCTGCTGTTCGATGCCGAGCATTTCTTTGACGGTTATCGTGCCGATCCCGGTTACGCCCTGGCCTGTGCGCAAGCGGCGCTGGAATCGGGCGCCCGCTGGATCGTGCTGTGCGACACCAACGGCGGCACCCTGCCCGATGAGATCGAGCGCGTCGTGGCCGGGGTCGCCGAGCATATCTCGGGTGATAAGCTCGGCATCCACTGCCACAACGATACGGAAAACGCGGTCGCCAACAGCCTCGCGGCCGTGCGCGCTGGCGCGCGTCAGGTCCAGGGTACGCTGAACGGGCTGGGCGAACGCTGCGGCAACGCGAATCTCGTCTCGGTGATCCCTAACCTGATGCTCAAGATGGGCTTCGAGACCGGGGTTGCCGACGAAGGGCTCGAGCGCCTCACCCGCGTCTCGCGCCTGGTCGACGAGTTGCTCAACCGTGCGCCCGACCGCCACGCGCCCTATGTCGGCGAATCGGCGTTTGCCCACAAGGGCGGCCTGCACGTTTCGGCGGTGGCTAAGGATCCTCGCTCCTACGAGCATATCGAGCCGATGCTCGTCGGCAACGAGCGCCAGATGGTGATCTCCGACCAGGCGGGCCGGGCCAACGTGCTCGCCCGGCTTTCGGAAGCTGGCTTTTCCGTGCCGCCGCCCGAGGAAAAGCTCACCCGCCTCGTCGAGCAGGTCAAGGCGCTCGAGTTCGAGGGCTTTTCCTACGACGGCTCCGAGGCGAGCTTCGAGCTGCTCGCCCACCGCGAGCTCGACACCGTGCCCGACTACTTCCGGCTCAACAGTTTCCGCGTGCTCGACGAGCGCCGCTACAACGCCAAGGGAGATCTCATCACGCTGTCCGAGGCGACTATCAAGATCGGGGTTGGCAACGACCGGATCATGACCGTCGCGGAAGGCAAGGGCCCGGTCAACGCGCTCGACAACGCGCTGCGTAAGGCGCTGAGCAACGCCTATCCCGCGTTGACTGCGATGCGCCTGGTCGACTACAAGGTCCGCATCCTGACGCCCAAGGAAGGCTCCGAGGCGCGTATCCGGGTGCTGATCGAAAGCATGGACGCAGAGGGCGAGCGCTGGTCGACGGTGGGCGTTTCGGCTAACGTCATCGACGCCTCCTACAACGCGCTCCACGACGCCATCACCTACATGCTCTACCGCGCCGGCGTCCCGGCGCCGTAGGGCCGGGTGAGAGAAGTGAGCCGATCCTTCGAAAGCCCGCGGCGATCGCAGGCGCGGCCTCCTGATTATATTCGGCGGGCCGCCGCAGGGCCGGGGTTGGCTCAGGGCGGCCGGCCCACAAAAGAAAATGCGGCGCCAGCCTGCGCGGCAAATGAGCGTGATGAAATAATCTGCGTGGCGATTAAGCGCAGTTCAGCGTTATCGCTCAACGCTGAACGGAAATAATTCTAGGACTCTCATGGCGGGAACCGACACAACAGAATCCTCAGTAACGGGCGGCCCCGCGGTCATTCTCGTCGATCCCCAACTGGGCGAGAACGTCGGCACCACGGCGCGCGCCATGCTCAATTTTGGGCTGACCGATCTGCGCCTCGTCCGCCCGCGCGATGGCTGGCCCAACGCCAAGGCGCTCAACGCCGCCTCGGGCGCCGACGAGGTCATTGCCGGCGTACAGATTTTCAACGTCACCGCCGACGCGCTTACCGGCCTGCACCGGGTTTACGCCGCCACCGCGCGCGACCGCAACATGGTCAAGCCGGTGGTCACGCCGCGCTTTGCCGCCGCCGAGATGCGCGAGGCAGAAACCGGCGGGCTTTCCTGCGGTATCCTCTTCGGGCCCGAACGGACCGGCCTGCACAACGACGATGTGGTGCTGGCCGACGCGGTGCTTACCCTGCCGCTCAACCCGGCCTTTTCCTCGCTCAACCTCGCGCAAGCCGTCCTGGCCGTGGCCTACGAATGGTTCCAGGCGGGCGACGAGACGCCGCCCAACAAGCTGCCCCTGCAGGACACCCGCCCCGCGACAAAGGACGAGCTGGTCAATTTCTTCGAGCATCTCGAGCGCGAGCTCGATGCGGTGGGATTCTTCCCCACGTCCGAGACGCGCCCCTCCATGGTGCGCAGCCTGCGCAATCTGTTCGGGCGCACCGCATTGACCGAACAGGACGTCCAGACGCTCCACGGCGTCATAGCCCGCCTGCGCGACCCGAAGAAGCGCGCAACCCGCGGAGGAGGGGGCGGTGCGCCGTGAGCGGCGATGCGCCCCCATTTGCGTTTGACATGCCCTGCCTGGGCGCTATATTACGCCAGCTTGGCGCGAGGAACCCCGCAGGATTTTGGGGCTTTCCGGGCCTTATTTAATTTAATCGAGAGTTTGAATGTCGAAGCGGAAGCAGTCGAAATACAAAATTTGTCGGCGCCTGAAATGCAATCTCTGGGGTCGGCCTAAAAGCCCGACCAACCAGCGGGATTACGGCCCCGGCGTGCACGGCCAGCGGCGCGGGCGCAAGCTATCGAACTTCGGCATCATGCTTCAGGCGAAGCAGAAGCTGAAAGGCTATTACGGCAACATCACCGAAAAGCAGTTCCGCCGCACCTACCGGGAAGCGGCGCAACGCAGGGGTGACACCAGCGAGATTCTGATTGGCCTGCTCGAAAGCCGGCTCGACGCGGTGATCTACCGTATGAAGTTCGTGCCCACGGTGTTTTCCGCCCGCCAATTCGTCAACCACGGCCATATCTCGGTCAACGGCCGGCGCGTCAACATCCCGAGCTACCGGGTCAAGGAAGGCGACGTCGTCGAGGTCCAGCAGAAGTCGCGCGAGCTGCCCATGGTGCTCGACGCCATCGTCTCGGGCGAGCGCGACGTGCCCGAATATCTCGAGGTCGACCATACGGCCATGAAGGGCACCTTCGCCCGCGTGCCGTCCTTCGGCGACGTGCCATATCCCGTCGAGATGGAGCCCAACCTCGTCATCGAATTCTACTCGAAGTAATTCTCCACATTCCGATAAATCGGCCGCGGCCTTCGGGCGCGCGGCCTTTTTGTGCCTGGAAACGGCTGCGCTGGTCTAACCCGAATCGGCGTTCAAGGTGACGATCCCGGCCACGACCAGCGTGATCCCGATCCCTTCCAGATACTTGCCCGCTCCTTCAACACCACGATGACGACGAGCACCACGCCCGCGACTTCCCTGATGTTTAATA
>CAVOEB010000093.1:0-6388 GCA_963694715.1 Alphaproteobacteria bacterium | reverse complement strand
TAGTCCTGCGAGACGCCTTCGCCGGCGTCGTACATGACGCCGAGATTGTTCTGGCCGTCGCCATGACCCTGCTCGGCGGCGAGGCGATACCACTTGACCGCCTCGGCGTAGTCCTGCGGGACGCCGTGGCCCTTGTGGTACATGACGCCGAGATTGTGCTGGGCGTCGGCAAGGCCCTGCTCGGCCAGGGGCCGTAACTCCCGCAGCGCTGTCGCATAGTCGCCGCGCTCGTAGGCTTCATCGCCTTTCTGGAAGTCCTGCCCCGCCGCCGGCACCGCCAACACCAGCGCCAGGCCGACCAGGCCCGCTCTCAGGAAGCTGAAACCGTCCTTCCGCCGCCGCGTCATTGCGGGTGCTTCTCCAGCCATTCCTTGGCGAGCCGCTGCGCCTCGGCGATCTCGGCAGGCGTCATAATGCTGGTGACCTTGCCGCGGACCTTAGGGAACTTTTCATCGCCCTGCGCGGCGGCAAGGTTGAGCCACATATGCGCCTGAACCCAGTCCTGCGGAACGCCCTGGCCTTTCGCGTACATGACGCCGAGGAGAGACTGGGCTCCGTCATAGCCCTGCTCGGCGGCGAGGCGAAACCATTTTCCCGCCTCGGCATAGTCCTGCGGAATGCCCTGGCCGGCGTAGTACTTGATGCCGAGGAGAGACTGGGCGTGGGCATTGCCTGCCTCCGCCAGGGGCCGCCATTCGCGCAGCGCCGTCGCGTAGTCGCCGCGCTCATTGGCTGCCCAGCCCTTCTGCAAGTCCTGTCCCGCCGCCGGCGCCGCCAGCAGCAGCGCCAGACCGACCAGACCCGCTCTCAGGAATGCATGCATCATGCTGCCCTCGTTTCCTCGCCCGCTAGGGACGCTTCCCGCAGCTTAAGGTTCCGAACCGTCGCCGGATACCACTGTCCGCCGTGGCGCGGTCGCCAAACTCGCCGCGCTCCAGGACCGCTGAGATTTCACGATGTCCAAGTTCCCCGCAGCCTGCTCGTTACCCTGCGCCTTGGCTAGCGCCCACCACATGTAGGCCTTGATGTTATTCAGGGGGACGCCCTGGCCGTTGCCGTACATGACGCCGAGGTTGGACTGGCCGAAGGCATAACCCTGCTCGGCGGCGAGGCGATACCACTTCACGGCCGCAGCGTAGTCCTGCGGGACGCCTTCGCCGGTGTCGTACATGAGGGCGAGGTTGTACTGGGCGGGGGCATTGCCCTGCTCGGCGGCCTTGTGCCACCACTTCATCGCCTCGGCATCGTCCTGCGGGACGCCCCGGCCGTCGAAGTACATGGCGCCGAGGTTGTACTGGGCGTCGGCATAGCCCTGTTCGTCGGCCAGGCGCCGGGCGCCAAGGTGCACGAGACGGGCATTCCCTGGAACGACCCGTCGGGCGACCGGCTGCGCGAATGGCTGGCCCTCGACCGCGAGACCTTCTACGACGAGGCGCGGATCGCCATCCTGCCCTCGGGCTTCTGCTATCCGGGGCGGCAGCCGCGCGGTGGCGACAACCCGCCGCGCCCGGAATGCGCACCGATGTGGCATCCGCGCATCCGGCCGCTGCTGCCGTCCGTCGAACTGACCCTGCTGGTCGGCGGCTATGCCCAGGCCTATTACCTGGAAGGCGGGCGCAAGCGCACCATGACCGACACCGTGCGCGCTTGGCGGGACCACCTGCCGGAATTCCTCCCGACCCCGCATCCGAGCTGGCGGAGCACCAACTGGCTGCGCAAGAATCCCTGGTTCGAGGAAGAGGTCCTGCCGGAGTTGCGTGAACGGGTCCGTGCCCTGATCGGCTAGCCGGGCCCGACCGTATCCCGGGACACGCGAGCGTCGAGCATGCCCAGCAGATCGGCCACGAGGGGGGAATCGTCGTCGGAGCGCCAGACCACGACCTGGGCGACCTCCGCGTCCGGTTCGACCAGCCGGGGAAAGGCGAGATCGTCGCGCTGCGTCGCCATCGACCCTGCCGTGGCAAGGCCGACGCCAGCCCCGGCCGCGACCACGTTGCACAGCAGGTCCGGATCGTTGATCTCGTGAAACACGGCGGGCTCGAAGCCGGCATGGTCGAACAGGCGGGCGAGCTGTCGGAAGAAGCCGGTCCAATGGGCCATGGCCGGCAGGACGAAACGTTCGTCGCGAAGCGCGGCGAGGGAGATGGTCCCGACGCCGGCCAGCCGGTGGCCGCACGGCAGCACGGCGCGGAACTCGACCGGCGGCAGGGCGCGCTCGCGCAGACCCCGGATGTCGGGAACCAGGGGTGGTGTGATGAAGGCGATATCCAGGTTGCGGTCGTGGACGGCCTCGCCCAGGTCACCGGTCATTCCGACCTCCGAGCGAAGATAGACGTTCGGATGGCCTCTCGAGAAATCGCCCAGCAGACGCGGCAGGAAGCCATAGCGATAGTCGTCGGCGAAGCCGAGCGAGAGATGGCTGACCTTGCCCTGGGCGGCCTGGCGCGTCCGCTCCGTCACGGCCCTGGCCTGGGCCAGCAGGCCGCGCGCGTCGCGCGACAGGCGCCTGCCGGCCTCGGTCAGCTCGGTCGGCCGGCTGCCCCGGACGACGAGGTCGACGTCGAGTTCGCCCTCGAGCGCACGGATCTGCTGGCTCAACGACGGCTGGGAGATGTGAAGGCGCTGAGCGGCGCGGCTGAAATGCCGTTCCTCGGCCAGGACGACGAAGGAGCGGAGGCGGTCAAGCTTCAGTACCATTATTGAATAATCCTATCAAACCTATTTGAAAATTTCATTGGACTATTGGTCTGGCGCCTCGCCAATATCAAGCATTCCAGTAGATTTCCGGTGGTCGGCGCTCGCCCACACGATAGAAATGGATATGAAGGTTCGACCATGACCGCCATCGCCCCGCTCCGCGAACCCGACGACCTGTTCGACCCGCGCCACTACGAGGCCGGTGCGGGGCGCGCGACCCGCTCCCTGCCGCGCTGGTGCTACACCTCGCGCGCCTTCCTGGAGCGGGAGATCGACGCGATCTTCCTGCGCGACTGGCTCTTCGTCGGCCGCGAGGACGAGGTCGCCAAGTCGGGCGACTACCGGGTCTGCGATACCCCCGGCGGGCCGGTCGTCATGCTCCGGGGACGGGACGAACAGCTACGCGTCTTCGGCAATACCTGCCGCCATCGCGGCTCCGCGCTGCTGTACGGCGCGGGCAATTGCCGCGCGATCGTCTGTCCCTACCACCGCTGGACCTACGCTCTCGACGGCAGTCTCGCCGCCGCGCCGCACATGGACGGGGTCGAGGGCTTCGAGCCCGCGGACCACGCTCTCATCCCCGTGCGCCACGAGATCTGGGACGGCTTTGTTTTCGTCACCTTCGCCGAAGGCGGGCCCGATCTTGCGACCCATCTCGGCGGCTATCCGGCCAAGTTTGCCTCCCACAGGCTGGCCGAGATGGTGACCGTCGACCGCGACAGCTACGAGGTCGGCTGCAACTGGAAGCTGCTGCTCGAGAACGCGTTGGAGGACTACCACACCGCCGCCGTGCACGGCACCTCGATCGGGACCCAGCAGGCCTATCCCGAGGAGGTCGCCGGTGCGTGCGAGATCCTCTACGTCCCAGGGGCGCGGGCCGTCGGCGTTCTGCCGAAGGAGGAGACGGCCTTCCCCCATATTCCGGGTTTGAGCGAGGAGGCGGCCGAGCGCTCCTACTTCACCCTGGTCTATCCCAACACTCAATTCTGCTTCACCCAGGACTGCGCCTGGTGGCTCACGGTCCTGCCGACCGGTCCCGATACCTGCCGTCTGGACCTGGGCTACTGCTTCCCCAGGGAGACCGTCGCCCGGCCGGACTTCGAGGCGAACGCGGCCAAATACTTCGCGCGTTGGCGCCTGGTCGCCGAGGAGGATCTCGGGATCGTCGAAACCCAGCAGCGCGGCCTCGCCTCTGTCGTCCGCCGCGACGGCCCCCTGTCCTGGAAGGAAGGGACGGTCGCCAGCTTCGATCGCCGGGTTCTGGATAAGGTGCTGCAAGGCTAGGAGACCGCGATGGACACGCTGACGCCGCCCGCGAACGCCGACCCGCTCGACCCCGGACAGTATCGGGACGTCCTGCGTCCGGCGGACGAGGCCTCCTCGTTGCCTTCGCACTGCTACCTCTCGCCGGATTGGTACGCGGCCGAGGTCGAGAGCATCTTCATGCGAGGCTGGCACCTGGTCGGCCGTGCCGACCGGATCCCGGACCCCGGCGACTATTTCAGCTTCGAGATCGCGGAGGAGCGGGTTTTGCTGGCGCGTGGCGCCGACGGGATTGTGCGTGCCTTCTCGCCCGCCTGCCGCCACCGCGGCCTGCTGGTCGCGCAGGGACAGGGCAACTGCCGGCGCTTCGTCTGCCCCTACCATCGCTGGACCTATTCGACCGAGGGCGCCCTGCTCGCCGCGCCGTCGATGGACCAGGCCAAGGGCTTCGATCCCGCCGGATACGGCCTCGTCGAGTTCCGACTCGACGAATGGGCCGGCTTCCTGTTCGTCACCATGGACCCTGCGGCGGAGCCCTTGGCCGACGCGCTGGGCGACCTGCCGGACTTGCTGGGCCGCTACCGCCTGGACGAGATGGTTTTCACCCGCCAGAAGACCTACGACGTGGCGTGCAACTGGAAGTGCTACGTCGACAACTCGGTCGAGGCCTATCACGTGCCCTCGGTGCACGGCAAAAGCCTGCAGCCCGTGGCCCCCATGCAGGTTTGGCACTACGAGGTGCGCGAGCACTACTACAGCCTCTACGGCCTTTTCCCTGGCACCATGGGGGTGCTCAAGGGCGAGCGCTGCTTCCCGCCCATCGAGGGCCTGGGCGAGAAGGAGGTTGAGCGCCACGACCTCGCCATCCTGCTGCCCAACACGGTGATCACCGCGACCGTCGATTCGATATGGTGGGTCACGGCGACCCCGCGCGGGCCCGGGCGGACCTTCGTCATGGTCAACCATGCCTTCCCACGCAAGACGACCGAGCGGGCCGATTTCGCCGAGATCGCCCAGAACTACTACGATCGTTTCGACATGGTGAACGTGGAGGACAACGAGATCTGCGAGCTGCAGCAGGTCGGCCTGACCCAGCGCGCCCGGCGGCCCGGGCGCTATTCCGACCACGAAGAGCTGGTCGGCGCCTTCGCCGCCTACGTGACGGAGCGTGTCCTGGGGCGGTCCGGATGAGCGCCCCGATCGAGGCCCTGCGCGCGGTCGACACTCCGACCGTCTGCGACATCGTCGAGGAGCTGATGCCCGCGCGCCGGGGTATGGGCTACACCACTCGTCCCCTGGTCCCGTTCAACCCGTCGGCTCTGCCGATGATCGGCTATGCCCGCACCCTGCGCATCCGCGGGAAGGCACCGGGGCGATGGCGCGGCGACGCCTATCTCGAAATCGGCGACCGCTACGTCGATTATCTCGCCGAGGGGCCGATGCCCGGGATCGTCGTGGCCCAGGACATGGATGGGACCGACGCCGGTCACGGCGCCTTCTGGGGTTCGGTGCAGACGGCGATCCACCGCGCCCTCGGCATCGCCGGGGCGGTCACCGACGGCAGCCTGCGCGACCACGAGGAGCTGGCCGAGGGCTTCCCGGTCCTGGCGTCGTCCGTTGGCCCGTCCCACGCCTTCGTCCATATCGAAGCGTTCGGCACCGAGGTCGCGGTCGCAGGCATGGCCGTGCGCTCGGGCGACCTCGTCCATGCCGACTGCCACGGTGCCGTCGTCGTCCCGCCCGAGTTGGTCGAGGCGATCCCACCGCGCGCGGCCGCGATTAAGGCGCGCGAGGCCGAGATTCTCGATCTCTGCGCCGCACCGAACTTCACGGTCGAGACGCTCAAGGCGGCGATGCGGGCCTCCGGCGAGACGGTTCAGAGTCCGGAGTCGGCGGACTAGGGTCGCGACTCGATCAAGCGGCCCTATGACAGTGGCGGCGATGCTTGTAGGTTTCGGTAGCTCGCAATGAATTGTCCAGAAGCTGTTCAATGCTCCCGTCTTTCAATCGCTTGAAACGGCTGCGCCCAGGTGCCGAGGCGGTTCTGGGCGGATCTCTCGTGGGGGCGCCGACTGCGGGAGGCGCGATGTTGCTGGCACGGCTCGGGTTCGACTATTTGGAGGTTGATGGGACCAGAATTCGGCCGTCCGCGGCCAGTGCCATCAGCCTTATGGGGCGGGCTCTGGACTTGCCGGTCATCCAACGGGTTGCCGGCATTCACAGAGCGTATTTCGGCCCTGCGTTGGAAGCGGCGCCCGGGGGCTGAGCGTGCCGGGCGTCGAGAGTGAAGAGGATGCCCGGGAGGTCGTTGCGGGCAGCCGCTACGCGCCGCTCGGCGCACGAGGGACCTCCGAGCCCGGGCCGCACAACGACTATGAAGACGATCCGCAGGACCTGGCAGGCCTCAACCGCGAGGTCCATGTGACTC
>CAVOEB010000092.1:0-6393 GCA_963694715.1 Alphaproteobacteria bacterium | reverse complement strand
GAACGCCCCGGATCGGGCGTCCCCACGGGCTTGCCTTCGTATAGGATCGTCGTGCAGCCGTGAAACAACGGCGCATAGACGATATAGGCGTGACCCACGACCCAGCCCACGTCCGACGCCGCCCAGAAGACCTCGCCCGGCTCGATACCGTAGACGTTCTTCATGCTCCAGTTGAGCGACACCGCGTGCCCGCCCGTGTCGCGCACGATCCCCTTGGGCACGCCGGTCGTGCCCGAAGTGTAGAGGATGTAGAGCGGATCGGTCGCCGCTACGGGCACGCAATCCACCGCCGGCGCCGCACCGAGCGCCTCCGTCCAATCCGCCTCGCGCGCCGGGTCGAGCTCAGCGCTCACTTCGGGGCGCTGCAACAGGATGACCCTGACATCCTTCCAATTCGCGGCCTTGAGCGCGCCATCGAGCAGCGGTTTGTAAGAGATTACCTTGTCAACCTCGATACCGCAGGACGCGGTCAAAACCAGCTTTGGCTTGGCGTCGTCGATCCGCTTGGCCAGTTCGTTCGAGGCGAAGCCGCCGAACACCACCGAATGCACCGCGCCGATCCGGGCGCAGGCGAGCATGGCGATCGCCGCCTCGGGCACCATCGGCATATAAATCAGGACGCGGTCGCCTTTCGTGATTCCCGCCGCCGCGATCATGCCGGCGGTCCGGGCCACGACGTCGAGCAGTTCGGCATAACTGAAGTAGCGGATCTGACCGGTCACCGGGCTGTCGTAGATCAGCGCCGTTTGCTCGCCCCGGCCATTCTCGACATGGCGATCGAGCGCGTTGTAGCAGGTATTCAACTCGCCGCCTGCAAACCAGCGATAGTAGGGTGGGTTGGCATCGTCGAGCACCCGGTCCCATCGCCGCGTCCAGTCGATCCCGGCGGCCGCTTCGCCCCAAAATCCTTCCGGGTCGGCGAGCGAGCGAGCATACGCATCGTCGTACTGGCCGGTCATAACTGCTTCCTTCCGTCTCGGGGAGAGCTTGGTCCCTAGCGGAGACCCAGCCCGCGCGCCGCCGCCTTTCTCTGCAGGTCGTCGCGAAAGTCGGGGTGCGCAATGGCAATCAGCGCCTGGGCGCGCTCGCGCAACGACTTGCCGCGCAGCTCGGCGACGCCGAACTCGGTGACGACCTTGTCGATATCCGTGCGCGGCGTCGTCACCACCGAGCCTTCCGGCAGAGTATCGACGATGCGCGAGATCGTGCCGCTCTTGGCGCTCGCGTAGGTCGCGAGAAATGAATGGCCGCCCCGTGCGCGCACCGCACCGCGCACGAAATCAAGCTGGCCGCCCGGTCCCGAATATTGCATAGGCCCGATTGATTCGGCGCAGGCCTGCCCCGTCAAATCGACCGCGAGCATGCTGTTGATCGAGATCATGTGATCGTGCTGGGCGATGACAAAGGGGTCGTTGGTATATTCAACCGGGTGCGCCTCGATCGCCGGGTTCTCATGGAGAAAGCGGTAGGTCGCCTGCTGGCCGGCGCAGAAGGTATAGAGCGCCTTGCCCGGGTGCAGGGTCTTGCGCGAATTATCCACCACGCCGCTTTCCATCAGCACGCGTAGGTTGTCGACGAACATCTCCGTATGAACGCCCAGATGCTTGTGATCCTTCAGGCTCAGCGCCACCGCGCTAGGCACGGCACCGAAACCGATCTGCACCGTCGCCCCGTCGGGGATGCGCTCGGCGATGAGTTGGCCGATGGTCTCGTCGTCGGGACCCAATTCGGGGCTGAGAAGTTCCTGAATCGCCATGTCGCTCTCGACGATGATGTCGACATCCTCGACATGGACCCGGCAGTTACCGAACACCCTGGGCACGTTGGGATTGACCTCGACAATTTTGAGCGACGCGGTGTCCAGCATGTGCTTCGTGTAATCGACAGCGAGGCTCGGCGTCATATAGCCCTCGTCGTCCGGCGGCGAGACCAGGGTCGCGATCGCTTGGCAGGGCATATAGCGATCCATCACCATGGGCACCTGGCTGAAATGCATCGGCGTCATGTCGGAGCTACCCTCGAACACCGACTCGCGGTCGCTGGCGGCGCAGAAGAAGCTGTTCCAGTGCACCCGCTCGCGTACCTCGGGCCTGTGCAATTCGCGCGCCGTGTAGCGCCCCGGCAAAACATTGCTGAGCGAGATATGGGCCAGCTCGCCGGACCGCGCCGCAGCGCCTATCGCCTCTATCACCGCGGGAGGCTCACCCGCCATGGTCGGAAAGATTAGGTGCGTGCCTTCGTCAAGCCGCATCACCGCGGCTGCGGGCGACGCCAGGCGCGCATTGTAGGCGGCGCGCCAGGATGGAGTAGCGGTCATGGATCACCTCGTTGAACGGCGGCGATTCTGTCTTGCGCGGGCAGCAAGAGCAACCCGCATTCACACGCTGCCATGCCGGACTGGCGCGCGGACGAGGGTTTCACTATTCTACCCGCTAAACGGTCCCACCGGGCTGGAGGCTCCCGTTTATGATCGAGCGCGCCAAAATTCTCAACTATGTCGAGACCCTGTCGGACAGCCGCGTGCTGTGCATCGGGGACCTCATGCTCGATCGCTTCGTCTACGGTGTGGTCGAGCGGACATCGCCCGAGGCGCCGGTGCCCGTGCTGCGCATCGAAAAACAGGCCGTCATGCTGGGCGGCGCGGGCAACGTCGTGCGCAATATCGTTTCGCTCGGGGCCTCGGCCTCGTTGGTCTCCGTTGTCGGCGACGATGCGACGGGACGCGAGCTTACAACCATGGTTGGCAGCGAGCCGCGCGTGGAACCGCACCTGCTGCTCGAGCCCGGTCGCGAATCGACGGTCAAGACGCGGTATGTGGCAAACGGCCAGCAGCTGCTCCGCGCCGACCTAGAATCAACCCACGACATCGCCGAGCTGTGCGCCGAAAACCTGATGCGCGTCGCCGCCGATTCGCTATCGGATTGCGATGTCGTCGTACTCTCCGACTACGCCAAGGGTGTGCTGACCGAGCGCGTCGTACGAACCCTGATCGCCGATGCCCAAGCCGTCGGGCGTCCGGTGATCGTCGACCCCAAGGGCCGCGACTTCTCACGCTACCGGGGAGCCAGCGTGATTACGCCTAACCGCCAGGAGTTGGCAGACGCGACCGGCCGGGCGGTCGGAAGCGACGACGAGTTGGTCGCGGCGGCGCGCCAGATCATCGAGACCTGTGAAATCGGTGCGGTGCTGGTGACCCGCAGCCAGGACGGCCTCTCGGTGGTCCCCAGCGACGGCGAGGCCTGCCATCTGCCGACCCAGGCGCGCAGCGTCTACGATGTCTCCGGTGCCGGCGACACGGTGGTCGCGAGCTTCGCCGTGGCGCTGGGCCAGGCAATTCCGCTGCCCGTGGCCGCTGAGATTGCCAACCTGGCGGCCGGTATCGTGGTCGGCAAGACCGGCACCGCGACCGCGTTTGATTGGGAACTACGCACCGCCCTCGACGTGTCGGGCGAAGCCGGCGTGCAGGCCAAGATCAAGGCCCGCGACGCCCTGCGCGACGCGGTCAAAAACTGGCGCGCAAGCAATCTGACCGTGGGCCTCACCAACGGTTGCTTCGATCTCCTCCATCCCGGCCATATGTCGCTGCTGCGCGAGGCGAAGAGCCACTGCGACCGGCTCATCGTGGCCATCAATTCCGACCAGTCCGTGCGCCGCCTCAAGGGCCCCGATCGGCCGATTCAGCTCGAATCAGCGCGGGCCGACGTGCTGGCCTCCCTCGAGATGGTCGATGGCATCACGGTGTTCGACGAGGATACGCCGGAAGCCTTGATCGAGCTGCTGCGTCCCGACGTGTTGGTCAAGGGCGCCGATTACAGCCTCGACGAGGTTGTGGGCGGCGAATTCGTAAAAAGCTATGGGGGCAATGTCGTTCTGGCGGCGATCGAGCCCAATTTCAGCACGACCGACACAATCGCGCGAATGCGCAAGGTCTAGCGATCTATAGGCACGCGCCGCGGCACGGCTGTTCAGCCCGACGGGACCGCCCGCCGGAGACCTAAGCGTCGCTCAACCGGACGATTTCGTCCTTAACGGCAAGTTTTCGGCGCTTTAGGTCTGTTAGCCGGACGCTGTCCGGTACGGGACGCTGCGTTTCGGCATCTATCTCAGCCTCGAACGCGGCGTGTTTTTCGGTCAATTTATCGAGATGACTCGTGGTCTCCAATTTCTGATCCATCAGCCCTTTGCCCAATGCTACAGTAGGAATAGTTTACTAAACGGCGTGCCGCGCTGTCCAGATTCATAGCGCTTTTTTGGGCTCAATTTTACCGTCGCGCGGGCCGCGGCGAGAACCGACGAGGATGTCATGGACGAGAATGCGCGATTGATCGTGGGAATCAGCGGTGCATCGGGCGCGATCTACGGCGTGCGCCTGCTCGAAGCCCTGCGCCCGCTGCCCGTCGAGAGCCATCTGATCATGACCAAGGCAGCGGAATTGGCTCTGGTCTACGAGACCGACCTCACCGCGGCGCAGGTTCACGCGCTGGCCGACGTCTGTCACCCCAACGCCGACGTCGGCGGTGCAACGGCGAGCGGCTCGTTCCGCACGCTCGGTATGATTATCGTGCCCTGTTCGATTCGCTCCATGTCCGAGATTGCCACCGGCGTCACCTCGAGCCTGCTGACCCGCTCGGCGGATGTCGTGCTCAAGGAGCGCCGCCGCCTCGTGCTGGCGGTGCGTGAAACGCCGCTTCATCTGGGTCATTTGCGCACGCTCACCCAGCTTGCCGAGCTGGGTGCGATCGTGGCGCCCCCGGTTCCCGCCATGTACGCCCGCCCGGCCAGTATCGACGCCATGGTCGACCACACGGTGGGTCGGTTGCTCGATCTCTTCGATCTCGAATCCGAGCTGGTCGCCCGCTGGCGCGATCCGGCCGCCGCCCGGCGTTCCGGGCGCGACACAGGCTAACCCGCGACCAGGTCCTCGATCGCCGACCGCTCCAGCTCGGGAAAGGCCGCGCCGAGCAGGGTTACGACGTGGTTCCAGTCTTCGCCATCCAGTTCCACCCTCAACTGAGTCAGGTAGGCGCGCAGGTTATGCGCCGCGTCCCCAACGCGACCGGCGGCGTCCGAAACATCGCTCGCAGAGCCGTCGGAGGCCGCTTCCAGCATGCCCTGCTCGAGCCGCTCGCCTTCGATCTCGAGACCGACCACCTTCTTGCGGTAGTCCTCCCGCTCGGCGTCGGGCGGCGATGGCCGGTCGGGGTATTCCGCGGTCCAATCCTTCAACCGCCGGCGCACCTCGCGCAGAACCTCGACGACCTCACCCTGCCAGGCTCCCGAAATGGCGCGCGCCCGGCCGATACTCTCGTCGTCCAGCCTACCGCGCCCGCTCGCTCCCAGCCAGCAGGCGAGAAACAGCAAATTGACATGGACCCCGTGGCGATCCTGCAGGGCGATGACGGCGGGGCTCACCCCCTCGCAGGGGTAGAGCGCCAGCGTGAATGTCCAGAGGGTTTCCGTACTCGGCGGTCCCACGCGCTCGGCCATTTCATTCCTTTCGAATTGGGAGACAGCCGGTTTCTTGCTATTCTAACAGGGTTTACGTGCGATGGAGCGGCGCTACCATGTCCACCGACAAGGCGATTTACGAAAAACTGGCTGCTTTGCGCTCCGAGCACCGCGACCTCGACGAGGTGATCGGGCAGCTGATCGCCGACCCCGCTCATGATCACCTGCAGGTGCGCCGCCTGAAGGAACGCAAACTCGCGTTGAAGGACGAAATCACCAGGCTGGAAAACATTCGGCTGCCAGACATCATCGCCTGACGAGCGGCGGACCGCTCAGCCGGCCGTACGGCTCTGCTTGTTGGCGTACATCGCCTCATCCGCGGCCTGCAATGCGGCGGCGGCGTCTTCGGCGCCGGTGAAGATGTGAACCCCGTACGAAACACTGATGGCGATCTGCCGCTCCTCCCACACAAGCGGTGTCCCGTTTATCACCTGAACCAGATCGTTCGCCTTGTCTACCGCCTTCTGGGCGTCGGCCTGGACTAGGAATGACGCCGAATTCATCGCCGCCTAAACGGCGCACCACATCGGGTTCACGAATATTTTCAACTAATGCGCTGGCTACATGCTTAAGCGCCGCGTCGCCCGCCAAATGGCCGAACTTATCGTTGGTCGCCTTCATGTCGTTGAAGTCGAAATAAGCCACGCTGCTTTGCATCTGGTAGCGTTGCGCATAGGCAATGATACGCGAAAGCTCGCGCACGAAGGCTCGACGGTTCGAAATCGGAACCAGCGAATCCTCGTCGGCCAATCGCTCCGGGTCGGCCAAACGGGTCTTGCTGCGTTCCAGCTCCTCGCGCAGCTTCGCCACTTCCTCGAACAGCTGCATCAGCGCGTGACGCACTTTGGGCGTCAGCTCCGCCTCGGGCACGCCCATGATTGCCGT
>CAVOEB010000091.1:0-6503 GCA_963694715.1 Alphaproteobacteria bacterium | reverse complement strand
CCGGCTCGTCCACCTACGATATCGTGACGAGCGATACGATCTGGATTCGCCAGCTCGTCAACAACAACTGGGTCACGGGGCTCGAGCCGATGAAGGCGGCGGATCCCTCGCTTCCGGATCTCAACTGGAAGGATTTTCTTGACGGGCCCTATCTCTTTTCGACATTTGACGACCAACGCTGGGCCATACACGCCACCCAGTCGACCCCGGTCTTTGTCTATCGCAAGGATCTGCTTGAGGATGCGGGGATCGAACCCCCGCCGCTGTGGAACTGGGATCAGTACCGCGATGCCGCCAAGAAGCTGACCAAGAACGGCGTCTCGGGGACCGCGATGCTGCTCGGCGGTCAGGACGCCTGTATGGGCGACTGGATGTTCCGGGTCATGGGCTACGACGAGAATCCTCCGGGCAACGACTTCATCCTCAACGACGACGACGAGCCGATCTTCAACGAGAACGACCGGGGCGTTCGCGCGATTGAGCGGATGAAGGAAATCCTGCCCTATTGCCCGCAGGGGGTTTTCAATTTCGATTACCCCGACGGTCCGCCCCTGATGCAGGAAGGCCAGGCGGCGCTCGTCGTTCACTGGCTTGACATGTGGCCGGGCCTGGACGATCCGTCGATCTCGAAGTTTGCCGGCAAGTTCGGCTATACGGTATCGCCCACCGACAATGTCAGCCAGCACATGGTCGCGGGATGGGGCATGTTCATCAACTCGTTCAGCGACCATCAGCGCGAAGCCTATGAGTTCCTCGCCTGGATGCTCGAAGGACCCGCCTATCGGATGTTCCGCGAAGCGGGCGAGACGACGTTGATTTACAAGAAGGATCTCGAGAGCCCCGAGGTCAAGGCGGATATCCCGCTGTTGAGCGTCTACGACGACATCAACCGTCTCGGAACGACCTATACAGCGTTTCCACCCTACAAGGTCACGAACGCGGCGGAGGTGCAGCGCCTCGTCTACGAAGAGGTGATTGCCGCGGTCGCCGGCGACAAGACGCCGCAGGCCGCCATGACGGACGCGGAAAACCGCGTGGTCAAGGCGCTGCGCGGCTAAACCGCAGACGGGCTAGGGAGGCAGGCCTCGCGTCTGCCTCCTCCGTCTCGCTCACCATGCAAGATTCAGTATCCCAACCGGGATTCGATGCCCGGGTTGCCGACGGATCGGTCCAGCTTCATCGCCAGACCATGCGTGAAAGCTGGGGGCCGTGGCTTATGCTGGCCCCGACCTTTCTCGTGCTGATGGCGGTAGGAATCTACCCGCTTGGCTACTCGCTGTGGATCAGCCTCCACGACTTCCACCCCTCCAATCCCTCCTTTCCCCAGGGGTTCATCGGGCTCGACAACTATGTGAACGTCTTCCTCGACGAACAGGCGCGTCACGCGCTCGGGTTGACCGTGCTGTTCAGCGTGTCGAGTGTAGCGGCGTCCCTCGTCATCGGGCTTGGGATGGCACTTCTGTTCAACCAGCGTCTGCCGGGACTGGCCATCGCGCGGACGCTCATTCTCATCCCCATGCTGGTCACGCCAATCGTTGTTGGAATTACTTGGCGGATCATGTTCAACCCCGACCTCGGCGTCATCAACTACCTCCTCGAGCTGGTCGGAATCGCGGGGCAGGGATGGCTCGCATCCATGAACCAGTCGTTGCTCTCCGTGATCGTCGTCGATGTCTGGCAGTGGACGCCGTTCATGTTCCTGATCCTGTTCGCCGGTGTCCGCTCGCTGCCCCGCAGCCCCTTCGAATCCGCTGCCATCGACGGCGCGTCCCGGCTTCAGGCCTTCTTCCTCGTCACATTGCCGATGATGCGTCCCGTTATCGTTCTGGCGGTCCTCTTGCGCGCGGTGGATTCGGTGAGAACCTTCGACCAAATTTTCATGATGACCCGCGGCGGCCCCAATATGACGACCGACCTCGTCAGCCTTTACCTGCAGCGAGTGAACTTCAAATTTTTTAACATCGGATACGGCGCCGCCCTGTCTTGGGTCTTCCTTATCCTGCTCATGGCCGCAGTAATCGTCTTCATACGCTACTCGGGATTTTTGCGCGACGCCGCCGAGAAGGAGGCGCAATGACCGGTCGCCTGCGACCCGGCACGACCCCGCCCGCTCGCAGCTTCGCTGCTTCGGCGCCGCGGGGTTATCGCCTCCGCCAGTGGCTTAAAATTCTGGCCGTCTACAGCGCAATCGTGGCCGCGCTCGCTTTCTTCCTGTTTCCCTATTTCTGGATGGTTGCGTCGTCCTTCAAGTCTCCGGGCGATGTGACGGCCTATCCTCCGGTCTGGCTCTTCGCCCCGACGCTCGAAAATTTTCGTGAGCTCATCGGCGATATGGGTGCCCTCTCCGCGCTTCGAAACAGCCTGATCGTCGTGGGCGTCTCCACCTGCCTGGCGTTGATCTTCGGAAGCATGGCGGCCTATGCGCTCGCCCGCTTCAAGATCAAGGGAAAGGAAGCCATCGCGCTCGAAATCCTCATGGTGCGGATGCTGCCGCCCATCGTATCGGTTATCCCCCTGTTCCTGCTCGCGCGGCAATTCGGCTTGTTCGACACCTACTGGATCCTCATCGCCATCTACACCCTGATGGGCCTTCCTTTCGTCGTCTGGGTGATGCGTGTCTTCATCCAGGAGATTCCGCGCTCGGTCGAAGAAGCGGCGCGGGTCGACGGCTGCACCCGCTTGCAGGTTCTCTTCCGTATATCCTTGCCGCTCATGCTTCCGGGGCTCGCCGCGACTGTTGTGATCATCTTCATGTTCGCCTGGAACGAGTATCTTTTCGCAACCATGCTGACCTCGTCGGCGGCGAAGACCCTGCCCGTGGTCGCGGCGAATACCGTAAAGCCGAGAGGAATAGCATGGGGCGTGGCGTCGGCGGCCGGCGTATTGATGTCGGTTCCCGTCGTGGTTCTGGCGCTGATGGCCCAGCGCTATCTCGTGCGGGGGCTGACCTTCGGCGTGGTCAAGGGATAGGGCAAGGGGGATCGTCGGTTGCGCGTACGCATAGAGGGGCTCTGGAAGCAGTTCGGCGGCCACACGGCCGTCCGGGATGTTTCGGCGTCCATTGAAGACGGTGAGTTCTTCGTCCTGCTCGGCCCCTCGGGCTGCGGCAAGACGACCACGCTTCGAATGATCGCGGGCCTGGAAACGCCCAGCGCGGGACGGGTCTTCTTTGACGACGAAGACGTGACCTTCTACGAACCCCGCCGCCGCGACATTGCGATGGTGTTTCAGGATTACGGGCTCTACCCGCATCTTTCGGTGGTCGATAACATCATGTTTCCGCTCAGGGTCGCGGGAGTGGCGAAAGCCGAGAGCCGGCGGCGTGCCTGCGAAGTCGCGGAGCGTCTAGAAATTTTACCGTTGCTGAAGCGAAAGCCACCGCAGATCAGCGGTGGCGAAAAGCAGCGTGTTGCGTTGGCCCGGGCGCTGGTGCGCAACCCCAAGGTTTTTCTCATGGACGAGCCGCTCTCGAACCTCGACGCGAAGCTTCGTGTCAGCATGCGGGCAGAGATCAAGCGGCTGGTTTCCGATGCCGGTATCACGACGATCTATGTTACCCACGACCAAATCGAGGCGATGGCTTTGGCAACACGCATCGCGGTGATGAACCAGGGCGAGATGGTCCAGATCGGAAACCCGCTCGAGGTCTACGACAGGCCGGCGACGAGTTTCGTTGCGGGCTTTATCGGCTCGCCGCCGATGAATATGTTCGACGGACGCCTTAATGACGCCGAGAATTTTGAGGTTTCACCCCGGTTCCTGGGCGAGGCAATGAGTCCGGCTCGCTTGAGGCGAATTCGCGATCGGGCGCCATCGATCGGGGACGTCGTGGTGGGCATCCGCCCAGAGCACTTAAAGCTCAGCCCCTCCGATCAGGCGACGAGCGCGATTGTCGAACTAGTCGAGCCGCTGGGGCAGGACACATACGTTTATCTGCGGGCCGACGATATGCCCTTCATTGCCGTGACCGATCGAACTACGCTGCAAGTCGGCGACCGGGTCGAGGTTAGCGTTGACGAAGAAAACATTCAAATTATGGTCAGGGAAACAGGTAGAAACGTTACTGCATCGCTCGACGTCTGAGCGCCGGAAACGGAACCAGTGGAGTTTGATATCATGGCACGTGATCCGAAATATGACGTATTGTTCGAGCCGATTGCGGTGGGTCCGAAAACCGCGAAGAACCGCTTTTGGCAAACCCCGCACTGCGCAGGGCCAGGCTCGGAGCGGCCTGGCGCTCAGGCGGCGTTTCGGGGCATGAAAGCCGAGGGCGGCTGGGGCACCATTTTCACGGAATTTTGCTCGGTCCACCCGGAATCGGACGATTATCCGTACGTTTCCGCGCGGCTTTGGGATGCGGGCGATATCGTCAATCTCGGCCATATGTGCGACGCCCTGCACGAGCACGGCTCCCTTGCTGGGATCCAGCTCTGGTACGGCGGCATCCAGTCCGGCTGTCTCGAATCCCGCGAGGTGCCGCGCAGCTCGGGCGATCTTCCCTCGAACGGCTACCGCGGTTACGCCATGTACGGCCGCGAGGCCGACGAAGACGAGATCAAGGAGCTCATCGGGTTTTATGTGGAGGCGGCTAAGCGCGGTCAGCAGGCCGGCTTCGACGTCTTCGAGGTGCTCTGTTCCGACAGCAACGTCACCATGCAGTTTTTCGAGCGGCGCTTCAATCATAGGGGCGACGGCTACGGCGGCTCGCTCGACAACCGAGCGCGATTCATCGTCGAGTTGCTGAGTGCGCTCAAGTCAGCGTGCGGCGACGAGAGCGCCATCGGCGCACGGTTCAGCATGGATAGCACGCGTGGCGCCAGCGGCATCCAGCATTTCGACGAGGGCATTGGTTTCGTCGAAATCCTGGCTCGCGAGGGCGTGGTGGACGTGCTCTCCACCAAGATCGGCGATCTTGAGGAATGGGGCGGCGAGGACGCCGGCGGCTCGCGTTTCCGGAAGGCCAATTGGACCCGACCGTTCGTCGATCAGGTCAAGTGCGTGATGGGCGACATCCCGGTCGTCAACAACGGCCGCTTCACGAGCCCCGACGACATGATCGGCGCGATCAACGCCGGGCAGTGCGATATCATCGGGGCCGCGCGGCCCTCGATCGCCGATCCCTTCCTGCCCAATAAGATCGCCGAGGGGCGCAACGAAGACATCCGCGAATGCATCGGCTGTAACATGTGTGTCTCGAAGTTCCAGCAACATGGCCAGATCTACTGCACCCAGAACGCGACGACGATGGAAGAATACCGCCGCGGCTGGCATCCCGAGAAGTTCACGCCTGCGGACAATTCCTGTTCGGTCCTCGTGGTCGGTGCCGGGCCCGCCGGGATGGAGTGCGCGCGGGTCTTGGGGATGCGCGGCTACGACGTTCACTTGCGCGAGGCCGAGGGCGAGGTCGGCGGGCTGTGGAAGGACGTCGTGCGCTATCCGCGCTGCTCGGAATGGAGCCGGGTCATCAGCTACCGCCAAATTCAGCTCGATAAGCTCAAGAATGTCGATATCCATCTCGGCGTCGGCCTGATGTCGGCGGATGATGTTCTGGACTACGGGGCGGACAAGGTGGTGATTGCGACCGGGTCGCACTGGTCGGAGGACGGGGTGGGCGCTGAGACCCACGCCCCGATCCCAGGTGCCGACGCCGCGCTGGCGCACTGCCTGACGCCTGAGCAGGTCATGGCGGGAAAGCCGGTCGGCGAGCGGGTGATGATCGTCGACGGCGATAGCCACTTCACCGGTGTCGCAATGGCCGAGTATCTTGCTGATCAGGGCAAGCAGGTGACGATCGTGACCGACGTCGCCGACATTGCAGAATATACCCAGTACACGATGGAAATCGGCAATCTCAAGCGGATGATCTACGAAAAGAAGATCGGTCAATGGACCTACCACTGGCCGGAAAAAATCGAACCCGGCAAGGTCACGTTGAGCTACCTTTACCGCGATAGCCCCGATCTGACCGATCTCGGCAACGGCCGGTTCGGGCGCCGTGAAGGCACCGGCACGGTGGAGTTGGATTGCGATTCTGTCGTCCTCGTCACCTCGCGCGTACCCAATACAGGGTTGTATAAAGGCCTCAAGGCGCGCGCCGGCGAGTGGGCGGAAAAGGAGATTGGCGGCATCTACCGGACCGGCGACTGCTGCGCGCCGCGTCAGTTGATGAACGCGATTTTTGACGCCCATCGCCTGGCGCGAGAATTCGATTCGCCCAATCCCGAGAAGCCCTTGCCGTGGATTCGCGAACGCCAGATCTGGGGCGCCGAAACTTTCCCGAGCTTGGGAGCGTAACGCTCGGGGCCGCCGGCACCCCGCGAGTGCGGGACCAATCGATTTGGCCGGGCGCGCGGTCGAGCTTAGAGCGATGGACCTTGCAGAGGAATGGCTGCGCGGCGAGGGCGCTGTCAGCCTAATGCGAACCGATCCCCCAAGCCCCAGACAACACGGCGCTCAGGTAGCCAACTGACACCACTCGGCCAAGGCGGCCGAGCGGTTCTGCT
>CAVOEB010000090.1:0-6876 GCA_963694715.1 Alphaproteobacteria bacterium | reverse complement strand
GAAACGAAACCGTTCCGCGCATCCTCGGTGAGCGCCGCGAGCACCCGCACGCGCGGATCGCCAAAGCCGCCGCCGCCGGCCTCAAGCGTGGTCAGCGTATCGCCCGGAGCAAGCAGATAGGTACCCTTCGGATGCACCTTTTCGCCGTTGATCAACACCTCGCGGAGACGTCCCGTCATGCCACCGTGCAGACCTCTGGCCGGGAACTCCGTGCGCTGGCCGAAGCAGGCCGCGGCGACCGGCCTGCCAGTATCGTTGCGCATTACCACGCGCTGGCCGAGCCCTCCCCGATACTGGCCGGGCCCGCCGGAATCGGTAAGGAGTTCGCGGCTCTCGATGGTCATGCTGGTCATTTCCTCCCACACCTCGGTCGAGACGTTGCTCATGTTCGACGGTGCAGGCGTGGTCGAGGCTCCGTCGAGCCCTTCGAGGGCACCGAAACCTCCGGCAAGGAAGAAAAGACCGGCGAAGTTGCGCCCGTCCTGGTGCTGGCCGATGAAATTGACGGAGTTGGTCATGCCAACGTCGGCCTGGACCTTGTCGGGCACCGCTTCTGCAAGCGCGCCGAAGATGAGCGGCACGATAAAGTGCCCGACCGTGTGCCGCCCGCCGGTTGCCGACGGCGCGACCGCGTTCAGGACGCACCCTTCGGGCGCCGAAATGCTCACCGGGGCGACCGCCCCTTCGTTGTTTGGAAGATGCGGGATCGTAATGCATTTGAAGGGATAGAACGACAACGCGCGCGTATAGCAGAGCGGCGCGTTGATGGCGGCGCGTACAGCGGGGCCGGTGCCGGCGAAATCGATATGAGCGCTGTCCCCGGAAATCGTCGCCGCGCAGGCCAGTGTGATCGGCCTGTCCATACCCTCGATCTGGATCTCGTTGCGGTACACGCCGTCGGGTATCTCGGCCATCTTCTCGCGCATCACCCGCTCGGTCTGCGCTCGGATCGCCTGTGACAGCGGCGCGAGTTCGGTGATGCCGTATTCGGTCATGAACTCGACGAGCATGCGCCCGCCGACGACGTTGCAACTGATATTGGCCATGATGTCGCCAATCACCTGTTCTTTGGCGCGCACGTTGATGCGGATGAGGTCGAGCAATTCCTCGTTGAGCTGACCGGCCCGCATCAATTTCATGACCGGCAGACGCAGCCCCTCGGCGTAGATCTCGGTGGTCGTGGCCGAGAAACCCATGCCGCCGATGTCGGGAAGGTGGGTGATACTCATGGTGTAGCCGACATGGCGGCCTTCGTGGAAGACGGGCCGCATGATGTTGATATCGAAAAGATGGCCTGTCCCCATCCAAGGGTCGTTGGTGACGATGACATCGCCCGGCTCCAGCGTCTCGGGCGGGAACACGGCGAGCATGTGGCGCAGGGTCGGGGGCGCCGTGCCGGTGAAGGTCGGCACGCTGTAGCTGCCCTGCGAGAGCGAATTACCCTGGCTGTCGAACAGCACGCAGGACAAATCGTAGGCTTCGCGCACATTGCTCGAAAACGAGGTGCGCACGAGGGAAAGGACCATTTCGTTGGCGATCGAGACCAGTCGGTCCCAAAGAATGCCAAGGTTGACGACATCGAACTGGGTCATGCGTCTTCTCCTTCCGCGATCTCGGCGATCAAGTTGTAGCGGTCGTCCACGAGCGCGCTGTCTCCGGCGCCGATGACGCAAGTCGATTCGGTTTCTTCCACCAACGCCGGGCCGGTCAACCGATCGCCCGGCTTCAGCGCGTAACGGTCATAAACGTCCCACTCGATCATGCTCCCGGCGGACGGGTCGAAGGCGGTGCGCGTGCCTTTCAGGGCCTCGCCTCCCGGCGCCGACTGGTCGAGTTGGTACCCGTCACCCATCTGCGGTGTCGGCCCCGTCACTTCCACCTTCCAGTTGACAATTTCCAGTGGCTCTTCGATGAAGCTCATCGAGAACACCTTCTCATAGGTGCGCGCGAACTCATCGGGCAGCACGTCAAAGGCGGACCCGTCGGCCGGCCCGTCCGGCAGGACCACTTCGATGTCGTAGCCTTGCCCGAAATACCGCATGTCGAGGCGGCGCTGCAGCTTGATGTCGGTGCGCTCGATGCCCGCGTCGATAAGGAATTGCGAGGCCTCCTCAATCAGCGGCACGAACTCCCGCTCGAACGAAGCCGAATCGAACTCAGAAACGAACTTGCGGTTGGACCGGACGAGCTCGAAGGAGAGCGGGCTCACCAGCAGGCCGAAGGCCGACATCACGCCGGCGCCGCTCGGGAAGACGACACGGGGAGCCTGCAGCTTGCGCGCGATGCGCAGCGCATGCAGCGGACCCGAGCCCCCGAAGGCGACCATGGTGCAGCTTCGATAGTCGAACCCACGTTCGGAGGCATGCACGCGGAAGGCACGCGCCACATCCTCGTTGATGATCTCATGGATGCCCCAAGCGGCGCGGGCGAGTTCGATGTCGAGCGGCCGGGCGATACCCTCGGTGATCACCGTCTCTGCCGCAGCCCGGTCGAGAGGCATGGCGCCGCCGAGAAAAAACTCGGGATCGAGATAGCCGAGCACCAGATTCGCGTCGGTCAGGGTGGGTTTCACGCCGCCCCGCCCATAACATGCGGGGCCGGGGTCGGCGCCGGCGCTATTTGGCCCTACGCGGATGAGGCCACGCTCGTCCACCTCGGCGATGCCGCCGCCACCGGCGCCGATCTCAATCATGTGGATAATCGGAATTTTCACGGGCAGCCCGCTGCCCTTCTTAGCCTCATGCACGCGGGCAACTTCAAGTTCATACGTCCGGAGCGGTTGCTGTTCGCGGATCAATGAACCTTTGGCGGTTGTGCCACCCATATCGAAGGAAAGCAGATTCTGATCGCCGAGGAGTCGGCCGTGATAGGCCGACATCAACACGCCCGCGGCCGGTCCCGAATCCAGCGTGCGCACCGGAAATCGCCGCGCGGTCGCCGCCGTTACGGTGCCGCCGCTCGAGGACATGATCAGAAAACTGCCCCGAAACCCGAGATCGTGTAGACCAGTCTCGATATGTCCCAGATAACGGTCGGCAAGTGGCTGAGTGAAGGCATTGATCGTGGTGGTGGTCCAGCGCTCGAACTCACGCATGAACGGCGCCACCTCCGCCGAGGTACAGACATAAAGCGCCGGGAATTCCTTCTCGACCATCGCGCGAATCGCGTCCTCGTGCGTTGAGTTGACATAGGAATGGACGAGACCGACTGCGAGCGCCTCGATACCGTGCTCTCCGACCAGGCGCGTCACCTCCTGGCGCGCCTGGTCGAGATCGAGCGCTTGCGCGACCTTGCCGTCATAAAGAACCCGCTCGTCGACCTCCACGCGCAACCGGCGCGGCACTAGCGGGATGGGAAATTTTAGGCGCAGATCGAAGAGGTCGTAGCGTCGCTCCATGCCAATGTCGAGCACGTCGCGGAAACCCTTCGTCGTCAACATGCCGGTCAGGGCGCCTTTGCGCTCGATGACCGCGTTGTTGATCAGGGTCGTACCGTGAATGACCGCAGAAAGATTCTGCACGTCGATCGCATGACGTTCAAGCAGCGTGCGCGTCCCGGCGATGACGGCGATCGACGGATCCTCGGGCGTTGTCAGCTGCTTGTGAACTGCCATGGAGCCGCTTCGCGTATCGAACAGTGCGAAGTCGGTGAACGTACCGCCGATGTCGACACCCAATCGGTAATTCATTCGAAAGACCTCCTATCCAACGTTGATCGAGCCGCGGGCGGCATCAATAGCCGAGCGCATGCGGGAACCACAGCACCAGCCCCGGGAAGAACAAGCAAATCAGCATCACCCCGTACTGGATGACGACAAACGGCCAGACTTCGCGGACTAGCTGCAGAATTGTCAGCCCGGTCATGCCGCACATCACAAACAGGAGCGTGCCGACCGGTGGGGTCAGAACGCCGACCGCCACGTTGAGAATGAATACCATGGCGAAATGAAGGGGATCGATGCCGAAGGTCGCAGCCAGCGGGGTAAAAATAGGCACCAGCATCACATATGCCGCCGAGGGTTCGATGAACATACCGACAACGATCATCAGGGCCATCACCAGCAGCAGGAACGTCAGCGGGCTGTCCGTCAGGCCGACGATCAGGGTACTCAACTTCTGCGGCACGAGATCGATGCTGAACAAAAACGTGACCGTGGCGGCGAAGGCGATCAACGTGCCGACCACCGAGGTCGTGATGCCGGCCCGAAGCAGCGCCGTCGGCAGATCGGCGAGACGCAGTTCCTTGGTGATGAAGAACCCGACCACGAAGGCGTATGCGACGGCGATGGCGCCGCTCTCGGTGGCAGTGAACACGCCGCCGACGATACCGCCGATCACGACAACCGGCATCAGGAGGATGAGATAGGCCCGGCGCGCCTCCCGCAGCACGGCGCGCAGCCGGAAGCGCTCGCCGGTGATCGGGAAACCCCGGATACGCGCGATGACGGCGATGGCGCCCATCATGGCGATGCCGATCATGACCCCGGGCACGATGCCACTTGCGAACAGCCCGGCGATCGACACCGACCCACCGGCAAGCGTGGCGTAAATGATCATCGCCGTGCTCGGTGGAAGGATTGGGCCGAGATTGGCGGCGGATGCGATCACCGCGGTGGAAAACGGCAGACCGTAGGTTTTTTCCATGGGGCGCAGCAGCACGGAGCCGAGCGCGGTGGCGTCGGCGACGGCCGTCCCCGACACCGAGGCGAGCCCCATGCCCGAGACCACCGTGACCTGCCCGAGGCCGCCAGGGACGCGGCCGATAACGGTGTTGGCGAAGCTGATCAGCCTCGACATTATTCCGCCCCGCACGATCAGCTCGCCGGCCAGCATGAAGAAGGGGATGGCCATCAGCGGGAAGGAATCGACCGAATAAAGCATCTTCTCGGCCAGCATGTTGAAGGGCAGCCCGCCGGCCACTAGTCCGGCCAACGCGGCCAGCCCGAGTGCGAAGGCGATCGGCACGCCGCACAACGTGAACACGAAAAAGCCCACGATGACGATGGTCGTCATTCGTCCTCTTCCGCTATCTCGAGCGCCATGGGCGCGCGGTCCCCAGTCACGAGCATGTTGGCGAGGTGCAACAAGGCGACGAAAGCGCTGATCGGGATTGGCAGCATGAACAGGCCGGCGCTGAGCGGCAAAGTGTTCATGCGCTGGTCCCAGTTGTCGATCAGCAGCTCGAAGCTCTTAGCCAGCAACACGACGAGCAGGACGACGGAGGCCACGCAAGCGAATCGAAACAGAAGGCGCGCCGGCGCGGGTGGCAGAATCGAATACATCAGCGTGATCCCGACATGGCGTCCGCGGCTGAGCGCCAGCGGCAGGGCGAAGAAGATTACCCACACGAACATCATCCGCGACACTTCATTGGCGAAGAAAATCGGTCGTTCGATCACGTAGCGGCCGAAAACCTCCGCCGAAACGAGCACGACCATGACCGCGATGGAGCCGATGACGGCCAATTCAAGAACCCTGTCGAAGCGTCGCAGCACCCGGTCGAACAGGTTCGTCACGCAGCCTGCCCGGCGCTTAGTTCTGGGCAGCGGCTACGAAGCGCCGGACCAAGTCGCGGCCGAGTTTTTCCTCGATCTGTTTGTAGATGGGTGCCGACCGCTTGCGGAAGACATCGCGCTGGGCTGCGGTAAGTTCGGTCAGCATCATCCCGTTTTTCACCAGCTGTGCTTTGCCGGACTCGTTATCGGTGGCGGACAGTTTGCGTTGCAGGGTCGTCGCCTCGGCGCCGGCTTTGCGAATCAGCGCCTGGTCGGCGCCGGTCATGCTATTGAAGACCTTCTTGCTGGCGACGAACAGCATGATGTCATAGAAGTGCCCGGTGTCGCTGATAAATTTCTGCTTGGCCTCGTGCAGCTTCAGCAGGTTGATGAAGACGAAGGGGTTCTCCTGACCGTCGAGGACCCCTTGTCTCAACGCCGAGAACAGTTCCCTTATACCCATCTGCACGGGAATGGCGCCGAAGCTCTTGAAGGTCGCCAGGTGCACGGGGTTGGGCTGAAGGCGTATCTTGAGGCCCTTCAGGTCGCCGGGCACCTTGATGGCGCGAACCCTGTTGGTGATCTGCCGGAAGCCAAGCTCGAAAAAACCGAGCACAATGAAACCTTTATCTGCCATCTTGGCGGACAGCTCAGCCCCAAGCGGCCCGTCGAAGACGCGGAACGCGGCATCCCGGGTGTTGAACAGAAACGGCAGGTTGGTCACACCCAATTCAGGCACATAGCTGTTGAAATAGGCCGTAGAGGCGACGGTTCCGAACACCGTGCCGTTACGCGTTTGCTGGATGTTCTCCTTCAGGCTGCCAAGCTGGTTGCCCCAAAATAACTGGACGTCGAGCCGGTTGTCACTGCCCTTTTTGACGCTGGGCACGAAGCCCTGAGCGATGCCGCGGGCAAAAGAGAACTTGGCGTTGCCCCCACCCGCGATCCGCAGGGTTTCGGCCTGAGAAGCCGTGGCCAGTAACGTGAAACCACCGAAAAATCCAACGCAAATAATCATAAACAGGCGTGTCAACATCTCCATAGCCCTCCTTTATGGCCCAACTTTCGCAGGTATAGAAAGACTGCCCATCAATGGGAGTAAAGCGCAAGCAATTTCACCCCGGCTTCCTCGAGGATGGTGCCGCGGTCGAGGTCAACCTCAACGTCAACGTCGTAAAAGGTACCAGCGCGTCGTACCCGCTTCCCCGATGAACTCGTTCTTTTCCCTGTCCAACGCCAGGGAGCGCCTGTAGAGCGGTTCGGCGTCGGCGTACCGGCCCTGGGCTGTGTAAAGCCCGGCCAAGTTGTTAAGGCCTGCTGCATAATGCCGATGGTTTCCCCAAACTCTTTTTTTGCTAACGCGATGAACGTTTGCGCAAACG
>CAVOEB010000089.1:0-6976 GCA_963694715.1 Alphaproteobacteria bacterium | reverse complement strand
TGGCGACTAGTACGTTCTGGCCTAACGCCTCGTAACAGACCACCAGCGCAACCTCGCCATGGATCGTCGCGCGCGGTTCGCGGCAGGCCACCGCTGGCGTGTCATCGCTACCCAGGATCATCCGCCAGCTCTCCATGATCCGGGCGCGATCGGTCAAGGCCTCCCATCCCGGATGAATGCAAACGATGGCCGTTTCGCTCGCCCAGACCGCCTCCATGGCGTCGAAGTCACCGTCGCCGAACGCTTGATAGAACGCCTCGTTGGCGAACAGGACGGCGGCGTTCTCGGTCACAGCAACTCGGCCCTAGCGGATGATGCCGCAGGCGACGCGCGCACCACCGCCGCCGAGTGCTGCCGGGTCGTCGGAATAATTGTCGCCGCCGCCATGGATGATCAGGGCGCGGCCCTGTACCGCCGCGATGGAAAGCCGCGGCGCCTGGACGGGATGGCTAGAGCTGCCGTCTCCGGATACCCAGAGCACGGGCAGATCGCCCAGGTGGCCCTGGCCGTAGGGTCCTTCGTGGCGGCCGCTTTCCTCGGGGTCAAAATGGCCGCCCGCCGCCAGGCCCAGCACCGTCCGGCCGTCCTTCTTCGCAGGGCCGCAATCAGGATTAGTATGAATATGAATGCCGTGCTCGCCCGGCTTGAGCCCGGTGAGACCGGGCGCCAGCAAGAGCCCGAAGCCGGTATCGGAGAGCTCGACCGTTCCCAGCGATTCGCCGGTCGCCTCGGGCGTCAGCCGGTAGAGTTCGACGCTTTGTCCCGCCAGCGCCGTGCCGGCGGTCAGCATCAGCGCGCTGGCGAACGCCAGGGCCGTAATTCGCATGGTAGCCTCTCTATCGATGTGCTTCGCATCCCGCCGGCCGTTCCAGCGCGGCCGTTCCGGGAAGTCCGTTAAACCTTCCCCGGCGCGCGGAGCCTGTCAAGAATTTCGCTGCGGCCAAGGCGCGGTTGTCGCCGGGCCACGAGCAACGTTATGCTTCAAGTCACGACGAATTTCAGGAAGAGACAGTGTCATGATGGACGATCGCAAGCCTGACGAAACGGTCGAGGTCGTGGTCGACGGCTACAAGGTCGTCGCCTACAGCTTCGGCAGCGGCGACGAGGTATTGTTCTGTGTCAACGGCGGGCCGGGCCTGCCTTGCGATTACGTACGTGACGCCCATTCCTGGCTCGCCGACAAGGGCTATCGCGTAATCGCCTTCGACCAGCTGGGTTGCGGTGCTTCCGACAAGCCAGACGACGCCTCGCTCTGGACCACCGAACGCTATGTCGAGGAGACCGAGACCGTGCGCAAGGCGCTGGATCTGGGCGCGGTTCATTTCTACGGCCAGAGCTGGGGCACCTGGCTCGGCCAGCAATACGCACTCACCTATCCCGAAGCGATCAAGACCTTCATCCTGGCGGATGGCGCGGGCGACATTCCCCATCTGGTGAGCGAGCTGCATCGCCTGCGCGCGGCCCTGGGGCCCGAGACCGTCACCATGATGCAGCGCCACGAGGCGGAAGGCACCCTCGACCATCCCGAATACGAGGCCGCCATCACCCTGCTCAACTATCGCCATGTCTGTCGGCTCGACGTCTGGCCCGATCCCGTCAAGCGCTCGCTCGACGACTGGAACATGGGGCCCTACGACGCGATCCAGGGACCCAACGAGTTCTGCTATACGGGCAGCATCAAGGACAAGAACTGGCTGGCCGAATTAGCCGGCGTTACCCAGCCCGCCCTGGTGCTGTGCGGCATGCACGACGAGCTCACGCCCGAATGTTCGATGAAGCTGCACCGGGCACTACCCAACTCGGAAATTGCCGTGTTCAAGAACAGCTCCCATTTGCCCATGTGGGAGGAACCGGAGGCCTATTTCGAGGTTCTGTTACGCTTCCTCGACACACACCGCGGATAGCCGGGCGCGGCCCTAGAACAGCATCCCGGTGTTGCCCGCAGCGCCGCCGTCACCGCGGTAACCACGCTGGGGAAACAGCTCGCGGGTGAGCCGGGCCACCAGGCGCTGGAACGGCGCGCCAAGAGGACCGGTGATCCCGTCGAGCTCGGCGAGAATCATGGAGAGTACCTGGCCCTCCCGGCAAAATACCATGCGGGCATTGCCCGCCTCACCGCCGCCGGCGGTCGCGCTCTCAGTCGTAACACCTTCCCCGCGGCACATATTAATCGCATCGTCGTCCGAGCCGTCGAACAGTACGGCGACGAAATATTCGGTGCGCGCACTGTCGTCGGGCTGCTCGGTCAGGCGGGTGCGGGGTGTAAAGGCGACGTCGGATCCCCAGTTCTCCGGTTGCATCGCAGCCAGGACCGCGTCGCGAAACAGGACATCGTCGGTTCCGAACAGATTGCCGTGAATGACCGTGAAAAGATCCTTGTCCCGTGCGGCGTAGCGAAATTCTGCGGGGCTATAGGCGCGCCCCTAAGTCAAGGAATAGATCCCGGGCGAGCAGGCCGCGAGCGAGGCAAGCACGACAAGGGCGGTGAGATACTTCGTTGCTCCGGCGAGCCTCATGGCATCTTCCGTTCCGCTAGAACCCGGGACGGCGCAGACCGCCGTTCGGCCCGAGCAGCTTGCGCACGGTGTTGAACCTGAACCCGAACAGCTCGGGATAGGCAAGATTGGCTTGGCGGTATTCGAGCAGCTTCTGGCTGCTGCCCGTCTGCACATCGAGATAGAGCAGAGGCCAAAGGCCCCGGCCATCTGCGCCAGCAGCTTGTGAAATGGCGCATCGCCGGCGCTCGTCACATCCGCCAGGCTCGAAACGGTGGTCGAATAGAGCTCGCGGCCATTGTAAAACACCATGCGCATGGACAAGGGTTCGGTCGATGCTCGAAATTCCAGGTTGCCTGCGGCGACGCAATAATCCGTGGCAACGTCGGGCGGCTCCACGTTCAGGTAAATCGCGACGTGCAGCGAGCGCCACTCCTCCGATCCCAATCCGTCGACGAAGGCCATGTTGGGCTTGACCGCGCGCCAATGCCAGTTCGTGGTCTGCATGGCGGCGCTAACCTCGGCCCGCAACACCACGGCCTCCACGCCAAAGGGATTCCCGTAGAGCGTGGTTCTCAGCTCGTGGGGTCCGCCTACAAAGCTGAAATCCCCGCTGTCGAACAGAATTTTCTTTTCGTATGGCACCGGCAGTTTTTGACTGTCCCTAACCGGCCCGGCAAGCAGGCCGATCACGGATGCACAGAGAGTAAGGACATAGAAAACGCCGCATCATCGCTGCCTTCGCCCCGAGGGTTCAATCGCCCCGCGGTCCAGATTTGACCGGCGTCCTGATGCAATATGGACCCTTTCCGCCGACGGTGCCACGGCTGAGGCCTGAATATTCGCAATCTCACACAGATGTGAATAACCCGGACGCTATTCTTGCGCAGTGACAAGGATCACCCGGCGGACTGGCCGCGCTTAGGAGGCTTGGTGTATCCTGTTCCGTCCCAAAGTAGCCCGACACGGAGCACCGGACCAAAACCATGCTCTCGCACATGAAGCAACGCGTGAACGATATCCTCGACGTTTCGGGCGAGGTGCGCCGGCCGACTGGCGTGATCGACTACGCGCTGCTCGCACTCATCCTGCTCAACGTGATGAGCGTCATCCTGGAGACGGTTGAAGACTGGGGCGAGGCTTACGGCGAGGCGTTCTTCCTCTTTGAGATCGCCTCGGTCGTCATCTTCACGGTCGAATATCTGTTACGCATCTGGTCCTGTACACAGGCGTCGTCGAGACGCTTCCGCCATCCCCTCCTGGGCCGGCTGCGCTACATGACGACGCCGCTTGCACTGATCGACCTGCTCGCCATCCTGCCGTTCTACTTGTCCTTCGCCATCGGCGTCGACCTGCGCTTCCTGCGCGTCATCCGGCTGCTCCGGATCCTGAAGATCACGCGCTACTCCGTGGCGTTCGAAACCTTTCTCGCGGTGCTACGCGCCCAAAAAGGGCCACTGATCAGCGCCGGGCTGCTCATGTCCATCGTGCTCATCATCGCGGCCGCAATGATGTACATGGTCGAGCATACGGCCCAACCGGAGGCCTTCGCCTCGATCCCCCACGCCATGTGGTGGGCGCTGGTCACGCTTACTACCGTGGGCTACGGCGACATAACCCCGATCACCGGCCCCGGCCGGGTTGTTGGCAGCATCGTCACGGTGCTGGGCCTGCTGATGTACGCGCTGCCCGCGGGCATCATCGCCTCGGGTTTCATGCAGGAGCTGCGCAAGCGCGAATTCGTGGTCACCTGGACCCTGGTCGCGAAGGTGCCTATTTTCTCGAAGCTCGACGCCGACAAGATCGCTGCCATCTCGAATTTACTGACTCCGAAAACCGTGCCCGCGGACTTCACTATCTTTCGAGTCGGCGACCAGCCCGACGGCATGCACTTCATCATCGAAGGCGAGGTCGAGATCGAGCTGACCCCCACGCCTCATCGGTTGCGCGACGGGGAATATTACGGCGAAATCGCCATCATCAAGGACGTGCCCCGCCGCGTCACCGTGACCGCGGTGACCGAATGCCGGCTGCTCATTCTCGGAGTCCACGACTTCCGCAACCTGCTCGACGAGTATCCCGCCCTGCGCGAGGAGTTCACCCACGTGGCCGAGGAACGCCTGTCGGGTATCGGCGGCGACGAAAACGCTTAAGAGTCGGTTGCCTGGGCGATGATGAGCAGCCGGCGGAACGCCAGAACCGTGGTGCCATCGGCCCGCACCGGATACGCCCGGGCGAGCCGGCCTGCACAATCGACATAAAATGCGTCGGCGTCATCGGGACCGAGCGCTGCAAGCAAGGGGCTCAGCGTCGTGCCCCGAACCCACTCGGCGACGGGATTGTCGCCATCGAGGACGTGGTGATAGGTGGTCTCCCAAATCTCGACATTGGCCGCCAATTCCTGGAACCCATCCCGGTAGGTCTCGGGTTCCCCGACCGGGCGGTCCCGCCACAACGGCGTCAGACGCGCACGCCACGGCCCCGCCGCGACCGCCTCGGCAACGCAGCGATGCGACGGGGCGGCGTGGTTGAGAGGCATCTGCACCGCCAGCACTCCGCCGGGCGCGAGTTGGCCCAGCAGGCGGAGCAACAAGCGCTCGTGGTCGTCGAGCCAGTGAAACACGGCGTTGGAGTAGATCAGCACCGGTGCTACGGCCGGGGTCCAGTCCGCAAGGTCCGCCTCGACCCAGCGCGCTGCAACGCCGCTGGCCCGCGCCAGCTCCAGCATCCGGGTTGAGCTCTCGAGCGCAGTGATTTCGGCCTCGGGCCAGCGCCCGGCGAGCAGCGTGGTCGACTCACCAGCGCTACAGCCGAGATCGACGATCGCGGCGGGAGCAGCGAGCGGTATCCAGGCCAGCAAGTCCGCCGACGGGCGCAATCGCTCGGTCGCGAAGCGGTGATAAAGGTCCGGGTCCCAGCTCATGGCCCGAGTAACCCCGCAGCCTCGTAGCGCGCTCGCCAGGCGGCGATTTTGGGTTCGAGCTCCCACCAGCTCAAACTTCCCTTCTCGGTGATGAGGCCGGTGATCAGTCTTGCGGGCACCGGCTCGAAATAGACGTTGGCTCAGACCTCCGCCCGCTCCGGCCAGGCTTCCTCCGGCTCCATCCCCTCAAGCGCCACGGCCTCGGCCGTAACCCGCGGATTGATCTTCGAAAGATAGGCGGCGACGAAACAAGGCCGCTCGCGTTGCGCCGCGGCCAGCGCTGCGAGCCGGCTGCCGTCCTTGTTAACGGCCGCACCATCCGCCGTGATGCTGTCCGCGCCGAGCAGCACGAGATCGCACTCGGGCATCGCGGGCACCATTGCCGCGTCCGTGATCATCCGCACGTCACGGCCCGCGTTCTGCAGGATTTCAACGACGCGCCGGCCCTCCAAGCCAGGCCGCGGTTCCGCGACCGCAACCCGCGCGTCCGGTGCTGCCTCGAGCAGCACCCGGACGACGCTCGCCGAATGGCTGAGCGTGAGGATCTGTTGCGCATCGCCCAGCACGGGGCGGGCACTTTCGACCAGCGCATCGACGGCATCGCGAAGCTGTTCCTCGATTTACGCGGGTAGCTCGCGCCACGGCGCCGTATCACCGCCCGCCGCCGCCATCTGTTCGGCCAACGCTTCGTGAAACAGCCGCTCCGCGTTGCCCACTGGCGCCATCGAGGGGCGCACCGAAGCCAGAGCGCGCACGGCGATCGCTGCAGGCCGCGCGCACCGCGCCCGCGCCGTTGCGCATCAACGCTGCCTCGCAGACTGGGCTGAGAAGCCACATTCCATCGATCGCGATATGCGCCGCGCCGTGTTCGCGGTCGGCCGCGATCGCCGCGAGGCCGCTTTCGAGCGTGCTGTCCATAACCGCCCCCTCCCTCGGTTCTAGCGGAGCCCGCACGAGGGCCCAAGGCTTTTCGCAACAGCGTACGCCGTTTACGCTTGAGCAATCTTTCATGCCCATGCCGCGCGCGTTACTATAGTTAACGCTGGCACGCGTGGAGCGGGTTTGCTATAAGGCGCCTCCGCCACGCGGACGGGATTTGGCCGCAAAACTGCTTCGGGTCCGACCCATTGCCGGACCGCCTGGTCCCCGGTAGCTCAGTTGGTAGAGCAGGTGGCTGTTAACCACCTTGTCGCTGGTTCGAGTCCGGCCCGGGGAGCCAATTAAAGCAAGGGGTTAGGTCAACATGACCTGACCCCTTGTTCGCTCAAGTCACCTATAAGTCACCGCCGGGTCCGCGAAGCTGCCATTTCGGTACGCCCGTGATTACTGTGCCAAGGGCAGTATATATGCCCCTACCCTAGCCCCCAGAAGAAGTGACTCCGGGCCCTCAATCTAAAATTGCGATCTCTTTGTCGAAATGTCCCCTAAGGGTCAAAAGCAGACATTAATGGCTGAGGCTGATTATTTCCGCTTTTGACCCACAACGGACGTTAGGACGTATTCAGAAACTCTCCCCTAGGCAGCCAGGATATGGCCATTAGAAGCTGTTCCTTCTCCT
>CAVOEB010000088.1:0-7516 GCA_963694715.1 Alphaproteobacteria bacterium | reverse complement strand
CAGCGGTTGGCCAGGCCAAACCCAAACGGACTATCATCGCGGCTAAGCAAAAATCCGCGAGCGGGTCAACGAAAGGGAGCAACCGTCATGGCTAAAACCGTCGGCAACGTCACATGCCTGGGCCTCGGGCTGATGGGCTCGGCGCTCGCGCGCTGCTTTGTCCGCAACGGGCACAACGTAACGGTCTGGAACCGGGACCCGGAAAAGCGCAAAGCCTTCGAGGGCAGCGCGGCCATCGCAGCAAGCCCCGCCGAGGCTATCGCGGCAAGCGATATGATCGTCATTTCGGTCTCGACCTACACCGATGCTACCGCGTTCCTGAACGCGCCCGAGGTCCTCGAAGCCGCGCGGGGCAAGACCCTTGTCCAGCTTTCGAGCGGCAGTGCACCCGACGCCCGCGCGGGCGAGGCCTGGGCGCAGGGCCACGGCATCGAGTATCTCGACGGCTGCGTACTGGGCTATCCCAGCGATGTAGACGCCGACCGCTGCGTCTACTTCTTTTCCGGCCCCCAGGCGCTCTACGACCGCCACGCCTCGGTGATCGAGACCATGAGCCCCGCCGTGAAGTTCGTGGGCCAGCCGATCGGCTGCGCCAAGGCGCTCGATTCCGCCCTGCTCGAAGTCTTTTACGCGACCTTTCTGGGCGCCGCCCACGCCGCCTCAATCTGCCAGGCCGAGGGCATCGCGCTCGATCATCTGTTCGGGGGCATAGTCGGGATCCTGCCCTGGATCGGCAGCACCGCCGAGCTGACCAACCAGCAGATCACCAGGCGCGACTACACCGGCGTCCAGGCGACCAACGACGTCCATGTCGGAGCCCAGGAGCATATCGTCACCGTCACCCGCGAAAACGGCCTCGACATGGCCGTGCCCGAATTCATCATCGAGCGCTACAAAACGGCCATCGCCCAGGGCCACGGTGGTGAGGAGATCGGCGCGCTATTCGAAATTTACCGTAAAGAGACCTGAGCCGCCTGGCGCCGTCCGGACTCGGGGGTCCAGGTGGGCTCCAGGCGGAATGGGGCACGCGAGCGAGCGAACGGCCATGACGAGCGATGCACGACGGTCCGAACGTGGTTCCACGCGGCCCAGGTCGAAAGGTGGCGGCTCCACAGCTCGGCCCCCGCCCCGGTGCCCGGTTCCACCGCGGCCAGCTCGCTAGTGAGCGGCACATTGAAGACAATCGTCACCAGGGTGCAGCCGATCGGGTAGAGCAGGCCGCCCGCGACCAGGTAGACCGATCCCGGCGAACCCCAGTTGAGGAACCCCAGCCCGCAAAGCGCGATCGAGCCCAGCGCCGTGCCGAAGAAGGCGCCAAAAGACCAGGGGTTGAGCACCACCACGTTGATCGACTGCACCGCCGCGATGCCCTGTTCGGGCAGCAGGCGGTCGAGCGCGCCCATCACGAAGGTCGAGAACGCGAAGAAGATACCGGCGACCAAGATGGCGCCCGAAGCCGTCCCGATGGCGAGGCTGCTGATCAGGATGCTTTCCATCAGCCGACCCCCCAGACACCGGTTGCCGCCGCATCGCGGGCATAATCGGCGAAGTCCCGCGGCGCCCGGCCAAGCTCGCGCTCCACGCCGTCCGCGACAAACTCGTTCGCCCATCGAGCACGGTAGTAAACAGATACATCACGAGAGAGGCGACCTCGGACAACACTTCGTGCACTTTGAGCAGCGCGGCGTAATCCTCCGCCGGGATTTCCCGGTATCGGATCGCCCGCCCGCTCGCGTCGGTGAAGGTCATCAGGCGCGGCCCGGTCACCTCGTAGAGCTGGCCGATGTGTGAGGCATCCGTTAGCGCCACCACCGCGACCTCGGCGAGGTCGTCCGCATCGATCAGCGGCTCCGTTACGCCGTTTTCCCACAAGGCGACCTCGCCGGCCAGCACCGCGTCGAGCAGGAAGCTTTCGCTGACATTCTGCGCGAACCAGCTCGCCCGCACGATGGTCCAGTCGGCGCCGCTCTCCTGCAATGCCGGCTCCGCGCGCTGCACTTCCTCTTCGCCGCGCCCCGAGAGCAGCACGATCCGCCGCACCCCCACCGCCGGCGCCGTCTCGGTAAACGAGCGCACCGCCTCCACCGCGTCGGGCACCGCGAGATCGGGGTAATAGGCGATATAGACCGCGCCGACGCCGCCCAGCACGGGCGCCCAGATCGCTTTATCGTCCCAATCGAAGCGCGGGTTGCCCTCGCGCGAGCCGATCCGCACCGCAACCCCGCGCTCCCATAATCTTTGCGCCACGCGGCCGCCGGCTTTGCCCGTTCCGCCCAGCACCAGGACCGGTTTCATATTTTGCATGTCGTTCATCGTCGCCCCCATGGATGATAGGGTTCGTTTTCCACTTGCTGTCACTTGACACCGTGTCAAGCGCTGGGTTTGACACCCGGCAAAGAATTCTCAACGCCGCCCTGGATCGCCTCGAAGCGGGTTAAGGCGACGGCGTGCGCATGGCCGACATCGCCAGACGGGCGGGCATCAGCCGCCAGGCGCTCTATCTCCATTTCGCCACGCGCGCCGAGCTTCTAATCGCGGTAACCCACCACATCGACGAGGTAAAGGGCGTCCAGGAACGCCTGGTACCGAGCCACACCGCGCGCTCAGGGATCGAGCGGCTCGACGCCCATATCAAGGGCTGGGGTAATTACATCCCGGAAATCTACGCCATTGCCAAGGCGCTGCTTGCGGTGGGCGATACGGACGAAGCTGCCGCCGAAGCGTGGGACGAACGCATGGCGGCCATGAGCGAAGGCTGCAAAGCGGCGATCGGCGCGCTAAAGCGAGACAACACCCCCGCGCCCGAGCATTCGCCCGACGAGGCCACGGATATTCTCTGGGCGATTCTCTCGGTCCGTAATTGGGAGCAGCTCACGATGGGCTGCGGCTGGCCCCAGGAGCGCTACATCGAAACGCTCAAATCACTCGCGCGGCGCATTCTCGTTGCGTAACCGGACGCGCGCCTAAGCCCAAAACCGCGGCACGATGAGGAACAGCTCCACGAGCTGGCGGAGCGCGCGGTTCTCGCTGTCCTCGCTCAGAACTTCCAGCGCCAGGATCGCCTTGGCCGCCTCGGTCTCGGCCCAGAACCAGTCGCCCAGCTCTTCCATCCCGGTCACGCCCCGCGCGCCGCTCGCGGTCTCGGTGTAATAGGCCCACAGATCCTCGCAGGCGAGCTTGAGCATCGCCAGCGGGGGCACGCTCTTGCGCGGGCTCTTGACCTTCTCCCCGCCGAGCCAGCTCACGATGAAGGGCGCGAGCTCCTCAATCTCAAGCCCGCTCGCCCCCACGGTGGTCCGCCCGCGCGTTTTCACCGCCCCGTCGTAGTCGGGCCGCAGCGCCGCCACCTCGGCCTGGATCTTCGCCAGCAGTGCCGCCGGGTCGGCGCGGTCTTCGGCTTGCGAGACCAGCTCGTTCGGAAGCGCGTGGGTCATGCGCCCATCGCGCACGGGGATTACCTCGGGGTAATCCGCCAACACCGGCCCCTCGGGCGCATCGAGCAGCGCAAACGCGGCACGGATGATGCCCTTCTGGAAATCGGCATCGTTTGGCTTGCCGAACGGGCGGCCCATGGGCATGTCGAGCCAAAGGGCGCGGGGCGGGGCTATCGCCTCGGCATGCTCGCGCACGAAGCAGACCAGCGTCGTCGCCAGGCCTTCCTTCTCGAAATAATAAGCAAGCCCGCACACGGCGCGCGTGCAAAACGGTCAAACAGGCGCAAGCAGAACCGTGTTGACCCCCTCTTCTTTCATGCGCGCGACCGCCTCGCGCGCAGGCGCCTCCAACTCCAGCGGGTCGCTCGCGCCCATGAAGGAATAATGGGTTTCGGCCACCGCACCGACCTCGCCCACCACCGCCATCTCGTTGAGACGGTCGATGGGCAGGATCGCGTTGAGGTCCTGCTGCCAAGCCGTGCGGTCGTAATCAACCGCGATATGGGTCATCACGAGATCTCTGTCGCCGGCCGAAAATGCCCGGTAATCCCGCGCCGACCAGCTAAACGGCTTATCGCCCCGCTGGCTCAACCCCGCCGAGGACACCACCGCCACCTTGCGCTCGCGCGCGGGTGCGGGCGTGGTCCAAGGCCGGTCCGTAAAGCCCGGCATTTCTAGTTCCTCCAACGTCTCGCGCACCCCCTTGGGCATGTCACGCATCAAAACCATCGCTCGCTCCTCATCCCCAAACCGCCACTTAGCGGTAATTTAACAGATCTACCACTCCCCCGGAAGCGCCGGGCCGGATCAAATCGGTCACGTTACGGTGATGGCGCCCCGAAGCCGGCATCGAACGCTCGGTAGTCCCGCCCGACCCAGGAAAACGGCTTTTCGCCCCGCCGGCTCAGGCCCGCGGTCGAGACGATGGCGGTGCGGCGCTCGCTCGCGGGGATCGGCCTCGTCCAGGCGGGGTTGTCGAAAACCGGCATTTCCAGCACTGACAGAAAATCGTAGCCCACCTTTGCCATCTCGTTCATTCGAACCATGCCGCTCTCCTTCTCGCCACAAAGCCTAGCAAAGCCGCGCCATCGGTGATAGCGGCGATTAGCCGTCCGCGTCGCGCGGGCGCCCCGGGATCAGGAACCAGGCGAAGGCCAGAACTTCGAGCCCCAGCGCCGCGATAAAGGCGGTGCGGTAGCCTTCCGCCCCATAGCCGCCGCCCGAATCAAGGGGATAAGCGTTGATGATCAGCCCCATGCCGTACTGCACCACGAAGACGCCGGCGAACACCGCGAGGTTCAGGCAGGTGTTGGCCCGGCCCGCGAACTCGATCGGGAAGTAGCGCGACAGGTGAGCATAGGTCAGCAGCACCATATGGCCGAACAGCCCGAACAGGATCCACGGCGCCACCGAGCCCGGCGCCACCTCGAAGATGATCAGCAGCTGGGCCGCCATGAACAGCACGATGCTGACCCCCATCACCTTGGGCAGGCCGATCCCGATCCGTCCCAGCGCCCCGGTGGCAAAACCGCCGACCACGAAGCCCAGAGACATCGAGCCCGTGTTCGCGAGCAGGTAGACCGCCAGCGTCTGCTGCGACAGTCCGGCCACGTCGACCATCCACGGCCCCGCCCACAGCCCCTGCACCGACATCGCGGCCGCGACCGCGGTGACGCAGACCGGGGTGTAGCGCCAAAATTCCCGGTCTCCGAAAATGCGCCGCAAGTCCTTGATTTGGCGTCGAAAACTAAGCGGCGCGCTCGGCGCCGGCTTTTCCGGCACGACGAAGAAGATCAGGCCCGCCGTGACCGCCGTCAGGGCTGCCGCGCCAAGGAACACGCCGCGCCAGCCGACCACATCGAGCAGCGCCTCGACCGGCACGGTCGCCGCCATCGCGCCCATGCCGCCGAACGCGAGGACGAGCCCGTTCATCAGCGGCCAGCGCTCGCGCGGAAACCACAGGGTGATCGCCTTGAACGACGACATCAGCCCGCCCGAGACGCCGAGCCCGATCAGCGCGCGCCCGATCAAGAGGGTCGCCTCGCTCTGGCCGAACGAAAACACCAGCGCACCGGCGGCCGCGATCAGCAGTTGCGCCGCCTGCACCCGGCGCGGCCCGAAGCGGTCGAGCATGACACCGAGCGGCAGCTGGTTCGCCGTGAACGAGAGGAAGAACACCGAGGTCAACAGCCCCAGCCCCGCCGCACTCAGACCGATCTCCTCGATCAGGTTGGGCGCGATGACCGCGTTGATCTGGCGGTAGAGGTCGGAGAAGAAAAACCCCGCCGCGAACGGCATGAACACCACGAGCACCGTGCGCACGAGCCCGGCGCGCGACGAGGGTTTCGCGACGCTCACGTCTCGCCCGCCCGCGCCTTCGCAAAGCGCGCCTCGCGCCACGCCAGCGCGGCCTTGAGGCCGTCTTTGCGCGCCACGGCCGTGAACTCCCGGCGTATGCTGCTGCCCTCGCCCTCGATCAGCACATCCGCGTCGAGCGCCGTCTGCATCGCCTGCGCCATGCCCTTGATGTCGAGGCCGTTATTGATCGCGCGCTTGGTTGCGGCCACCGCTGCCGGGTCCATCACCGCTAGGTCGCGCGCCATAGCTAGCGCCGCCTCAACATGTTCGCCCTCGGGCTCGATGCGGTTGATCAGGCCGATGGCCAGCGCGCGCGCGGCGGTGATCTTATCGTTTCCGGTCAGCAGCAGCTCCTTGGCCTGCTTCGGGCCGATCAACCAGGGCAGGATCATCACCACGATGCCCGCGCCGAAGCGCAGCTCGGGCTCGCCGAACAGCGTCCCCTCAGCCGCGATGGTCACGTCGCACGCCAGCGCCAGCTCGCAGCCGCCCGCAAGGGCGACGCCGTGGACCGCCGCGATAGTCGGCTTCGGGCAGCGCCAGAAGCGCATGACAGTGTCGAAGTCGTATTCCAGCGTTGGCCGCCACCCCGCGACGCCCTCGGGCATGGCGTCGAGTTGCGCCTTGAGGTCGAAGCCCGACGAGAACGCACTGCCTGCTCCGGTCAGCACCAGCGCGCGGGCTCCCTCGCCCGCCTCGAACACATCCATCGCCGCGTTCAGCTCGCCCAGCAGGTCGGCGTTCATGGCGTTGAGCCGCGCGGGCCGGTTGAGCGTCAGCAGGGCGACGGGGCCGCGGCTCTCGTAGGTGATGGTCTGGTCGCTCATGGCGTCGGGGTCGCTCCCAGCCGGATTGTAACGGCGTGCGTCGGGGGTTAAGAAGAAGCGTCGCCGCCATCGAACCCGGAGCGTCCACCATGCGCAAGCCCAAAACTCTGAGGGCCCTCGAGACGCTCGGCCGGGTGCGCCTGTCGCGCACCTTCTACATGCGGAACTTCCTGCACAGCGAAGTCGCGAACTTCTACGGCCTGCCCAACATCCCCGACGACCCCGACCTCGCCATCGCCGCCGGACGGGGATTGTGCGAGAACGTCCTCCAGCCGCTCCACGACACCTTCGGTGCGGTCGAGATCCGCTCTGCCTTCCGCTCGGCGCGAGTCAACCGCTACTGCAACACCCACGGCGGTAATTGCGACGCCAACAACAAAAACTACGCCCGCCATATCTGGGACCGGCGCGACGCGGACGGTTCCATGGGCGCGGTCGCGTCCGTCATGCTGCCATGGTACCTGCCGCGCTATGGAACGTCCGGCGACTGGCGGCCGCTCGCCTGGTGGCTGTTCGATAAGCTGCCCTGCTGGGAATTGCAGTTCTTCCCGAAGAACGCCGTGTTCAATGTCGGCTGGCACGAAAACCCCGATCGCCCGCGCCTCATCCGGAGCTACGCCCCGCCCCAGAAGGGCATCGTCACCCGCCCGGGCATGGCCAACTACGAAGGCTCCCACGCCAAGCACTACCGCGGCTTTCCGCGTTTGAAACATAGCGCCTAGCGCCGCCGCACCGCATGATCCTTCTCGCCCTTCTAGCCGGCATCCTGTGGAACCTGTTCGCCGGGCTGTTCTATTGCTGGAGCGTATTCGTCGAGCCCTTGGAACTCGCGCTCGACGTCTCGCGCACGAGCGTGAGCACGGTCTTCTCGGTCGGGGTCGTGTGCTACGCGCTGGG
>CAVOEB010000087.1:0-7686 GCA_963694715.1 Alphaproteobacteria bacterium | reverse complement strand
TAGTCTGCGAAGGCGCATCATGGCGACGGCAAACGCAATCGAGGACACAAAGGCGATCCCTAAAGGCAAGGCCAAACAGGCGACGCCGGAGCAGTCCCGCTTCATTAACCGCGAGCTTTCCTGGCTCGCGTTCAATGAGCGTGTGCTCGAGGAATCGGCCAACACCGTGTATCCGATCCTCGAACGCTTGCGCTTTTTGTCGATTTCCGCGGGCAACCTGGACGAGTTTTATATGGTCCGGGTTGCTGGCCTCAAGGCGCAATTGCGCGCCGGTGTCACATCCCGCAGCCAGGATGGATTGACTCCCGCCCAGCAGCTCGCGCGCATCGCCGAGGCCGCCGGCGAGCTGGTCAATGCCCAGCAGGCCCAGTGGCGCAGCTTGCGTCAGGCGCTGCGCGAGGCCTCCATCGCGGTCATCCAGCCGGAGGAATTGAACGAAGCGGACCGCGCTTGGGTCGACAGCCATTTCATGGAGCAGGTTTTCCCGGTTCTCACGCCGCTGGCGGTCGATCCGGCGCATCCGTTCCCCTTCATTCCGAATCTCGGCTTCGCGATGATTCTTCAACTGCGGCGCAGCAGCGACGGCAAGAGCATGACTGCGCTGCTGCCGATCCCGCGTCAGCTTGCCCGTTTCGCGCGCCTGCCGGGCCGCGCCGCGCGCTATCTGGCCTTGGAGGAGTTGATTACCCTCTACCTGGACTGGCTGTTTCCAGGCTTCACGATGGTCGCCAATGGCTATTTCCGAGTTATTCGCGACAGCGAAATCGAACTGGAGGAGGAGGCCGAAGATCTCGTCCGGGTCTTCGAAATCGCGCTCAAGCGGCGGCGTCGCGGTGTGGTCATCCATCTCGAAATCAACGCGGGCATACCCGAGGCGCTGCGCGACTTCGTGATCGACGAAGTCGACGTACCCGAAACGGAGATTTTCGAACTGGATGGCCTGCTCGGGCTCGACGACGTCAAGCAGCTCATCTCGGACGACCGCCCGGATCTCCTGTTCCAGCCCTACCGCGCGCGGTTTCCCGAGCGTATCCGGGACTTCGGCGGCGATTGTTTCGCGGCGATCCGTGCCAAGGACATCCTCGTCCATCATCCTTACGAGAGCTTCGACGTCGTGGTGCAATTCCTGCGCCAGGCCGCGGCCGATCCGAATGTCGTGGCGATCAAGCAGACCCTCTACCGGACGAGCGAGGACTCGCCCATCGTCCAGGCGCTGATCGAAGCCGCCGAAGCCGGTAAATCGGTGACGGCGATGGTCGAGTTGAAAGCCCGTTTCGACGAGGAGAGGAACATCAAATGGGCCCGCGATCTCGAGCGCGCGGGGGTCCAGACCGTCTATGGCTTCCTCGATCTGAAGACCCACGCGAAGGTCTCCATGGTGGTGCGGCGCGAGGGGCGGAACCTGCGCACTTATACCCATTTCGGGACCGGCAATTATCACCCGATCACGGCCAAGATTTACACCGATCTGTCCTTCTTCACTTGCGGCGCCGAACTCGGCCGCGACGCAGCGCGGCTGTTCAACTACATGACGGGCTACGCCCAGCCGGGAAAGATGGAACGGCTCGCCATCGCGCCGGTGGCCCTGCGGGAAACCCTGATCGAAACCATCGAGCGCGAGATCGTCAACGCCAAGGCGGGCAAGCCGGCGCAGATCTGGGTCAAGGTCAATTCGCTCGTCGATGGAGACATGATCGACGCCCTATACCGGGCCTCCCAGGCGGGCGTGCAGATCGATCTGGTGGTGCGCGGCATCTGTTGCCTTCGTCCCGGCGTTCCGGGCATGTCCGAGAATATCAGGGTCAAGAGCATCGTCGGCCGCTTCCTTGAGCATTCGCGCATCATCTGCGCCGGCAACGGTCATCGCCTTCCGTCTCGTCATGCCAAGGTGTTCATTTCCTCGGCCGATTGGATGCCGCGCAATCTCACCTGGCGGGTCGAGACCCTGGTGCCGATCGAAAATCCGACCGTACATCAACAGGTGCTCGAGCAGATCATGACCGCCAATCTAAACGACGAGGCGCAAAGCTGGATCCTGCTGCCAGACGGCGAGTATCACCGGGTCGCGGTGGAAACCGGCTCCTTCAATGCTCATACCTATTTCATGACGAACCCGAGTCTCTCCGGCCGTGGCAGCGCGCTCAAACGCTCGGACCACGTGCCGCGTCTCGTGCTCAAGAAAGCCTGAGGCCGAAACTGAGCGCACGGGAAGTCCTTACCGCCGCGGCGGCTACGCAGGGCGAGCGATTCGGTGTTGTAGATATCGGCTCGAATTCCATCCGTCTGGTGATTTTCGATGCACCTTCGCGCACACCTTTGCCCGTGTTCAACGAGAAGGTCCTCTGCGGATTGGCCCGAGGCATGGCCAAGACCGGCCGGCTCAACCCGGACGGTGTGTCCATGGCGATCCAGAATATCGGCCGCTTCGTCAAGCTGGGCGCGGCGATGGGCGCGCGCTTGAAGGGTTTCGCGACCGCTGCGGTCCGCGATGCCGAGGACGGGGCGGAATTCGTGGCCGAATTGGAAAACCGCTTCGACCTGAAACTGAGCGTGGTGGAAGGCGTGGAGGAGGCGCGCCTCTCGGCGCTCGGCGTGATCGCCGACATGCCCGAAGCCGATGGGGTGATGGGCGATCTGGGCGGTGGCAGCCTGGAACTGGTTTCGGTCTCCGACGCGACCCCCGGAATCTCAGTGACCTTGCCGATCGGGCCCTTGAACCTGCAGGAGGCGAGCGGGGACGATCTGAAGGCGGCCGCTACTATCATCCGCCAGCATATCGAATCGATCGAATGGCTGCCGCAAATGGCCGGCCGCAACTTCTATCCGGTCGGCGGGGCATGGCGCGCGCTCGCCCGTATCCATATGGCGCAAACAAACTACCCGCTGCGCGTGGTCGATCACTACGCCGTCAAACGCGGCAAGATCGAAAGCGTCATCGACCTGATCTGTCAGATGAGCCGTAAGTCCCTCGAAAAACTGCCCGGTGTGCCGCGCAAGCGCTTGGACACCTTGCCCCTCGCGGCGGTCCTGTTGCGTGAGGTGCTGGCCGTGGGTAAACCCAAATCGCTGATCTTTTCGGCCTTCGGCCTCCGCGAGGGCTATGCCTTCGACCGATTGTCGGCGGATCTACAGGCGGAAGACCCGTTGCTGGCAGCCTGTCGGGCCTTTGCGCGGCGCAATGCGCGATTCGGCGCTATCGGCGAGGAGATTTTCGAATGGTCGGGTCCGCTCTTCGCAGAGGGGGGCGGGGAACCCGCCCGTGAACGACTGTTGCGCCATGCCTCCTGCCTGCTCGGGGATATCGCCTGGGGTGATCACCCGGATTATCGCGCCGTGCAGGCCCTGTTGCGCATCCTGCGGCTCTCGGTGTTGAGCGTGGACCATCCGGGCCGCGCTTTTCTGGCCCTCGCGACCTATAGCCGTTACGGCGGCGGTCGAGACGACCGCGAGTCATCCGTCGCCCGTGCCCTGACGGATGAGGGGACCCATGCACGCGCCCGTTCTCTGGGCCTGGTCCAGCGCCTGGGCTACACCCTGTCGGGCGGCGCGCCGGGCCTGCTCGCGAAAACCCGCCTGATGCTAGATGGCGATCGCCTGCTGCTGGAATTGACGGAGGATATGGCCGATCTCTTCGCTGAGGTCGCCGAACGGCGTTTCCAGTCGGTGGCAAGCGCGATGAACCTGAAGCCGGGGGTCCTGGTCGGCGGCGTCGCCCGCCCAGTCGGGGCCTGACGGCGGGTCGGCCCCGCGTTAGCGAAACCGCAAGACGGCGATCAGCCCTCGCCGTCCTGGCGGACCAGGGCCATGCGGCCCTTTCGAATCGTCAGCCCGACTTCGCCATGTTTCAGCGCCAGCGCATCGGCGCCGAAGACCTCACGCCGCCAGCCCCGCATCGCGGGCACATTGGCGTCGTCATCGGCCGCGACCTGCTCCAAATCGGACACATTGGCGATCAGCTTGGGCGCGACATTGTGCTCGTCGCATTTCATCTTCAGAAGCACCTTGAGCAGATCGATGACCGGCCCCAGCCTGCGCGGAATATTGGGCTTGTCGTCGACCTGCGGCCGATCTTCCTCGGCCAGGGCGAGAGCGCGTTCGACCGCTTCGAGCACTGCCACCCCCATGCGCCCGCGGGCGAAGCCGTCGGGCACGGCGCGGATGCGCTCCAGGGCCTTTTCGTCGCGCGGCCGGTGGGCGGCGATCTCCGTGATCGCTTCGTCACGTACGACCCGGTTGCGCGGCACGTCGCGCGATTGCGCCTCGCGCTCGCGATAGGCGGCGACCTCCCGCGCGACGCATAAGAAGCGGGAATCGGTCGTCCGCAGTTTGAGCCGCCGCCAGGCGTCTTCCGGTTCCATCCGGTAGGTTTCAAGCGCCGTCAGGATCGCCATTTCTTCGTCGAGCCAGTTGGCCCGGCCGGTCTTCTCGAGCTTTTCCTTGAGTTTGCGGTAGACCGGGCGCAGGTGGATGACATCGTCAAGGGCATAGGCGAGCTGTTTGTCGGTCAGGGGCCGTTTAGACCAATCCGTGAAGCGCGAGGACTTGTCGACTTGTTCCCCGGCCAGCGTGGCGACGAGGGTTTCGTAGCCGACCTGATCGCCGAAGCCGCTGACCATGGCAGCGACCTGGGTGTCGAAGACCGGGGACGGGACGGTGCCGGTCAGGTTATAGAATATCTCGATATCCTGCCGCGCGGCGTGGAAGACCTTGATGACGTTGGGATTCGCGAGCAGTTCGAAGAGCGGCTCCAGGGATAGGCCCTCGGCCATGGAATCGATGGTCGCGGCCTCGTCGTCCCCGGCGAGTTGAACCAGGCAGAGCCTGGGCCAATAGGTCCGTTCGCGCATGAACTCCGTATCGACGGTCACGAAGTCTTCTTTCGCCAGCCGCTCGCACAAGGCGGAGAGGGGGGCGGTCTCGGTGATTGGCGTCATGGGCGCAAGACTATAGATGCGGAGCGCGTGAGCATAGCGCGAGAAGCCTCTCGCAGGTGTCGGGGCCGTGGCGGTCGATTGTTGAAATTGGAGCCATGGGATGAAGATGGGCAGAATTGCTCATGCGATCAAATCTCCACGACGGGTGGTGAGCGAAGATCGGTTTCGAGGGAGAACGTGAATCAATTCAATGGATTGGATTTCTTTTCTGGTCAGGTCAATACCTCGGCACTAGCCTGCCCGATTCTCCTCTTTGAGCGGAGGTAAAACGCAATAATGGCGCAACATATGGATGTTTTATCTTGAATGAACGCAGTATGTAGTTGCAATTTCTGTTCAATTCCTCCAATATATTGAAAGAGAAAAAAAGAAAAGACACCGTATCGAGAGGGCTAAGTGCGAATTCTTCCAGGACTGATTTTATCTTTGCTGCTGCTGATGGCCTTGTCGGGCTGTTTCATCCCGCCAGCCGTGACCCTGGCATCTCTCGCCGCGGATGGCGTCAGCCTCGCGGCCTCGGGAAAAAGCTTGAAAGACCACGCTCTTTCGGAAGTCACCGGAGAGGATTGCGCGATGTGGCGGGTGGTGAAGAACGACGATATCTGCCTCGTCGAGGTCGGCGCATCGGAAACTGTCCTCGTCGCCTATAAGGGGCCGGAAACGGTCTATGACGGCCCCTGGACGGAACCTCCTCTGAGCACGGCCGATATTGATGTGATGCGGCGCGGCTTCCTGCATCTGGGAGAACACCAAGTCTTTGAACAGATCACCTCGATGCGCGAACCCAGCGGCCTGACCACCTACGCACCCTCATCGAGCGAAAGGGACGATACGGTGGTGGCAGCGCAGGATATTGCGGATTCGGCCCCTGGCTTCTCTGCCAATTCGCCCAAGACGCTTTCGCCAGAAGCTGCGTTGGCGCCCGCCCAGACGCCCGCCTCGACTGTCATTCGTCCCGTCGCTCCCGGTGCTGGCGGATCCGACGTCACAGGGGGCAGAGCCCTTCGCCAGTCGGATTATACTTTGGCGTCGATTCAGGTCGCTTCCGCCGCCGTCCCCGGCAGGTCGGTCTCAGACCTGCCTTTTGATATGGGCACGATGATGCCGGTTATCCCCGGCGATGACGGTCCGGCTGTCGGCCCGAGCGCGGGATTGCAGTTTTTTGCCCCATCCACGGCAGCGTCGATGGGGCAGGTGGCGCGTCTCGCGAGCGTCGAAATGTCTGCGGTGGCGCATGCGGTCGGCGTTCCGCCGCCAGTCCGCGAAAGCTGGTCGGATGAGACCGTCGCTGCCGTGGTCGTCGATGCGGCTGCTCTGGAAAAGGACGTTTATCTCGTGCTCGGCAGTTACACCGAGCAGAATCAGGCGCAACGCGTAGCGGGCAGGTTCGGCGATTTGGCCGCCCAGGTCCGCGCCGCAATAGTTCGGGGCGAGGCCCGCTACCGGGTCATCGCCGGTCCTTATGTTTTGCCGGAGGCCCAGGCCCGGCGCGACAGCATCGCCGGCACCGGGGTCGAGGCCGCCTGGATCACGCGCCTCTAGGCCGCGATCACGCGACCCGATCAGGGGGCTCGCGCCCCTCGAAAACGGCCAGCAGGTTTTCCGCGCATTTGTAGCCCATGGCATCGCGCGCCTCATGCGTGGCGCTGCCCAGATGGGGCATCACGAACACATTGTCGAGATCCCGGTACCCTGGATTGGCGGCCGGTTCTCCGGTGAAGACGTCCAGCCCCGCCGCGGCCAGTTTGCCGCTTCTCAGGGCGGCGATCAGGGCGTCGTCATCGACCACGGCGCCGCGCGCGGTGTTCACCACCACAGCCCCGTCGGGCAGTTTGGCGATCCTCTCGGCGTTCAGGAACCCGGTCGTCTCGGGGGTCAGGGGGCAGTTGAGGGAGAGGAAATTGCTGACCGCGAGCAGGGAATCGACATCTTCATGAAAGATCGCGCCGCTTTCCAGTTCGGCGGCGAGGCGGGATCGGTTGTGGTAATGCACCGTCATCGAGAATCCCTTGGCCATGCGCGCGACGGCCTGGCCGATGCGGCCCATGCCGACGATGCCGAGGCGCTTTCCGCTCACTTCCGTGCCCAGCAGCATGGTCGGCGTCCAGCCCTCCCAGCGGTCCTCGCGCACCAGGCGAAAGCCCTCGTTGGCGCGCCGCGCCGCGCAGAGTATTAGCATCATCGCCATTTCGGCCGTCGCGTTGTCGAGCACGCCGGGGGTCGTGGTCACGGGGATGCCGCGCGCCCGCGCCGCGTCCAGGTCGATATGCTCGTGTCCAACCGACAGTGTGGCGATGATCCGCACGCTGTTGGGCAGGGCAACGATCACCTTCGTGTTGATCGGATCGCCCGCGGCGACCAGCAACCCGTCCATGCCATCGGCCAGGGCGATCAGCTCATCCGCCGAATGGGTCCGGTCCTCGGGGTTGAGGCGGGCGTCGAACAGTTCCTGGAGCCGCGCCTCCGCGGGATCGGTGATCTTCCTGGTGACGAGAATGCGGGGACGTTCGGTCATGGGCTGCGGCTCTCCGTCTCTGGATTGTCGTGAAATCGGGTGAGAAATGAGATTGGATCGGGGATGGAAGGCGAGCGGGCGGGTTGGCGGACCGGATTGTATTCGCGCGGCGCGGTCACATGCCATAGATTGCGGGCCATGATCGCATCGAATTCTTGGCGCCGTCCGCTTTCGGCGGGTTTCGGCGGGTTGTTCCTCGGCCTCGCCCTGTGCCTTGCCGCTCCACCTGCGTCGGCC
>CAVOEB010000086.1:0-7797 GCA_963694715.1 Alphaproteobacteria bacterium | reverse complement strand
ATGGGAAAGGTCATCTTGCCCTTGCCGTCGATGAAGGTGTGCTGGAACAGGTTCCACGGGCAGGGCTGCTCTGGGATCTTGAGGCCCAGCTCGTCCATGCTCTCGATCAGGTTGGTCGAGCAAGCGCGGTGTGTCGCGCTGTCCATATCGAACTCGTGATAGAGCGCGGGGCTGCAGGCGGCGCACTGGGTATCGTGCCAGCCCGCCGAGCTGTCGTTTTCGAGGGTGATCATTGGGGTGTAAAGGTTGCTCACCAGCACGTCGCCCTTACGGGTGAACGCGTTGAGGATCTTCAGTCGGGTATGCTCCATCGACATAAACTCGTCGGTGTTCGGGTCGCAGAACGCCCAGCAGTCGACCACCTGAAATCCCGAAGGATTAACCAGCTTGAGGCGCTGGCCGGTTTTCATGCGTGCGGCCTTGCCATGGCGGGCCTTGATCGTCGTGACGTCGGACATGGTAGAATTTCCTTCTTGATGTTGGTGCGGCTCAGCCGATTTTGACCGCGCAGTCGTTGATCTGGCCGTCGGCGCCGTTGATCAGCAGGCCCTCGACGTCCCACGGGCAGCAGGAAAACGCGAGGATCAGGTCGCGTTCGGCCTTGAGCGTGACCGAACATCCCGCCTCGTTGCCGGGCTCCTCGTGGCGGATGAAGCCGTCCGGGTTGACGAATGAATGCTGAAACAGATTCCAAGGGCTGGGCTGTTCGGTGATCTCATGGCCCAGCGCGGCCATGGCTTCGGCGAGGTTGAGCGCGCAGGCGCGGTGCGGTGGACAGTCGATCCCATACTGTTCATAGAGCCCCGGGCTGCAGGCCGCGACCAGCGTGTCGTGACCGCCGTCGCTGGTGTCCTCCACGAAGGTCAGCATGGGCCGGTTGCGGCTCGAGACCATGGTATCGCCAGCGTGGAAGTAGACGTTGTGGATGTATTCTCGGGAATGTTCCATCGAAAGCACTTCCGAGATATCCGGGTCGCAGAACGCCCAGCTATCGACCACCTGGCGGCCACTCGTGTTGATCAGCTTGAGCGTCTGCCCTGCCCTGAGCGGAAAGGTCCGCCCGTGGCGGGCGGGCACCGTGTCGTGCGTCGTCATCGCGCTTGCTCCCTGGCGCGCCGTTTGCGGCGTTAGGTGATTTCGAAGACGCAGTCGTGGATCTCGCCGTCTGCGCCGTTGACCAGCATGCCCTCGATTTCCCACGGGCAGCAGGAAAACGCGATTACCAGGTCGCACTCCGCCTTGAGCGTGACGTCGCAGCCAGGCTGGTTGTTGTCCGCCGGGATATGGCTGAGCGAGCCGTCCGGGTTGACCGTGCTATGCTGGAACAGGTTCCACGGGCTGGGTTGCTCGGGGATTCCCAGGCCGAGCTCGGACAAGCCCTCGATCAGGTTCGTAGCGCAAGCCCGGTGCGGCGGACTGTCGACCCCGAGAAAGCGGTAATGCTCGGGGCTGCAGGCGGCAGCCAGGGTGTCGTGGCCGCCGTCCGAAGTGTCGTCTTCGAGCGTCAGCATCGGCTTGAATTTGTTGGAAACCAGCGTCTCGCCTTTACGCACGAAAATGTTGAGTATTGCGTTGCGCGTATGCTCCATCGACATGAACTCCGACACATCGGGATCGCAAAACGCCCAGGTATCGACCACCTGGTCGCCGCTCAAATTCGTCAATTTCAGCCGCTGGCCTGCCTTCATATGCGCCGCCTTGCCGTGGCGCGCGGGAATTCTCGTCTCTCCCATGACCGTCTCCCCCGGTAAATTACTAGCGTGTTCCGGTCATCATAGGTGAGGGCGCGCGATGCGCAAAGCGGCAAGAAATTTTTCCCCGCGAGAGCCCTATTTTGGCCGCAGTATCTTGCGAGACTTTAACTCTTGCGCGGGAGATGGATAAACCATCTGGAGAAGCGCACGGAGCTCGCAACGGTACCCTATCCGTTGCGGGCCCCAACTCTGTCCGGGCGCTAATAGGTCTTCAGGATCGTTCGATAGGGCAGCACGCCGTTAAATCGCATCATCGTGCAGGAAACCATCTCGCGTACCGGGACGGCGATATCGGACGGCTGGTCATGGTTGATCTGGGCCGGGCCGGTGAAGATCTCGGCGCGGCCGTCGCTTCCCACGATCGGCGAGACCTCGTACTGGACCTTGACCAGCTGGGCTAGCGCTGCCCTCGGCGTCGGGGATGATCTTCAACACCACCAGGGGCGGGTTTGGGTCGAGCGCGCCCAGCGCCACGTTCTCGCGCGGCCGCATCGTCGCCGTCAGCAGCCGGTGGTCGCCGGCAAGATCCGTGGTGACGCGCACGTCGCCGGAGCCCAGGGTAGTGATCTCGATTTTTTCGCACAGCTTCTTGGGGAAGCCGTAAATCTCGCGCCAGATGATCGAGGCGTTCTCTCGGGTCTCGTAGAGATTGCACGAGTACAGCATGAGCTCGCCCTCGAAGCGGCACAGGAAGCCCAGGTAGCACTCGCCGTAAGCCCCCGCGACCGTCGAATAGCCGTTCCGCGCGGTGGTCAGCACCGCGGTGGCCGGCTCGACCATCTCAAGCTCGGCGGGTAGGCGCGAGAGCGCCTCGTCCTCGTCCGTGTGGTAGACGAAAGTCACCGCCAGGCAGTCGCGGTAATAATAGGGACCGCGCGGATAAAGCGGATGCGTCACCGGCATCGATTCGCTGAAATCGCTTGGTTTCAAGCGGCCAAATCTTGCCTTGCCCATGATCGGGCGTCCTCTGAAGTCCCTGTGACGGAACCAGCCGTGGAGTTTTACACTTCGAGGGCGCGAAATCAATTTAAGACGGGCGCCGACGGCTATTGCACCGACGCGAAATTTGGTCGATGGTCCGTGCGGCGTTGTGTTGAGATTATTGATCGCAAGCGAGGGGAGACGGCGTGACGAAACCACGCATTGCCATCATCGGGGCGGGCACCGCCGGGTGCGGTTGCGCGCGCCGCGCCGCCGAACTGGGCGCCTCCGAGGTCATCCTGATCGAGAGGGAGACGCCCGCGGCGGGCTCGTCGAGTCGCTCGGCCGGGGTCTACAACGCCCAGACCACCGACCCGTTGCATATCGAAATCCGGGTCCGCGCCCGTGAACTGTTCTTCCGCCTCAACGAGGAAGGAAAACTCCCGCTGGCGAAAATCGGCAACCTTCGCCCCGGCGGCACGGCGGCGGACGTGGCGGCGTTCGAGACCGCGCTGGAGGTCCAGCGAAGCCTCGGCGCGAACGACGGCCAACTGCTTGACCCCGAGGCCATGAAGCGGCTCATCCCCGACCTCAAGACCGATGACCTCGCGGGTGGCCTGTTCGGTCCGAACGACGGCCATCTCGACGGCTACCTGCAATGCACCGCGCTGGTCGACGAGGCCAAGGAGCATGGTGCGCAACTCCTTACCCATGCCGAGGTCACAGGCCACACAAAGCGCAAGGGGGCGCACGTCCTGCAAACCACGCAAGGCGAGGTCGAATGCGATGTCGTGGTCAACGCAGGGGGCGCCTGGGCAGGGCAGATCGGCGAGCTGCTCGGCCACCCTGCCGGGATCAAGCCTCAGGTCCACGAAGTCATCCAGATCAAGCTGCCCCGCGAGCTCGGCTACACCGTGCCCATGGTCAACACCTACGTGCCGGGACAGGCGGGCGAGGGCATCTATTTCCGCCAGGACGGGCCCGACAGCCTGATCGCCGGCCTGCACAGCTACGTGGCGGTCGAGGGCCTCGACGTGCCGGACCCCGACGCCTACAGCCCGCCGGACAGCGACAGTTATCTCGAAAGGGTCGCGATTCTCGTGAGCGAGCGCTTACAGGTTGAGGGGCTGGGCTTCAAATACGGCTGGCACGGGCTCTACCCAATCAGCGCCGACGACCAATTCCAGGTCGGGCCCTACGCGGCGGACCCCAGCGTCGCGGCGGTCGCCGGGCTGGGCGGGGTCGGTGTAACCTCGGGCGCAGTCCTGGGCACGCTCGCGGCGGAATGGATCCTTCTCGGTAAGCCGGAAATCCTTTCCGCGGCCAACGCGCAAGCGCTGTTGCCCGATCGGCCAGGCCTCGCGGCCTAGCCGCCGCCTGCGAAGCCTTCCGCGATTTCGATCAGCCAGTCCTGAGGCAAGTCGGCCGTGAGCGAATAAAACAGCGGCCCGGTCGTCCAGATCACCTGCCGGTAGCCGTCGAGCGCCCTGGGCAGGCGCTCTTCGAGCGGCGCAAAAACGACCCCGTCCGCGCCCGTATCGGGCAGGTCGTGGCGCGCCATGACGTAGAGCGTGAGTTGCCTGCCGCCGGCTTCGTAGAGATAGGCGGCGACCCGGCGTTCGACGAAATAGGCGAGCCGCCCGCCGACCAGGTGTGCCGTATCGCCGCCCTGGGGCGGGCGAGGGGGCGCGAAACTCACGCGCCCGACGAACCAGTCGCCTATGAGTGCCGCATCATCGCTCGCTACGTCGGCGCCCCGTCCCGCGTCGACCACCGTGCGCATATCGTCGATCGGCGCCGTGAGTAGCCAGTCACTCGGCGCTTCACCGCCTTTCCATTGGTAGAGAAAAAGCACGATGATCGCGAGCGCTGCGACGCCAATCCACAGCCAGCTGCGCGGCCTCCCTGAGCGTTTTGATCCCGTGATCGCATTCCTGGCCGAGAGCCGAGCCTCGCGCGAAATCTTGCCGCCGAAGCCGCGTAAGGATTCGCCCTCCTGCCTGGCCTCGCTCACCTGGGCGGCGAGCAGGTCGTCTTCCGCGAGCATCCGGCTCAGCTCCTCGCGCGCGCCGGGCGTCTCGTCAAGGAAGCCTTGCATCGCCTCGAGCTTCTCTTTGGAGAGCTTGCCGTCGATATAGGGGCGAAGCCTCGCCCGGATCGCATCCCGGTCCATGGTTTCCGTCACTTGTTGAGAAAAATCATATCGTTACGAAAATCTATTAATAAATTATCGAAGGTGTCAGGCGAGGCTCAAATAGCTTTCGAAGAGATCGAGATGGACGGCGAGGGCGGGGTCCGAGTTCGGTCCCCACAGCTCGCGGCCCTCGAAGCGTACGGCGTAGACATGCTGGGGCGCCTCGTCGCCGCCATTGCCCAGGCTGTCGGGGAAGACGAACACGCCGTGGGCGCGCAACACCTGGCCGATACGGCCGCGCGCGTAGCGGGGCAGGCGGGTATGGCCGGTCGGGTTCGCGTTGATCGTGCGGACCGCCTGGCCGGCGGCGAAACCGGGTGCGAGGTCGAGATCGCGGCGCTTGGAGCGACCCTTGCGCATCACCGTCTCGACCCGCTCGGGCGCGAGCTTGTGGACCGGCTCGAAATCCGTCTCGCGTAGGCGCCAGTCGGCCAGCTCGGCTAAAGTGATTGCGCCCCGCTCCACCGCCAGCGTCTCGACTGCGCTCGTCCAGCGCTCGTAATAGCTCGATGCGAGATAACCCGCGTTGCCCATGCGCTCCTGGGCGTGGCGTTTCTGGTCGACTGAAAAGCCCAGCGCCGCCCCGGCCATATTACCGATGGCGAAGGCCCGACCCTCCCAGCGGGCGTGAAAAACGGGCTCGTTCGACTCCCGCTCCAGCGGCCCAAAGCCGTGCATGCCGCCCATGTCGTGAATGCTATTCATCGCCCTCTCGCGCCGATACCATAGCGCCTCGCCCCGCGCCCCGCCAGCGCGCGGGAACCAGGAGACGGCGCGCCATGACTACGCCTCAGGAGGTTCTTGATTTCTGGTTCCTGGCGCCCGGTTCGCCCGGCCACGGACGCAAGCGTGTGGAATGGTTTGTGGCCACGCCCGAGTTTGACGCCGCCACCGAAGGCCAACTCGCCGGCCCTTACGAAGCGGCGCGCCGCGGCGATTACGACGAATGGCGCGCGGCCCCCGAAAGCTGTCTCGCGCTGATCCTGTTGCTTGACCAGGCGCCCCGTAATCTGTTTCGCGATTCCGCGCGCGCCTATGGGAACGATGAAAAGGCATTGGAGCTTGCCCGTCACGCGCTCGATAACAAGTTCGATGCCGGCCTGCTCAACCCCCAGCGTTGGTTTCTCTGGCTGCCCTTCGAGCATGCCGAGGACATCGCCTGCCAGGAGACCTGCCTGCGCCTAGCCGAGTCCTTGCGCGAAGATCCCGAAAGCGCGGATTTCATCGCTTTTGCCAAGTCCCATTACGACGTGATCGAACGCTTCGGCCGCTTTCCCCACCGCAACGCCGTGCTCGGGCGCAAGACAACGCCCGAGGAGCAGGCCTTTCTGGACGCCAAGGGCGGCTTCATGTAGGGGACGAGCGTGGCTGAATCCCTGTCCCCTCGAACGGTCCTCGATTTCTGGTTTTTCTCCCCCGATGATCCCCGTTACGGCGAGGAACGCAAAACCTAGTTCGACGCCCCCGAGCCCGCGTTCGACGACGAGATTCACCAGCGGTTCGGGGCTGCCTACGAGCAGGCCCGCACCGGCGCGCATGATCACTGGTTCGATGAGGGCGTCATGGGCGGCCTCGCGCTGGTCATCCTGCTCGACCAGTTTCCCCGCAACATGTTCCGCGCCAGCCCGCGCGCCTGCGAATCCGACGCTGCCGCACTGGCGCTGGCGCGTAAGGTGACTGCCTGGGGCAAGGATCGCGAGCTAGCGCCCGTGTTCCGCTGGTTCCTCTACACCCCCTTCGAACACGCCGAAGACCTCGCCGTGCAGCGCGAGTGTGTCGCGCTGGCCCGGAGCATGGGGGCGCATGACGGCGGCGCCGACTGCATCCGCGCCGCCGTGCGTCATTGCGAGATCATCGAGCGGTTCCGCCGTTTCCCTAACCGTAACGCCGCGTTGGGGCGCGAAACCACGCTCGAAGAGGCCGAATTCCTCAAGGAACCGGATTAGTCGTTTTGATCGGGCGCAGCCGGTCAAGGCCGACCTGGAGTGTCAATATGCTGGCGATGACCCCAAGCGTATCGGTCGCCGATATCTGACGGCCCAAGGCCGCCGGGACCAGCACCGCGCCCGAGAGCTGGCAATGTCCGCCCGTGCGCAGACACGCGCCCGCCATCCGCACAGGATCAGGTCCCAGTGGGTGCCGATGCTGGTCAGGGTCGCAATGCAAGGCGCTGTCGCCCTGCACAGGATCCAGGCTTCGACGCCGGAAAAGGGACTGCCAAGATTGAGTTCGACGGCGCGCTGGATGCCGATGGCGAAAGGCACAAGGCCCAAATCCGGGATCCCATGACCCCGCGGCGCCCCTAGATGCGATGCTCGTCCGCCGCCGCGAGGCCCACGAAATAGCCCACCAGAAGAGAAAACAGGTGAGCATGCCGAGCGCCGCGGGGATCAGCGCTCGGGGCACGAAATGATGGCCGTGAGCAAGTCCGTAGAGCGAGGCGATAAAGACCTTGCCCCGGACGATGATGGTGAACAGCCCGAAGCGTTCGGGCAGGTGCTCGGCGTGAGGCGGCGGCCGAAGAAGGGCGTCGCCATTTCCACGAGCAAGGCAAGCGCACAGAGTGCATAGCGCACCTCCCCGTCTACGAACACGGCGGGGAGCCACAAGGCAGCTGAAATTAGCCAGCTGCGCATCCAGAAAGTGGCCAACGCCTTCGCCATGGGGATCCGGCGTGCGCGCCCCAATTCTCGGCGGCCAGAAGCCCCCGGTAAGCAGCGGCGGCACCCGAGAACCACGCTCCGGTCTCAGCGAAGGCATCCGCGGCGACGACACCCATGACTACAATAATGACCATCTAGGCCCCCCCCCCCCAGGCCCCGGTAAACAACGTCGTCGGAATTGAAGCGGGCGGAATAGAGAGTATGCCCATCTCAGGCCCACCAGATCGGCAGGAAGAGAAGCGCAAAGCGCAGCACCCGGGTCCAC
>CAVOEB010000085.1:0-8270 GCA_963694715.1 Alphaproteobacteria bacterium | reverse complement strand
ACCGTCCGCGGCGCTCTGCGTCTCGGCGGTGTGGGCTATCATGGCGAGTATGGCGTCCTCTCGATCGTCGCCACCGGCCATAACGTCGGAAAGCCTGGCGATCTGCTCGTCCACCTGATCCAGCCGTTCGATCAGTTTGGCTACGATCGGCGAGAGCACGTCGGTGCGCGCTGGCGGCGCGCACGAAATCGCTTCGGCTTCGTAAAAAATTGATAGGGCGTGGTTACCGTTTGTGGGAAACGCGGATGCCATGAGCACAGCCTATAGGGAGGAAATCAGAGGGCAGGGGGTGGGGGTATCAGGATCGGGGTGCGTTTGAGCGCAACGAACGGCGGTGGCGGTGGCGCCCGAACAGGATAGCGCGTGCGCCGATACCCAGCAGGCCGACCATAAGGCTAATAACGAGCGCTGCAATTACGATGTTGATCATGGTTGGCCTCTCTGCTCGGGTGGTCGCGCGCAGTGCCAGTCTGCCCGGCTGTCGATGGAGGCGAAATTGGTTCGAGACTCGCAGTTGCAAAGTGATGGGTGCCACTAACTTTATAACTTCTGTAAAATTTCTCGTAACCCTATCAGACGACATAGTAAATTCGTCCACAGTCAGTAGGGATTGTGTGTGCTGTGCCGCAGTATTGCGTGATAGAGAACGGCGGCTGAGGGTTGCCGCAATGGTTGCCCCCACGGGCCGAACCCGATATAAGGCGCCCGACTTCACTGCTATCCCCTCGTCACGAACCCAACGGAGCCCCCGCCATGGCTGTGGAACGTACCCTGTCGATCATCAAGCCGGACGCCACCCGGCGCAATCTGACCGGACAGATCAACGCTCGCTTCGAAGGGGCGGGCCTGCGCATCGTCGCCCAGAAGCGCCTGCGCCTCACCCTCGATCAGGCCTGCGCGTTCTACGCGGTGCACAAGGAGCGCTCCTTCTACAACGAGCTGTGCGGCTATATGACGTCCGAGCCTGTGGTGGTCCAGGTGCTCGAAGGCGAAAACGCCATCTTGGGCAATCGCGAGATCATGGGCGCGACCAACCCAGCGAACGCCGATGCGGGCACGATTCGGGCCGATTTCGGCGAATCCGTCGAGGCCAACTCGGTCCATGGCTCCGACGCGCCGGAAACCGCGAAACAGGAAATATCATTCTTTTTCAGTGCGTTAGAGATCGTCGACTGAGGGAATCGGTGTCGCGCCGCGAATTCTGCGTCGCGCCTGTTTAAATTCCCGAGCAAAGTCACATATCATTCATCCATGATCCCTACTCTTAGACGGGCTCAAGCATGCGGATGAGGCGATGAGCGACGACGACAGGCGGCCCGACGAGACGCGCGAGACCGGCATTGCGACTAAGAGCAAGCCGAAGACGCGCCAGCCGTCCATGTACAAGGTCCTCCTGCTCAACGATGACTACACGCCGATGGAATTCGTCATCCATATTCTCGAGGGGATTTTTCACAAAAGCAGCGAAGAAGCGACGCGCATCACGCTCCACGTCCATCAGCGCGGCGTCGGCGTGTGCGGTGTCTTCACCTACGAGGTCGCCGAGACTAAGGTCACCCAGGTGATCGACTTCGCGCGCCGTCACGAGCACCCGCTCCAGTGCACCATGGAAAAGGCCTAAGGCCTGAAGGATCCAACTTGCTCTCTCCGGACCTCGAGAAAAGCCTCCACCGCGCCCTTGCGCTTGCCAGCGCCCGGCGCCATGAATTCGCCACCATCGAGCATCTGCTTCTTGCGCTCACCAGCGACCAAGACGCGGTCGCGGTCTTATGCGCTTGCAACGTCGATATCGACCGCCTGCGCGCCGACCTCAACGAATATCTCGATTCCGAACTCGACGCGCTGGTCGTCGACGATATCGGCGAAGCCAAGCCTACGCCGTCTTTCCAGCGGGTGATTCAGCGCGCCGTGCTCCATGTCCAGAGTTCCGGGCGCAACGAGGTCAACGGCGCCAACCTTCTGGTCGCCATGTTCTCCGAGCGCGAGTCCCACGCGATCTTTTTTCTCCAAAAGCAGGAGATGTCGCGCTTCGATGCGGTCAACTACATCTCGCATCGCATCGCAAAGGTGCCGGGCGCGGCCGAGAGCGAGCCGGTCCAGGGCGTCGAAGAGGAGGAGGGCGACGCGGTGGTCCGCGAGGGCGCCGAGGCGCTTGCCGCCTATTGCGTCAACCTCAATGAGAAGGCTCTGGCGGGCAAGATCGATCCGCTGATTGGGCGCGAGGCCGAGGTCGAGCGTACCATCCAGGTGCTCTGCCGGCGGACCAAGAATAACCCGCTCTATGTCGGCGAATCCGGGGTCGGCAAGACCGCGATCGCCGAAGGCCTGGCACGGCGCATCGTGCACCACGAGGTCCCCGAGGTGCTGAACAACGCCACGATCTACGCCCTCGACATGGGCTCGCTGCTCGCCGGCACCCGCTATCGCGGCGATTTCGAAGAGCGCATCAAGGCGGTCCTTGCGGGAATCGAAGAGGACGAAGGCGCGGTCCTGTTCATCGACGAAATCCACACGGTGATCGGCGCGGGCGCGACCTCGGGCGGCACCATGGATGCCTCGAACCTGCTCAAGCCCGCGCTTCAGCAGGGCTCGTTGCGCTGCGTCGGCTCGACCACCTACAAGGAATACCGCAACCACTTCGAAAAGGACCGCGCGCTGGTCCGTCGTTTCCAGAAGATCGACGTGACCGAGCCCTCTGTCGAAGACGCGGTCAAGATTTTGCGCGGGCTGAAGCCCTGTTACGAGGAATATCACGGGGTCCGCTACACCGCCGAGGCGCTGCGCGCCGCGGTCGAGCTTTCGGACCGCTATATCGGCGACCGCCGCCTGCCCGACAAGGCGATCGACGTGATCGACGAGGTCGGCGCCTCCCAGATGCTGTTGCCCGAGAACAAGCGCAAGAAGACTATCGGGGTCAAGGACGTCGAAACCACCATCGCGAAGATGGCCCGCATCCCGCCCAAGAGCGTGTCCAAGGACGACGCCGAATCCATGCGCACCCTGGAGCGCGACCTGAACACCGTCGTGTTCGGCCAGAACAAGGCGATCCGCGCGCTGTCCTCGGCGATCAAGCTGTCACGCGCCGGCCTGCGCGAGCCCGAAAAGCCCATCGGCAGCTACCTCTTTGCCGGACCCACCGGGGTCGGCAAGACCGAGGTCGCCCGCCAGCTCGCCGCCACGCTGGGGATCGAATTGGTGCGCTTCGACATGTCTGAATATATGGAGCGCCACACGGTCTCACGGCTGATCGGGGCGCCGCCCGGCTATGTCGGCTTCGATCAGGGCGGACTGCTGACCGACGCCATCGACCAGAATCCGCACACCGTGCTGCTCCTCGACGAAATCGAGAAGGCCCACCCCGACCTTTTCAACATCCTTCTCCAGGTCATGGATTACGGCAAACTCACCGATCATAACGGCAAGGCGGTCGATTTCCGCAACGTCGTGCTGATCATGACCACCAACGCCGGCGCCGCCGAGCTGGCCAAGCCCGCGATCGGCTTCGAGCGGCGCGCGGGCAGCGGCGACAACGAAGCGGCGCTCAAGCGCATGTTTACACCCGAATTCCGCAACCGGCTCGACGCGGTCATTGCGTTCGATCCGCTCTCGCCTGAGGTCATCGTCCAGGTCGTCGACAAGTTCATTATCGCGCTCGAGGCCCAGCTCGCGGACCGCAACGTCGAGATCGCGCTGACCTCGGAGGCGCGAACCTGGCTCGCCGAGCGGGGCTACGACGATACCTTCGGCGCCCGCCCGCTCGCCCGTCTCATCCAGGAGCATATCAAGCAGCCCTTGGCCGAGGAGTTGCTGTTCGGCAAGCTCACCAAGGGGGGCCTGGCCACGGTTCGTACCGAAGGCGAAGGGCTCGGATTTTCGTACGAAAAGTCCGCGGACAAAAAGCCGAAGAAGCCACGGAAATCAAAGAAATCCGAGCTTGTTAAGTAGCAAGCTATTGAATTATTAACCATAACAGAGGGGCGCTCCGCCATGCCCCAGCCATTCCTCGCCGGCTACCGCGTCATCGATCTCAGCCAGTACGCGCCCGGGCCCTATGGCGGGCAGATTCTGGCCGACCTCGGCGCCCACGTGGTCAAGGTCGAGCCCCCCGGCGGCGAGCCCATGCGCACCATGGGGCCGGTCGATTCCGACGGCGTCTCGGCCTGGTACAAGGGCATGAACCGGGGCAAGAGCGTGGTTGAACTCAACCTCAAGTCCGATGACGGCAAGCGCGCGTTCGAGGCTCTGTTGGCTCGCGCCGACGCGATGCTCGAATCTTACCGACCCGGCGTGCTCGACCGGCTGGGTTTTTCCCGCGCCCGGCTCGACGAACTCAATCCCCGGCTCATCCATTGCTCGCTCTCGGGCTGGGGCCAGACCGGGCCCTACCGCCTCAAGGGCGGGCACGACACCAATTACATGTCCCTGATGGGTGGCCTTGCGATCTCGGGCGACGGGTCTGCGCCCGCGATGGCTCATCCGCCGACCGCCGATTACGCCAGCGGCATGCACGCTGCCCTTTCGATCAATGCCGCCCTTTTGGGCCGCGACGGACCCCGGGGCGACGGGCGCGGGCGCTTCCTCGACGTCTCCATCGCTGAGGCGGTGTTGCCCTGGCAGATGCTGGCCTTTACCAGCGAGCGGCGCGAGGGTTTCGCGATGGAGCGGGGCGCAGCACTGCTTAACGGCGGCTCCGCGTTCTATCACCTCTACGAAACATCCGACGGCCGCTTCGTCTCGCTCGGCGCCATCGAGCTCAAATTCTGGGCCAACTTCTGCACCGCCGTGGATAAGCCCGACTGGATCGCGCGACAGGCCGAACCGCTGCCCCAGAGCAAGCTGACGGCCGAGGTCGCTGCCCTCTTTTCCGCCCGCTCCCTCGCCGACTGGGTCGGGATCCTTGAGACCGTCGATTGCTGTTTCGAGGCGATCCACGAGATCGTCGATACCCTTGATCATCCCCACATCAAGGCCCGGGGCATGGTTCACGAGGTCGGCGGGTCCGAGCCTCGTGTCGAGGTGAGCTACCCCGCCTGGGTCGACGGCGCCCCGCCGCCCGCACCCGAGCCCGTCCGTTTCGCGAGCGTGGACGAGGTGCTTGAGGAGTGGCGTCAGATCAAGGACTGATAGAAAACGCTAATTTCTCGGATTTTCGAGTGCTGGCGCGAAGCGGTCATTCCGCGGCGGCGCCACGAAAGGCCTGGTTGGACCCGGAAGTGAGATTATAACGAGCTCGGAACGGGGGCATTAGGAGGCAATAGTTTCGCTCCACAAACCATATTCTGATATTGGAGGTTTTGGAGCAACCAACAGTCAAGCTAATGCAGCCGCGCATCGATTAAGCGCCGAGTTTTGACCGCGGCGGCAGCGACGTAGGTGAGTTTGGCCTCTTCGAATTCACCATAAAGAATGCGCAGATAGGCCTCTGGTTGGTTCGGGCAGGCGATGTCCTCACCGAGGAATCGAATAGTTGAGGTCGGAAGTACGGTCTGTTCGGGCACGCCGTACCGTCGGTTTTCGGTCAACGGCATGGCACCCTTCGAGACTAGCCTTTCGAGCACCGCCTGACCGTGGCTCACGGCATGGCGATAGGGGACAAGATCGAGCCGAATTTCGCCGCGCTGGCGGTTTCGTTCCCAAAGGAACGGCCATCGTGGCCGCGGACCGTAGGACACGGTAATGAATCCCCGCGTTTTGAACTCATCGACATAATACCCATCCCGCAGGCCTCGATCGGAAAGTCCCCCCGCAAGCGAGGCCCAGGTTGTCCTCTGATCCAGCATGACCGAGATATCGATGTCATCCTCCCACGCTAGGAGGTTCCCGTTCTCCCGCACGGCGCCCAGAAGGCTACCACCCTCCAGCCAGTGAACGACCTTCATCTCTTTGAGGCAGGAAGCGACGTAGTGGCATAGGTCTCTCATGTGCTCCCGGCAACAGGGCGGCGTATTGAGGCCCAGTCGGTTAATGTAGAGATTGAGATGGCAGGGAAACGTGTTTTTGTTACAGCCACGCCATCCAATGCCATCGCCCGACAGTTCCAATTCCCGGATACCATGTTGTTTCGCGAACTTCGCAACATCTCCGTTCGCCTGTGTGCTCAGGACCAACAAGTCGTCTTTGCCAACGGGATATAGACGCCGCTTGCCCTTCCGCCGATGGCGAAGAAACCACGCCGACTCGAGCGCCATGGCAGCCGCCAGGACCCCGTGGAGCCTGGCGTCGGGCAACGCGTAGCCGCCGGCGATAGCTGGCACAAACATCCATAGCCCCACGTGATCTCCACGGTTGGCTAGGAACTCAATAACAGGACGGGATCCGGGTTTGAAATCGACGGCGGGAGCGGCGATGATGAGAAACAACAGGGTGATGAAACCGCTCAAAAAGAACAGCAATCCAAAGTCGATGCCGCCAGGGTCGTCCGGCGACAGCGATACGAAACCAACCGTAACGACGGCCATGGCTCCCGTTAAGGAAAACATAGACAGGCTCGGAGACTGCCAATTTCTCGTATTTTTTAGAAGATAAAGGAGAGACAGGTAGGTTGCCGTGTATAGTGATGATGCTATCAGAGGTGATACAACCGTACTATATGTTAACACATAAATATCCAAATAATATTATTCAAGTTTTAATTGTTTTATTTAAGTTTATGGAAATTAACTTTAAATAATACTAAGTTCATGGGTAGCCGCGACGATCGTGAGCCGCTTGGATGATAAGAAAAAATAAAAACAGAGCTCTGCTTGTTAGGCTGCCGGACCGACAATCCTAGGCATGAAAGACAGTGGCAGGTGGGCAGGATCCATAGACCAAGACAGAGAGGATAGCATGTTGCGACCAAGCAAGCTAGGTCGGGCGAAACCTGGACTTGTTCCTGCTGCATTTAGCGTAACCGGAATATCCCTATAAACGGTCGCTGAATAGCTAGACGAATCGGTGTAATTGCCGCACCATTCAAGTATTCGTGCCTGCCTTCCTGAACGGCGTGTAGCGCTCCAGCCCCTCGATTTCGTAATCGACCTGCTCGGTCTCCCGCTCCAGGAAATTCGCGACCGCGTCGCGCAAGCTGGGATGGGCGATCCAGTGAGCAGAATAGGTGGCCACCGGGCGGTAGCCCCGGATCAGCTTGTGCCCGCCCTGCACCCCCGCCTCGACCACCTTGAGCCCGTGTTCGATGGCGTAGTCGATGGCACGGTAATAGCAGCATTCGAAATGCAGAAAGGGTCGCGGTGCGAGGCAGCCCCAGTTACGCCCATAAAGCCTATCGCGACTCCGCAAGTTAAGCGCGCCCGCGATCGGTTGCCCGTTCTCGAACGCCATCACCAGCACGACCCTGTCCGCCAACGCCTCTCCGAGCATCGAGAAGAACTCGCGGGTCAGGTACGGCGTGCCCCATTTCTCTTCCGACGTCGCCTGGTAGCAGTTAAACAGCGCGTCCCAGTGACGCTCCTCGATTTCCGCCCCGCTCAGCGTCTTGATTCTGATGCCGTCCGCCAGCGCGTCGCGCCGTTCGCGGCGGATCTGCTTTCGCTTGCGCGACGCGAGGGTGGCGAGGAAAGCCTCGAAATCGGCGTAGCCTTCGTTTTTCCAGTGGAACTGCACGCCCGTGCGTTGCAGGAAGCCTTCGCCGCCCAGGGCCTCCCATTCTTCGCGGATCGGGAACACCACATGGAGCGAGGAGACGTGATAGCGCTCCACGGCGCCGCGCGCGGTCTCGATCAGCGCCGCGCGCACCGCCTCGGGCGAGGGCGCCGCGTCTGGGCGGACCAGCAGGCGCGGGCCCGGCACCGGCGTAAACGGCACGCCCGCGAACAGCTTGGGGTAATAGCGCCCGCCTGCGCGTGAAAGCGCGTCCGCCCAGCCGTGGTCGAACACGAACTCTCCCTGCGAATGGCCCTTCAGGTAGAGCGGCATAATCGCCTGCGCCGTGCCGTCTGCGTCCTCAAGCACCAGGTGCTGGGCGAGCCAGCCGGTTTCGGGACAGGCCGAGCCGCTCTGCTCGACGGCGCGAAAGAACGCATGGGTCAGGAACGGGTTCTCAATGCCCGCGCAGGCGTCCCACTCGGCCGCATCAATTTCGCCGACCCCCTCGAGCTTGCGCGCGCGCAAGCCCTCCCCGGCGTCGATCGGTGCCGCAGCCGCCTGCTCCGTCTCCTCCGGGGGATCGTTCATGACCGCGTTTTCGCCCCTGCCTGTCAATTTGTGTTTATATTCGAGATTATAATATAGATTTACGAAGATTTAGAAATAATACTAGAAATTATTTAACA
>CAVOEB010000084.1:0-8636 GCA_963694715.1 Alphaproteobacteria bacterium | reverse complement strand
GTGCTCCAGTTCGGGACCGGCGGCGGCCATGTCGACGGGATGGACGATGGCTTTCACCTCTTCCCCGAACTCGGCATTGGGCATACCGAGGCCGGTCATTCCCACACATTCCCATATTAGACCATAGCGTCCCAAGCGGCTGATTTTATTGATATAATCATCCCATCTCCCTTGATCGACTACCCATGCCTTCCCAGACGTCGTCTTTTGACGCCTGCTAGTGGGCACCCATATGGGTGCCTTTTTATTAGGCGCCGTTACGCTCGCCAGGTGGCGCACCCGAGCCCTTGGCGCCGCCATGCATGCGGCATCGCTGGGAGCTGGTCACCGCGGGTGAGCGACAGGGATCGCCGGTGGTGCGGGCGTGCGCGCCGCACCGCTGACCGCTCCAATCTGGACCGAAATCAGATCCGGCGACCTTGGTGCGCGTGGTCATCAGTTGCAGGGCCAGGCTTTTTGCAGGGCATCCTCGACGACGGTGTCCGCGTTGTGGTGAAGCGGCGCCGGCCGATACAAAGAGGCCGAGCCTCTCGCGGAACAAACCCGCAATCGTGTTTTGGCTTAGGCCAAGAGGAGACGGGTGGTCGGCGGAAGAATGGATCGAATACACGCTCCCGCTCCAAAACGGAGATTATCAAGGGTATCTCGATGAAACGTACAAGCCTACATCAGCCTGGCGAAGCCGCGCCCTTCCATCGTTGGAGGATCTGGATGATACTCGGCTGATAACAGGAACGTCATGTGCCGCTGGCTCGGCCTGCATTGGCCAGCGTAAGTAACGCCGAGGACACCACCATGCCACTCCAACGCCCGGAAATTGAAGACGTCATCGAACGCGCCGACAAGCTCGGCATCCACCTCACCGCCACCGAGGCGCGCATCTTCACCAGCCGGCTCCACGAACACATCGCGTCGATGGAAGAATTTCTCGAGCTGCGCATTGAGGAGCACCGTCCGCCGTTGCGCTACCTCGAGCGCGATCCGGGCTACCGCCCGAGCGAGGCGGAGGACCCGCTCAACGCGTTCATCCGCAAATGCCGGGTGAGGGGAGCCGGCGAGGGTCCGCTGGCCGGGCGGACCATCGGCCTCAAGGATCACATCGCGGTGGCCGGCGTGCCGCTGACGCTCGGCTCTCATTTTATGGACGGTTATACCCCCGATTTCGACGCCACCATCGCCACCCGGCTGCTCGACGCCGGGGCGACGATCGTCGGCAAGATGAACATGGAGGACTTTTCGTTCGGCGGCCCGGGCTTCGCCGGGGTCGGCGACTTCGGTCGCCCCCTCAATCCCCACAACCCGGCTTACGTGACCGGTGGCTCGTCTTCGGGCTCCGGCGCCGCCGTTGCCGGGGGCTATGTCGACATAGCCTTCGGTGGAGATCAGGGCGGGTCGGTTCGCATCCCCGCTTCCTGGTCGGGCTGTGTTGGTCTCATGGCCACGCATGGGCTCATCCCCCACACTGGCGTGTTCGGTCTCGAAGCCACGGTCGACTACGTGGGGCCGATGACGCGCAACGTCGAGGACCTCGCCACCGTGCTGCAATGCGTGGCGGGTCCCGACGGTTACGATCCCCGGCAGTCCGGCCTGCCCGCGGTGTTGCCCGACTACGCCAGTGCCCTTGGCCAGGGGCTCGAGGGGTTGAAGATCGGCGTCCTTGGCGAAGGCTTCGGCGTCCCCGGCGCGGAGCCCGACGTGGACCACACGGTCATGGCGGCACTCTCCGTGCTCGAGGGCGCTGGCGCGCGCCTAGAGAACGTCTCCGTACCGCTGCACCGCACCGCCTCGCTGGCCATCATGCCGCTCTTCCTCGAAGGTGGACGCTACCTGTACGACACGAATTTCGGCGGTGCCTTCGCAAAGACCTTCTATCCCGCATCGTTCATGGCGACCTTCGGGCGGGCGAAGCGTAGTCATGGTCACGAGCTACCGCTCAACATGAAGCTCGGTCTGATTTCGGGCAGCTACGCCCACGACCACTACAACGGCCGGCTTTATGCCAAGGCGCAGAACGTGCGGCCGACGGTCGTCGCTCAATACCTTGAGGCATTTCGCAACGTCGATCTCCTCGCCATGCCGACCGTGCCTATCAAGTCGCATCCCTATCAAACACCGGCGGACTTCGCCGAGGCGATTGATCGCACGCTGTTCGGCGGCGAGCTCGGCGAGGACCTCGGCCTCCTCATGGCGAACACGGCACCGTTCAACTACACCGGTTTCCCGGCGCTCAGCGTGCCCTGCGGCAAGTCCGAGGGGTTACCGATCGGTCTGCAACTCGTCGGACCACACTTTCGCGAGGACCTGCTCATCCGTGTAGCGCACGCCTATCAATGTGCTGTAGACTGGGAGAGTTTCTACCCCTAGGGGTTAGCATCGCTAAAATACGTCAAAAGCTCTCGACTCAGTCGAGCGCGCGTGATTTTCTCTCTAATAAATCCGAACGATTTTTTCACTATCGGCCAGGAGGAAGAGACATGCGGTACCTTGCGATGGGCTTGACCGTTTTGTTGGGCGTGGCGGCGATAGTCGCCACCACGGCAATTGCACAAACGCGCACCGGGGGCACCTTGGTGGTGGCGACGACCAACGACACGCCCGATCTCGACATCCAGAAATACATCTCCAGCTCGCAGCACAACGCGCTGTTGCCGCTATTCAACGGCCTGGTCGAGAAGGATTGGACGGCCGACGAGGCGTTTCATCCCATCGTGCCCGGGCTCGCCACCTCATGGAGCGTCTCCAAGGACGGAAAAACCTATACCTTCAAGTTGCGCAAAGGCGTCGAGTTTCACGACGGCACGCCGTTTAACGCCGAGGCGGCGCATTTCAACTTCCAACGCATGACGAACAAGAAGCACGAATATTACGATCCCCAGGCCGGTAATACGGCGACCGGCGTGCTCAAGGGATTGAAGGGCTCCAAGGTGGTGGACAAGTACACCTTCCAGCTCGAACTGTCGCAGCCCAATGCCGGTTTGATCGAGGCGATGGCCAGCCTCCCCAACTACTATCTGCACAGCCCCGGGGCCTTCAAGAAGTATGGCAAGGATGGCATCGGCCAGCATGCCGTTGGCACCGGTCCCTTCAAACTGGTCGAGTGGGTGCGCGGGCAGCGCACCGTGATGGAGCGTAACGACAAATACTGGGGCAAGAAGCCCTCCGTCGAGCGAATGGTCTACCGGCCAATCATCGAGCCGGCGGCGCGCGCCGCGGCGCTGAGGGCCGGCGAGGTCCACATCGCTTGGGATCTACCGGTCGACCAGGTCGAATCCATCAAGAAAGACCCCAGGTTCAACGTCTACCTGCGCGGTATTCCGGCCACGAAGGTGATCGAATGTTGGCAGGCGAGTGGTCCCTTCTCCGACGTCAGGGTGCGCAAGGCGGTCAACATGGCCATCGACCGGAAGACCCTGGCCGAGGTGATCCTCAAGGGCACCGCGATCCCCGCCACGCAGCTCTATGGTATCGGATCCGCCTCCTACGATAAAACGCTGCCCATCTTCGAGAAATTCGACCCCGAAGGTGCCAAGAAGCTGTTGGCCCAAACCAAGTACCCCGACGGGTTCAATTTCTTCATTATCACCTCGCCCGAGAACGAGCCCGTCGCCGGCGCCCTGCTGGCCTACGAGTTCGTACAGGCCAACCTTAGGAAAATCGGTGTCAAGATGGACATCAGAGTGCGTGACAACGCGGTGTTCGGCGAGACCTACATGCGGGCCAAGGCCGACGACGAGTGTGTGACCTTCGACCGGGGCTACGATACCGACTTCATCTTGGACATGGGTTACTACGGCGGTCAGTGTGCGCCCAATGGCCTGAATAATCAGTGCTACAAGAACGCTAAGGTCGATGCGCTAATGGAAAAGGCCTACACCGCCTCGAGCATCGAGCAGTGGCGGGATCTACACCGCCAAGCTCAGAAGCTGATCATCGACGATAGCGGCAGCTTCCCGTTGGTACATGGCCTACGACCGATGGGCGCGCTGGTCGAAGTCAAGAATTGGCTGCCGGCGAAAGCCTGGCTCCAGTTCCCCGGCTACGCCCGGCTTGACAAGTAGAGCCGGCGTCGACGACCTGGACGGGCAAGGGATGGGCAGCGCGCCCGCGGCGGCGTGCTGCCCGCCCACGGGAGAAGTAACTTCGGGTGGCTAGATGGTTGCGTTTCTGATCCGTCGCATTCTGTTTTTGGTACCGGTGCTGCTCGGTGGTTCGGCGATCGTCTTCACGCTGATACAGCTCGCGCCGGGGGATCCGATCGACGTCCTGTTGGGTGTTTACTCGTCCCCGGAGTCGCGCCAGGCCCTGCGCGAGGCCTACGGGCTGAATGATCCGCCATACGTGCAGTATTTCCGCTGGCTGGGTCACATCCTGCAGGGCGATTGGGGGATCTCCATCCAGCAGCGCGTGCCGGTCTTGACGCTCGTGATGGAGAAATTCTGGATCACTTTGCTGCTAACCGGTGCCGCCGGATCCTTCGCCATTATCGTCGGCGTGGGCGCGGGAATCGTCTCGGCGGTCAAGCATAATACCTGGATCGACCGCGTGATTCTCGTCGTCTCCGTGTTCGCGCTTAGCATGCCCTCCTACTGGCTGGGCCTGCTGTTCATATTTGTCTTCTCTGTACAGCTCGGTTGGCTGCCCACGGGGGGGATACGTTCTTTCATCGAGCCGAAAAGCACGCTCGACGTCATCGAGCACATGATTATGCCAGGTATCGTCGCCGGCTTGACCCCAGCGGCAATCATCGCGCGTGTGGCGCGCGCGGCGATGCTGGAAGTAATGCGCCTCGATTTTCTGACCGCGCTGCGCGCCAAGGGGCTGTCGGAGGGTGCGGTCATCCTGCGCCACGCGCTGCGAAACGCCATGCCCTCAATCGTGAACATGACGGGTTTGCAGATCGGCTATCTTATTTTGGGCGGGGCGCTGTTTGTCGAGATCATCTTCAGTTGGCCGGGACTCGGTCTCGAGATCTACAAGTCGGTGGTCGGTCGAGACATGCCCATGATGCTGGGCCTAGTGCTGTTCAGCACCTTCGTCTTCGTCATCCTGAACCTCCTCGTGGATATCTGCTACCGGATCATGAATCCGCGAATTCAGAGCGAGTAGATCCATGGCCGCGCCATCCGACATCGTCTCTACGAGCCCCGGGTCAACCCAGGGAGAAAGCAACGACCCTTGGCGCCGCTTGCGCGTGCTGAAAAACCACAAATCGATCGTCGCCGGTGCCATCATCGTTTCGCTGGTCGTCCTCGCGGCGCTGCTTGCACCCGTACTGAGCCCTTACGATCCCATCGAGGGGCATCCGATCGATCGGCTCAAGGGGATCGGGACGCCTGGTTACCTGCTTGGCGCCGACCAGCAGGGCCGGGACATGCTCAGCCGACTCATGTGGGGGGCGAGGAGTTCTCTGGCTATCGCGGTGGTGCCGCTCGCGGTTGCGGGCCTTATCGGATTGGTCCTCGGGTCGGTGGCGGGGTACTCAGGACGGATCGTGGAGACCCTGATCATGCGCGGCATGGACATCGTCTTCGGGCTGCCGCCGATCCTGCTCGCGATCGCCGTTGCCGCGACGCTCGGCCCGGGATTGGTAAATCTCATGATCAGCCTGACCATCGTGCTCATTCCGCCCATGACACGGGTCACCTATCAGGTCGTCGTGATTCTCAAGGAACAGACCTTCATAGAGGCCGCCCGGGCCTCGGGGGCGAGCAGCTTCCAGATCATCTTCAACCAGATTCTTCCCAATAGCGTTGCACCGGTCATTGCCTACGCAACCTCCCTCGCCGGCGCTATCTTGGTCTTCGGGGCCGGCATAAGTTTTATCGGCCTCGGCATTCAACCTCCCGAGGCGGATTGGGGACGGATGATCAACGATGGACGATCGATGCTCGACCTGAAACCGCACGTGTCCACCTTGCCCGGGCTGGCGATCTTCGTGCTCGCCGCCGGTTTCAACTTTCTCGGCGATGGGCTGCGCGACCTGCTCGACCCCCGCATGAGGCTATAGCGTCGCGCTCACCGCCGCGCCCAACCCCCAACTACTCGGTGTCCCATGCAACCAACCGACCTGCTCCGTGTTGAAGGCCTCAAGACCTACTTCTTCACTCGTCACGGCGTTGCGAAGGCGGTCGACGGCGTCGACTTGAGCCTCTCCGAGGGCGAGCACCTCGGATTGGTGGGAGAGTCGGGAAGCGGCAAGAGCGCCACGGCGCTTTCGATCATGGGACTGGTGCGGGATCCGCCGGGTCGCATCGTTGCCGGACGGATTGTCTTCGAGGGCCAGGATCTGCTGTCCTTGGACGCACCGGCCATGCGGAGGCTCCGGGGTCGGCGGCTCTCGATGATCTTTCAAGATCCGATCAGTCACCTCGATCCGATCATGAAGGTAGGCGATTGGATCGCGGAATCGCTCACCCTGCACAAGGGGATGACCCGCAAGTCGGCGACCGCCGAGGCCTCCCGTCTCCTCAAGGTCTTGAAGGTGCCTTCGCCCGACGACGTGCTGGATGCCTATCCCTTTCAACTGAGCGGGGGGATGTGCCAGCGGGTCTTGATCGCCACCGCCATCGCGACGGAGCCGGCGCTGATCATCGCCGACGAAGCCACCAGCGCCTTGGATGTTACCGTCCAGGCGAGTATCTTGCGGACCCTGAACGAGCTGTCCGAGAATTCCGGCACGGCGATTCTCTTCACTACCCACAACATGCGCGTGGTTCGCAAGGCCTGCTCGCGTGTCGTGGTCATGTACGCTGGGCGCGTGGTGGAGAACTGCGAGACCGAGCGCCTGTTTTGCGGTCCGATGCACCCCTATACCGTCGGTTTGCTGAACAGCGTGCCCTCGCTCGAACGCATCGGCCAGCCCCTCGTGCCCATGGCCGGCGAGCCGCCCCTGCCCACCGACGATCTACCGGGCTGCGCGTTCCACGCGCGCTGCCCCATTCGCAAGCCCATTTGCGAGGAACAGCGCCCGCCTCTCCAGGAAGTCCACCCGGGGCATTGGAGTGCCTGTTTCTTTCCAGAGGAAGCCAATCATGGTCGCGATCCTTCAGGTTGAGAACCTAAAGAAACACTACCCCGAGCGCGGCGGCGCACGGTTCGCACGCACCGAGCGAACCGTGAAGGCCGTGGACGGCGTCAGCTTTTCCATCGAGCCGGGGGAGGTGGTGGCGGTCGTGGGCGAGTCCGGCTGCGGTAAGTCGACACTCGGGCGGGTCGTCATGCGCCTTCTCGAACCCACCGCCGGCACGATCCGCTTCGCCGGCACGGACATCACCCACCTCGGCGGCAAGGCGTTGCGAGAGATCAGGCTTGCCGTACAGATCGTCTTCCAGGATCCCTTCGACTCGCTCAATCCCCGCATGACCGTTGGCGCCTCCATTGCCTATCCGCTCAAGGTAAACCGGCTCTACAGGCGTGGTGATCGCAGGGGAATAGAGCGCCGCGTGGCCGAACTGTTAGTGGAAGTGGGACTGAACGCCGCCCACGCGAAGCGCCTACCCCACGAGCTGAGCGGAGGTCAACGGCAACGGGTCGGCATTGCGCGCGCCATTGCCGTCAACCCAAAGCTCTTGGTCCTGGACGAGCCCGTGGCGGCGCTGGACCTCTCCGCGCAGGCGCGCGTGCTCAATCTGTTCAAGGAGCTGCAGCACGAGTTGGGCATGGCCTATCTCTTCATCACGCACGACCTGAGCGTCGCCGAGCACATGGCGGACCGAATTATCGTCATGTACGCCGGCAAGATCGTGGAGATGGGTGAACGCGCGGACCTGTTCGAGGCGCCGCGCCACCCCTACACCGAGGCCCTGCTGTCCGCGGCCGTGCTTGGGAGCTGGGGGGATGCGATCGAGGAGACGATTCTCGAAGGCGATCCCCCGAGCCCCATCGATCCTCCGCCGGGCTGCCGCTTCAACCCGCGGTGCCCGCACGCGGCCCCGGTTTGCGCGCGCGAAGAGCCCACCCTCGTCCAGGTGAGCGCCAGGCATACGGCCGCCTGCCATCTCCTGACCGGTAAACTCGAGCGCAGGCCGTCCAGCCCCGGACATCCCGTGGCGGCTTTGTCAGACTAACGTGACACGGCTGAAGATGGGGATTGAGCAAGGGGTCTTAGGAAGTGAGTTGACGCGAGGCGGCCAGGGCCGCGGCGCGCATACCCGCACCTGTCGGGGCCGAAGTTACTGCCGGCGATCTTGGTGCGCGCGGTCATCAGTTGCAGGGCCAGGCTTCTCGCAGGGCATCCTCGACGACGGTGTCCGCGTTGTGCTGCCCATAAGGCCATGCCAGCGAGAGGTACGATCCTCTTACTGCCTTGGGTCTTGAGCCTTCTCCAAGAGTGCGGTTTGATCTCGATGTTCCAAACTAACATCTCTCCTAGGTTGCAGTTGCCGATTCTTGACCCTGTACGGTGAAGAATGAGGCTGATTTCGGTTGCTGGGGAAGCTCGACCTGGAAATCGGTCATCCGCGCCGTATTTGGAGCGATAGGAAATGTTGCGGCATTTTTCCGAGATCGCCAGCCCATCTCTGCCGGGGAGGACAAAGCCAACTCAAAGATGTCGGCGGCGCAGCTCCTCCGGGTCCGCCGGGCTAATCGCGCTCGCCTTGATCCTGCTGACGGGGTGCTCAAAACCAATTTCCGGG
>CAVOEB010000083.1:0-8702 GCA_963694715.1 Alphaproteobacteria bacterium | reverse complement strand
TTCGAGCAGACCCTTGGGCAGCTCGTCGTAGATCGCGATCTGGCCCGCATTGACGATGCCCATATCCATGCCGGCCTGGATGGCGTGATAGAGGAAGGCCGAATGCATAGCCTCGCGCACGACATTGTTGCCGCGGAACGAGAAGGAGACGTTCGAAACCCCGCCGGAAACTTTGACATGGGGCAGGTTCGCCTTGATCAGGCGGGTCGCCTCGAAAAAGGCCAGGGCATAGCCGTTATGCTCCTCCATCCCCGTGGCGATGGCGAAGATATTGGGATCGAAGATGATGTCCTCGGGCGGGAATCCGACTTCCTCGGTCAGGATCCTGTAGCAGCGCTTGCAGATTTCGAATTTGCGTTCGGCCGTATCGGCCTGGCCCTGCTCGTCGAAAGCCATCACGACCACCGCCGCGCCGAAGCGCAGCACCGCCCGCGCCTGCCGGATGAAGGGCTCCTCGCCTTCCTTGAGGCTGATCGAGTTCACGACCGGCTTGCCCTGCACGCATTTGAGCCCGGCTTCGATGACCGACCATTTGGAGGAATCGATCATGATCGGCACGCGGCTGATATCCGGCTCGACCGCGATCAGGTTCAGGAAGGTCGTCATCGCCTGTTCGGAATCGAGCAGGCCCTCGTCCATGTTGACGTCGATGATCTGAGCGCCGTTCTCGACCTGCTGGCGCGCGATGTCGAGCCCGGCCTCGTAGTCGCCGGCGAGGATCAGTTTGCTGAACTTCGCGGACCCGGTGATATTGGTCCGCTCGCCGATATTGATGAAGGTAGGCTGCATCGTTCAGGCCATCGCCGTGAAGGGTTCGAGGCCGGAGAGGCGCATGCGCCGCTCGACCAGGGGAATTTCACGCGACGCCGTATCGGCGACCGCCCGGGCGATCGCGCCGATATGCGCCGGTGTCGTACCGCAACAGCCGCCGACCATGTTGACCAGCCCCGACCGGCCCCATTCGCCGACCATGGCCGCGGTCTCTTCCGGCGTCTCGTCGTATTCGCCCATCTCATTGGGCAGGCCGGCATTCGGATAGCAGCAGATCCGCGTATCCGCCACCCGCGACAAGTCCGCGAGATAGGGCCGCATCTCGGCCGCGCCCAGGGCGCAGTTCAGGCCGACGGTCATCGGCTTGGCGTGCCGGACGGAATGCCAGAAGGCTTCGATCGTCTGGCCCGAAAGATTGCGCCCGGACAGATCCGTGATCGTGCAGGAAATCATCAGCGGCAGTTGCTCGCCCCGCTTCTCGAACAGTTCGAGGACGGCGAAGATCGCCGCCTTGGCATTCAAGGTATCGAAGATCGTCTCGACCAGCAGCGCATCGACGCCGCCATCCATGAGCGCGGCAGCGGCCTCGCCATAGGTCTCGCACAAGCCGTCGAAGGTGACGTTGCGATAGCCCGGATTCTCGACATCGGGCGAAAGCGAGGCCGTCCGGCTGGTCGGCCCGATGGCCCCCGCGACGAAACGCGGGCGCGACGGATCGGCTTCCGTGGCGGCGTCCGCCGCCGCCCGGGCGAGGCGCGCGCCCTCGCGATTGATCTCGGCCACAGACGCCTCCATACCGTAATCGGCCTGGGAGATGCGCGTGGCGTTGAAGGTGTTGGTTTCCAGCATGTCCGCACCGGCGGCGAGAAACTCGTTATGGATTTCGGTCACGACATCCGGCTGGGTCAGGTTCAGCAGGTCGTTGTTGCCCTTCAGGTCGCTCGACCAATCGGCGAAGCGCTTGCCGCGATAATCCGCCTCCTCCAGGCGATAGGACTGGATCATCGTGCCCATCGCGCCGTCCAGAATCAGGATGCGCTCATCGAAGGCGGCACCGAGCGCCGCCCGCCTCTTCTCTGGTGTCATCGTCCGTCCTTCGGTTTTGTCGCCCGGCTCGTCGCTATTCAGCCACTGTGGCCCGTGTGGCCTCACCTGAAGGGCGCATGCCGAGAATGTGGCAGATCGCATAGGTCAGATCGGCGCGGTTGAGGGTGTAGAAATGAAACTCGTCGATGTCGTTGGCCTGTAGCACGCGGCATTGCTGCGCCGCCACGGTCGCCGCCACCAGGCGGCGTGTCTGGGGATCCTCGTCCAATCCGTCGAACAGTTCCGAAAGCCAGCGCGGCACCCCGGCGCCGCAGGCTTCGCTGAACCGTTTGACGGTCGCGAAATTGGTGACTGGCAGAATGCCCGGCACAATCGGCACCTTGATTCCGGCCGATCGCGCCCGGTCGAGAAAGCGCAGGAAGACCTGTTCGTCGAAAAAATACTGGGTGATAGCCCTTGTCGCGCCCGCGTCGATCTTGCGTTTGAGGTTGTCGAGATCAGCCTCGAGGCTGGGCGAATCGGGATGCATCTCGGGGTAGGCCGCGACGCTGATCTCGAAATCCCCAATCCGGCGCAGACCCTCGACCAGGTCTGCGGCCCGCGCATAACCTTCGGGATGAGGGCGGTAGCGCGATTGCCCTTCGGGCGGATCGCCGCGCAGGGCGACGATATGGCGGATGCCGCTGTTCCAGTAATCCTGGGCTACGGCATTCACTTCGTCCTTGGTCGCCCCCACGCAGGTCAGATGGGCCGCGGCCGTCAGGCTGGATTCCGCCGCTATCCGCCGCACGGTGTTGTGGGTGCGTTCCCGCGTCGTGCCGCCGGCCCCGTAGGTCACCGAGACGAAGCGCGGCGCCATCGGTTCGAGCCGTTGCACGGCGCGCCAGAGCGTCTCCTCCGCCTCCGGCGTTTTGGGCGGAAAGAACTCGAACGAAACGTTCAACCGCACCTCTGACGGGAGAGCATAGGAAGGCATTTCGAATCGTTGCGCAAAGCTTCTGTTGGGCGTCATCGGCCCGCCTCCATGGAAAAATTGAGTGATTCGGCTGGTGCCCGGAGGGGTGACCGGGCACGCCAGATACAGACGGTCAGCGGATCCCCGGGCAGATGGGTCGTGTCTTCCACTTCGAACCCGGCCGCTTCGAACCATTGCTGAACCTGGCCGTCGGAAAAGCCGAGACGACGATGGGCATGATCGGCGCGGAGTTGTTCGAGTTCATGGGGCGAAAAATCGACGACCAGAGCGCGGCCGCCGGCGCGCAGGACCCGGAAAACCTCACGCAACGCTGCCTGCGGGTTCTCGGCGAAATGCAGCACTTGGTGAAGTATCGCCATATCGAAGGAATCGTCCGGCAGGGGCAGTTGGTACATATCGGCCTGCCGCAGCGCGCAGTTGCGCACGCCTGCGCGCTCCAGATTGACCCGCGCGACGGCAAGCATCTCGCGAGAGAGATCGATACCCAGCCCGCGGCGAAGCACGGGGCCGAGCAGTTCGAGAACACGGCCGGTTCCCGTGCCGATATCGACCAGCATTTCCGGTTCAATTTCGGCAACGATGCGGGACAGAGCCGCCTCGACCTCGGCCTCATCGACATGGAAGGAGCGAATCTTGTCCCAATGCGCCGCGTTCTCTCGGAAATAGTCGGCGGCAGCCTCGCCACGGGCCTGAATGATTGCCTTGAGGCGCTCCCGATCGAAGGTCACGACCGGATCCTCGGGCGGAACGAAGGCGAGCAAGGCTTCGGACAACCGCATGCCATCCGGGTCGCCGGTCATGCGATAGAAAACAGACGTGCCTTCCGGCGCCCGGTCCAGCAAACCTGCGTCGCACAGAACCTTCAGGTGACGGGAGACCCGCGGTTGGCTTTGGGCCACGATCTGGGTCAGCTCACCCACGCTCAGATCCGCTTCCGCACATAGCACCAGCAGGCGAAGCCTCGTCGGCTCCGCCGCAGCCCGCAACTTTATAAGAAGGGCGTCCAGCATGTGACAGCCAAGATGCTCCGAACGAATAAGACAATAGATAACAATATAAATATATCATTATGTACTTGTCGAAACAAATCTTTCGCGCGGCGTGGTAAGCCGTGTCCTCAATATCATTCCTGGTGGAGAGCCCAGCCCCACTAAATCGTCGCAGATCAGTGACTTATCCCCCCCCCCGTGGCCAACGCGCAACACTGCGCCTCCGTTGACCAAAGTGGCGATCAAGGTCACTGGTCTTTTTCGATGGCCTATGGTACCCAAATCATCGGACGAGACGGACGCTCATTTCGCCGGGCCAAGTTGCGTTGAGAATTTATTGATTAAAGGCCGCGTACAAATGGCAAGACCAAGTTGCCGAACCGGCCTAGTATTAGACCCAAGTCAGGCTTGAACATTGGGGGGAAGAATGATCCAGCGACCCATCGCATCTCGCCAGGCAGCCGCTCGGAAGAATAAAAAACTAAACTGAAATCTGGGTGGTTCCGTCGCTATGCGTTCAAGGATTCTTTTTAACCTGACACCCCGGCTGGCTGGCATCTTCGCCGCCGCCGCCCTGCTTGCGGCCTGTACGGCGACACCGCCGACAGATCCGGAATCCCTGGCCGCCTACGAGGAAGCCAACGATCCGCTTGGGCCCACAAACCGCGCGATGTTCGATTTCAACCAGGGAGTCGATCGCGCGCTCTTGAAGCCGGCCGCGGAAGGCTATCGCGAAATCTTCCCGGACAGCGTGCGCAGCAGCATCAACAACCTGCTGCACAACATCCGCTCGCCCGTGATCCTCGCCAACGACATCCTGCAGGGCGAAAGCGTCCGCGCCATCGAGACGATTACCCGTTTTGCGGTCAATACCGTGCTCGGCATGGGCGGACTCTTCGACGTCGCCGGCCAGTACGGCATGGAACGCCATACGGAGGATTTCGGCCAGACCCTGGCGGTCTGGGGCTTCGGCGAAGGCTTCTATTTGATGCTGCCGGTCTTCGGCCCGTCCAATCCGCGCGACACCGTCGGCCTCGTGGTCGACAGCTTCATCGATCCCCTCGGCTATTTTGTGTCCTTCCCGGTCACCTTCAGCCGCAGCGCGGTCGAGGGCATCAACAAGCGGTCCCGGGCTCTCGAGCCGTTGGATGAGATCGAACGGACCTCAGTCGACTTCTACGCCACGATCAGAAGCCTTTACAGGCAGCGTCGGGAAGACGAGATTCGCAATGGCGAGCCTGGCGGCAACGTGCCGGCACCAAGCATCTCCTTTGAGTTCCTCGAGGATGAGGATACCGTGCCCGCCCAGCCCGCTGCTGGCGTGACTATCGACGAGAATGCTCGACCGAAGAGCGACGACGTTTCAGAAAACTGATGCAGTAGCACCATGCAAATACGCAAATTATTGATCGCTGCCCTGGTCGTTGCGCCGCTGACCGCGTTTGGTTTCGGCAGCGTCCAAGCGGAAACCACCCATGACGGCGCCAGCAAGTTCATCCAAGGATTCGGAGACCGCGCACTCGAGGCCATCGCCAACGACAATGTGACGAAGGAACAGCGGGACCAGCATTTCCGCAGCATTCTGACGGAGGGCTTCGACGTCCCGGCAATTGCGGCTTTCTGCCTCAAGCATTACTGGCGCAAGGCAACGCCTGAACAGCGCAAACGCTATGTCGCCCTGTTCAGGGATTTCATCGTGCAAACCTATTCGGCTCGCCTAAAGTCGATCTATAATGGCGAAACCCTCTCGGTGCGCCAGGTCGTTTCCGACGGCAAGAACGGCGCGATGGTGCAAACCGAAATCAGGGCACCGGACAGTGGAAATTCCGGCGTCCGGGTCGATTGGCGCGTTCGCAGCCCCAACGACAACTACAAGATCGTCGATGTGCTGGTCGAAGGTATCAGCATGGCGATCACGCAACGCGACGAGTTCATCGCCGTGATCCAAAGCAAGAATGGCGATATCGACGCCTTCCTCGACACCTTGCAGAAAAAAGTCACCCAATTAGAGGGCAGCGACGCCTAGACACAGCCTTGCCGCCAAGACAGGTCAGCCTGCGTTCAAACCGCCGCCCCCCAGGGGCGGCGGTTTTCGTATGGCCCGGCATCAGCGCGACAGCGGCTTGTATTTCAGGCGATGCGGTTGATCGGCATCCGATCCCAGACGGCGATGGCGGTCTTCCTCGTAGGCTTGATAATTGCCCTCAAACCATTCGACATGGCTGTCGCCCTCGAAGGCGATAATATGGGTCGCGATGCGATCGAGAAACCAGCGGTCATGGCTGATCACGACCGCGCAGCCCGGAAAATCGAGCAGCGCGTCTTCCAGGGCCCGCAAGGTATCGACGTCCAGATCGTTGGTCGGTTCATCGAGGAGCAGGACATTGGCGCCCGATTTGACGATGCGGGCGAGATGCACGCGGTTCCGCTCGCCGCCCGACAACTGACTGACAGGCTTCTGTTGATCCGAGCCACGAAAGTTGAACGAGCCGACATAGGCCCGGCTTTGAATCTTCCGCTTGCCGAGTTCGATTTCCGCCTGACCGTCCGAGATCACCTCCCATACGGTCTTGGCCGGATCGAGATCGTCGCGGGTCTGATCGACATAACCGAGTTTCACGGTATCGCCGATGCGTAGCGTTCCGCTATCGGACTTCTCCTGCCCGGTAATCAAGCGGAACAGGGTGGTCTTCCCGGCGCCGTTCGCGCCGATCACCCCGACCAGGGCTCCAGCCGGGAGCTTGAGCGACAAGTCGTCGATCAGCAGCCGGTCGCCATAGCCCTTGGACAGGCCTTCGGCCTCGACCACCAGATCGCCCAGGCGCGGGCCCGGCGGAATAACGATCTGCGCCGAATCTGGCGCTTTGTCGCGGCTCTGGGCGACAAGCTCGTCATAGGCATTGATGCGCGCCTTGCTCTTGGCTTGGCGCGCCCGCGGGGACTGGCGGATCCATTCCAATTCGCGCTGCAGGGTGCGCTGGCGAGCGCTTTCTTCCTTCTCCTCCTGCTTCAGGCGGCTTTGCTTCTGTTCGAGCCAGGAGGAGTAGTTGCCCTCGTAGGGGATGCCATGGCCACGATCCAGTTCCAGGATCCAGCCCGCGACATTATCCAGGAAATAGCGGTCATGGGTGACCGCGACCACGGTCCCCGGATATTCCGCCAGGAACTGTTCCAGCCAGGCCACCGATTCCGCATCCAGATGGTTGGTCGGCTCATCGAGCAGCAACAGATCGGGCCGCTGGAGCAGCAACCGGCATAGCGCCACGCGCCGGCGTTCGCCACCCGACAGCTTGGTGACATCTGCGTCCCCCGGAGGGCAGCGCAGCGCGTCCATGGCGATCTCGACCGTTCGCTCGACTTCCCAGCCGTCGACCGCGTCGATCTTGTCCTGGAGTTCCGCCTGCTCGGCGATCAGGGCATCCATCTCGTCCGATTCGAGTTCCTCGCCGAAGCGCATGCTCACCGCCTCGAAGCGGTCGAGTAGGGCCTTGATGCCCCCAACCCCGTCCATGATGTTGGCCAGCACGTCCTTGTCCGCGTCGAGATCAGGCTCCTGGGACAGAAAGCCGACCTTCACGCCGTCCGCGGGCCAGGCCTCGCCGTTAAATTCGTGATCCAGGCCCGCCATGATTCGCAGCAGGGTCGATTTGCCCGAACCGTTCAGGCCGAGCACGCCGATCTTGGCGCCCGGCATGAAGGACAACCAGATGTCTCTCAAGACCTGCTTGCCGCCAGGATAGGTCTTGTTCAGACCCTTCATGACATAGATGTACTGATAGGAGGCCATACACGCGGTTCCCGATATGATGGAAGCGCGCCTTTCTAGCCTATGGCGTCACCGCGCGGCAATCACCCCACGCCTGCCCTGGCCGGGAGGCCCGTCGCGCCTCACATCTCACGCAGGAAGAGACCCGCCGCGACGATCAGCAGAACGCTGCCGATCACGCGATCGACCAGGAGTCCGTGCCGCCGCAACCAATCGACCGCGCCGGTGCCTGCCAGAACCACGGCGGCGAGGACATACCAACCCATGTCGATCGCGCCGGCCGTCAGAGCCATCGCGCCCTTCTCCGCCCACCCGGCATCGGCATGGACGAACTGGCTGAACAAGGCAAGGAAGAAGGCTGCGATCTTCGGGTTGAGAAAGGCGATGATGAAGCCTTCGGCAAAACCCCGTGCGCCGCCCAAAGGGACCGCCTCCGTCACCTCGCCTGGCGGCCCGTAGCTCCTGCGCCAGAGCTGGATACCGAGCCAGACCAAAAATCCGGCCCCGGCCCAATTGGCTGCGCGAAACAGCGCCGAATCGGCAGCCAGCAAGGCTCCGAGTCCGGTCACGGCGGCAAGGGCATAGAGCCCGACGCCGATCCCGTGACCGATCCCGGCCATGGCCCCCTGGAGCCGCCCGCCCGCGACGGTGTTGCGCAAGACCACGGCGAGGCTGGGGCCGGGCGATATCGCGCCCAGAATGCAGACCGCCGCGATCTGGAGCCACGCTGAGATATCCATCATGTCTCCGCTGGAATCGGGGTGATCGCTTCGCCGGGAGTCTAACGCAATCGCGACAACGACGCCCAACAGCGGCGCTGCGCGCCTGTCGCATTTCAAGCCTCTCCACTACACTCGATTAAACTGAATTGCGGTTCACTGCCTTGTCCCCGACCATGAGCGAACCGAACAGGCATACAGCGGGCTGGGATTCGAATGCAGCGCAAACAATGGGCGGCAACCATGGCGGACACGGCCGAACCGACAGAACAGCGCGCGGTGCGCCGACGGGGAAGACCTCACAGGCGCGAGGCCTCGGAACAGAAACGGCGTGAAATTTTTGATGCGGCTGTGAACGTCGTGGGACGCCACGGTTATGCCGAGGCCAGCATTGCGCGCATCACAACCCAGGCCAAGGTCGCCCAGGGCACCTT
>CAVOEB010000082.1:0-8871 GCA_963694715.1 Alphaproteobacteria bacterium | reverse complement strand
ATGGATGTTCCAGCCCTACGAGATCGGCTGCGTGCTGGTTCGCGACGTGCGCTGGCTGCCGCCCACCTTCGGCGAGCAGCCCGAATATCTACAGGACACCCACACCGATGACGATCCCTTGAGTGAGATCAATTTTGGCGATTACGGGGTCCAACTCTCCCGGGGATTTCGGGCGCTTAAGCTCTGGATGTCGGTCAAGGTGTTCGGCATCGACGCCTTTCGGGACGCCATCGATCGGGGCATATCTAACGCCGAGCGGGCCGAGGCGATGCTGCGCGAGGCAGGCGGGCTCGAGATCGTCACCCACGCCCAGCTCGCCATCGTGACCTTCCGCTATACGCGCGAGGGCGCTGATGCGAGCGAGCTCGACCGCATAAATCTGGCGATCGTCGACGGCTTGCTCGCGGACGGCTACGCCTTCCTGACCTCGACCCGGATCAACGGGCGCGTGGTCCTGCGCCTGTGCACGATCAACCCGCGCACCACCGAAGCAGATTTGCAGGGCACCGTGGATCTGGTCGCGCGGATCGGTTCGGAGGCTTGATGAAGCGGGATCAAGAAGCGTAAAACAGGAGCAGGGAGGCACCTGAACCATGCACGCACTCGATCTGTCCGATGCAAGGGTCCAGCAGTTCCGTGACGACGGCTTCATCACCTATGACCAGTTTCTCGAAACCCATGAAATCGAGGCCGCGCGTTCGCGCTTCGAGCCGCTCTTCCGCGGCGAATGGGAAACCGGGATCCCGCCCGACGAAATTAACTGGACCGAAGGGCGCGACGATCCCGCCAGCGCACGCCAGCTCTGTAATACTTGGCGCTCGAACTACACCATCGCGAGCCTCGTGCTGCGCCCCGAGATCGGCGAAATCGCCGCCCGGATGGCGGGCTGGCCGGGTACGCGCATCCATCTCGATAACGTGATCTGGAAACCGCCGGGCACCAGCGCCTTCGCCATGCATCAGGACGGCAGCTGGAACGACTATCTCGTGCCCAACAATATGTGCTCGCTCTGGATAGCCCTCGACGAGACTAAGGCGGACGCGGGCACCGTCGAATATGTCCGCGGCTCCAACCACTGGCACCACTCGCCCAAGCCCGAGGTCTTCCGGATCGACGATTACCAGCAGTACATGCGTGAGGCGGCGGCGAAGGAGGGCATCGATGATCCCGAGGTTGTGCCCGTCGAGGTCCTCGCGGGTGGGCTTGCGATCCACGACCGTTGGTGCTGGCACGGCTCGGGCCCGAACATGCAAGCATTCCGTATGCGCCGCTCGCTGGTCGCCCACTGCACCAGTTCTGAGACCGAGTTTCATCCCACGCTGACGACCCATCTCTATGCCCGCTATCGTAAGCGTGGCACATCGGAGATGGACGAGAGTTTCTTTCCCATCTTGTGGCGCAAAGACGGCTATCGCACGCCCTGGCTCGACGATTACATGGCCAAGGCCGCCGGCAGCGCGGTGACCTAAGCGCGCGAGCGGCGATGCAGGGCACCGACGGGCTTGCCTTTCATCCTCTGATGGCCGAGCGCTGGGCCGACCCTGAAGCCCTGTTCGGGCCAGAGCGGCGCGCGGGTTCCGGCTGCTGGTGCATGTGGTGCCGCACCACCCGAAAAGATTGGGAGGTGATGGGCAAGGCTAGGCGTAAGGCTGCGTTCCGCAAGATCGTCACGTCGAACGCCGTGCCCGGTATTTTTGCCTATGACGGCGTCGCGCCGGTCGGCTGGTGCGCCATCGCGCCCCGCACGACAACGCCGCCGGTGTCGTCGAGGCTTACCCTCTCAAGCCCGCCGTACGCTTGATTGGGGCGAAGGCTTCGTCGGTATCGCCGCGGCGTTTATCGAATGCGGCTTTGCCGAGGTCGCACGGCGCACGCTGCCCCGCCCAGCCATGCGCCGTCTCGTTGGAATTGGCGCTTAACCCTAAGTGAGATGGGGAAGGTTCGTCTGGATTCAGCAAGCCCGCGCTGACCACAGACGCGGCCATCCAGTAATTTTCGGGGGGTCGCGGCCTATGCGGCGATAGCCTGCGCCGCGCTTGAGCGCGACCGAGCCTACGTGGCGAATGAACGCCGTTTCGCGTTAGCGCGTAACGTGAAACGAAATAACCACTAGCCGTCGAACTCGCCGGGCGAGTAGGGGTAGATCGCGCCCCCGCCGGTAATCTCCTCGACGAAGCCGAAGCCGCTTAGATCCTCCATGCGCATGGGATAGAGCACACCGTCGAGATGGTCGCACTCGTGCTGCACCAGCATGGCGTGAAATCCTTTGGCTTCAAATTTTACCGCCTGGCCGTCGAGCGTGGTGTAGTCCGCTTGGATGCGAGTGAAGCGGGGCACCTTGCCGTAAAGACCGGGCAACGACAGGCAGCGTTCCCAGATCGGTTCCTTCTCTCCCGTGAGCGGCGTGATCACCGGGTTGATCATCACCGTCCAGGGCACCGGGTCCTGCGCCGAGCCGGCGGGGATACGGCCGGACGGAACGCTATAGAGCACGACCCGCTTGTCGACCGCAATCTGAGGCGCGGCGAGGCCCGTGGCCTGGATGTCGTCGAGCGTCTCTCGCATGTCTTCTATCAGTGCGGCGATATCCTCGGCCTCAATGTCCTCGACCGCGGACGCCGCCCCCATCAGACGCGTATCGCCCATGCGCAGGATCGGCCTTATAGCCACGGGCTCAGTCCCAGAAGATCATCGGCGTCTTGGTCAGGATTTCGACGCCATCGTCCGTGATGATCACGTTCTGCTCAAAGCCCGCGAGCCCAACCCCTTCGTGGATCAGGAAGGTCTCGGAACTGCACGCCGTACCGGCTTCGAACACGTCGTCGGGTTCGGTGATCTCGTTACCGATCCAGCTATCCCAGAACATGCCCTGGCGGTGGCCGTATAGCGGCCACTGGGCCGCGGCGCCGTCGAGCACGGCACCGTTTTTCGCCATCAACTCGTCGCCCACCTTGGCCAGGTCGCGTACTTTCACGCCGGGCTTCATGGCGGCAATGATGCCCTCGACCACCTCGACCGCCCCTTCGATAAGGCGCTTCTGCTCGGGGCTCGGCTTGTTGCCGCACACCGCCGTGCGCCCCGGATCCATGAAATAGCCTTCCTTGATCGGGCCCATGAACCAGGCGCGGCACATATCCCCCTCATTAACCGGGTCGGTCGAATAGCCGTTCCACGGCGAGCGCGACCAGTATTGTATCCGGTCGCCGTGGGAGAGGCGGACATATTCCAGTACGCCGCCGTCCTTCATCACTTCCCGCGCGCCTTCGGCGGCCGATTCCGCCTCGGTCTTGCCGCTGATAAACGCCTTCATCAACGCGTCCATGCCGCGGGTCACGGTTTCGCCCGCCTCGCGCATGCAGTCGAGCTCGCGAGGGCTCTGCTGGCGGCGCGCATCGCGCACCACGTCGTCGGCTTCCTCCCACTCGATGTTGGGCGTCCCCGCCTTGATCTGCTCCCAGTATTTGGCGGGCAGGGTGTCGGCGCCGACGAAGGCAACCTTGCCGCTGATGTTCTTTTCGTTCAGCGCGTCGATTACGCCCTTGATCGGGTCCATGTGCCAGCCCACCCGGTCGGTCGCAATCAGGTCTTCGGGATAGCCCGCCTCGTCCATATGCAGCTCCGGCGTGCCACCGTCCTGCATGATGACCGCCGAGTAGGAGCGTGCCTGCCAGAGCGGCGTATCGTACTCGTGGGCCGAATGGCCGGAATAGAAATTGGTGAGATAGAGGATATCGCCCGCGCGGTCGTACGAGCCGGCGGTACGGCCCCAGATCACTGCGGTCTGAAAGCCCTTTTCGCGCATGCTTTCCTGGGTTCTCGCCCAGCGCGCTTCGTACTCTTCCTTGGGGAAGTACATGCTGACCATGGTCGGTTATCTCCCTCGTTTCTGCTCTCGTTTTACCCTAGCTAACCCACCGTTACGTGAATCGGCCTGAGCTTAGACCATCCGGACCCGGGGCAAAACCTCGAAGTGATGCAAAATGGCCGTCGATTAGTCGGCCGCGCAGGCCGCGATTGCCCCTGCCATCGCCCGCATCAGTAAGAAATACGCTTCCGGGCCCGGCGCAATCCCGACGCCCAGTGGATCGAGGCGCGCGAGCCGCGCTCCCGTGCCCTCGATCAGGGTTTCGACGAGGGCGTCGGGATATTGCGGTTCGGCGAATACGCAGGCAATGCCGAGCGTCTCGATGGTCTCGCGCAGTTCACTGATCCGCCGGGCTCCGGGCTTGCGCTCGGGATCGCGCGTCACCGCGATCGCGCCCTTGAGCCCGTAGGCCTCTTGGAAATAGCCGTAGGCATCGTGAAACGCCACGAAAGGGCGTTCCGCCAGAGGCGCGAGCAGGGTCCTAAGCTCATCGTCTAAGGTCGCGAGCTGGGCGTCGAGCGCCGTTGCGTTTGCGTTGTAAAGGGCGTCGTTCGAGGGATCGAGCCGGGCCAACTCGTCCGCGACGGCCGCCACAATCACCCGTGCATTGGCGGGGTCGAGCCAGATATGAGGATCGAACGGGCTGTCGTCGTGTCCGTGGTTGGCGGAATCGGCTGCCGCCCATCGCCGCAGAGTAATTTCGGGTAGCGCCGTCAGGGTGAGCACCCGCATATCGTCTGACCGCGCCGCAATCGCGCGATCGAGAAAGCCGTCGAGAGCCTCGCCGACGCGCACGATCAGAGCTGCAACTCCGATTGCCGCCATCTGGGACGGCCGCAGCGCAAAGCCGTGGGGCGAAGCCCCGGCCTCGGCCAGCAATCCGGGTTCTGCTACGCCCACCATGACGCCCGCGACGAGCGAATGAATGGGCGGGATCGAGACGCTGACGGCGAGGTCCTCATCAGCTTGAGCGGGCACCGCGCCAAGGACGAGGACAGCAAGCATGGCGGCCAGGAACCTCGCCCGGAGTTGCCGTCGGGCGGTGCCTAAATGTTCTGTTGAGCGGGAGGAATGAACATTCACGATATTGCGATTCCAGATGGGTTATGTTATATCATATCACGAATCTAAGGACTCAATATCCAACCCCGGCCCACGTTTAACTTTATGATTAATAACAAGCGGAAAAATATTGGAAACACTATCATTTAAGGACCACGATCACTCCCGCTGCATCTCCAATGCGCTGGGCAGCGCGGAGCGTATCTGCGAGGAACGTAGCGTCCGGTTCACTCCGCTTCGCCGCCGGGTCCTGGAGCTGGTGTGGCAATCCCACGGTCCCATCGGGGCCTACGAAGTGCTCGACCGGCTGCGTGCCGAGCGCCGCCGCGCCGCACCCCCGACGGTCTACCGCGCGCTCCAGTTTCTTGGCGACGAGGGCTTCGTCCACCGTATCGAATCGCTCAACGCCTACGTCGGCTGCACGACCCCCGAAAGCCGCCATAACGCGCAATATCTGATTTGCGGCTTGTGCGGCGAGGTGGCCGAGATCGATGTCGATGAGATCACCAGCGCGATCCATCATCGCGCCGGTGATTTTGGCTTCGAAGTGCGCCGCCAGACCGTCGAAGTTGCCGGATTATGCAGCCGTTGCCGCGTCGAGCAGGGCGATGGCACAAGTTTTGACTAGCCTCGCGCGATCGATCGGCCCGCTGGTCGAGGGGCACGGGCTGGCCAAGGCGTTTGGCGAGCGTAGCGTTCTACACGATGTTGCCATCCGCGTCGATCCCGGCGAAATCGTCGCCATTGTCGGCCTCAACGGGGCGGGCAAGAGCACTCTGGTCCGCATCCTGCTGGGCCTGCTCAGCCCCGACGCCGGAAGGGTCATGCGCCGGCCCGGCGTCAGGATCGGCTACATGCCCCAGCGTCTGCCCGTGGATCCCGCTCTGCCGCTCACGGTCTCGCGTTTCCTCGCGCTCAGCGGGCGGCACGGCGCGGGCCCCATCCAGGCGGCACTCGACGAGGTCGGTGCCGGTCGTCTCGGCGACGACGCGGTTCAGACCGTCTCCGGCGGCGAGTTACAGCGGGTTTTGCTCGCCCGGGCGCTGCTGCGTGAGCCCGAGCTCCTAGTCCTCGACGAACCGGTCCAGGGTGTCGACGTTACCGGCCAGTCGGCGCTCTATCGTCTGATCGGGGATATCCGTCAGCGCTACGGCTGCGGCGTGCTGATGGTCTCGCACCAGCTCCATCTCGTCATGGCCGCCACCGACTGGGTGATCTGCCTCAACAACCATGTCTGCTGCGCCGGCCAGCCGGAATCGATCACCCGTCACCCGGAATATCTCGCCCTGTTCGGCGAACAGGTCGCCACCGGCCTCGCGGTCTATGCCCACAGTCACGACCATGTCCACGACGCGGCGGGCAAGGTGCTTCCGCTCGAAAGCGAGCGGGACGGGACCTCGGGCTAATCCCGATGGACGAATTCTTTCTCCGCGCCCTGCTGGGCGGCGTCGGTGTCGCACTCGTTGCGGGTCCCTTGGGGTCCTTCGTCGTCTGGCGGCGTATGGCGTTCGTCGGCGATACCATGTCCCATTCGGCGCTGCTCGGTATTGCTGTGGGCCTGGCACTCCATATCCACGTTGCGATCGGGGTCCTGGTCGCTGCCGTTGCCGTCGCCCTGCTTTTGGGGCTCTCTCAGCGCCAGCGCCGGCTGCCCACGGACACCTTCCTCGGCATCCTGGCCCACGCCTCGCTCGCGATTGGCCTCATCGTCATGGCGCTGCTCGATCTGCACGGCTTTGCCCTGATGAGCTACCTGTTCGGCGATATCCTCGCGGTCAGCCGGGTCGATCTCTACTGGATTTATGGCGGTGCGGCCCTGGCACTTGGCCTGCTGATGATAATCTGGCGGCCTTTGCTTTCGCTCACGGTGCATGAAGAGCTGGCCCGCGTCGAAGGCGTGCCCGTCGAGCGTGTGCGCATTCTGTTCATGCTTCTGATCGCGATCGTCATCGCGGTCGCGCTCGAGATCGTCGGCGTCCTCCTGATCACCTCGATGCTGATCATTCCCGCGGCGGCGGCAAGGCGCTTTGCCCGCACGCCCGAGCAGATGGCAGCCTTTGCGGTGCTTGCGGGCGCTATCGCCGTGGTCGGCGGGCTCTACGGCTCGCTCGCCTGGGATACCCCCGCTGGCCCCTCAATCGTTGCCGCGGCAGCAGCCCTGTTCGCGGCGGCAAGCCTGTGGCCAAGCCGTCGCGGGTCCGGGGGAGGGCCCAGCGGGTCCGGGTAGCGAAATCTGACATAGACTTGTCGCAATCTCGCCAGCCCGCGCCGGCGGCGGACGCGGCCATCAAATTTCATTCGACGGACTGCCGCTTATGCGGTGCCAGCCTGCGCGGCGAATGAGCGCGACCGAGCCTTAGTGATGATTGAACGCGCTTAGCGCTGCCGCAATGCTAAGCGGATATAGTTTTAAGCCGTTCGAAACCGGCGTCGAGATCGCGAATCAGGTCGTCGGCGTCTTCCAATCCGGCGTGCAGGCGGATCGAGGAACCCGCAGCGCCCCAATCTGTCGCGCTGCGTGCGTTTCCTGGCTGGGTCGGGATCGCCAGGCTCTCGTAGCCGCCCCAGCTATAGCCCAGCCCGAACAACTCCAGCCCCTCGAGCAGCGCGGTGACCGCGGCTTCGGCGACCGGCTCGAGGACCACGCCGAAGAGCCCCGAGGCGCCGGCAAAGTCCCGTTTCCAAATCTCGTATCCCGGATCGCCCGGCAGGGCGGGGTGCATCACCCGCGCGACCTCGGGCCGCGCTTGCAGCCACTCGGCCAGGGCGAGCCCTGTTTCAAAATGGCGGCGCAGCCGGACGTCGAGGGTGCGCAGGCCGCGCAGCGCTAGATAGCAATCGTCGGGCGAGACGGAAAAGCCCATATCCTCGATCGCGTTGGTGATCGGCGTATAGGCCTCTTCGGTCATGGTCAGGATGCCCATCATGGCGTCTGAATGACCGACGATATATTTGGTCGCGGCCTGGACCGAGACGTCGACGCCGAAGTCGAGGGGCTTGAAGTAGAGCGGCGTCGCCCAGGTGTTGTCCATCGCGACCATCACGCCCCTGGCGTGCGCGGCCTCGACGATCGGCGGGATATCCTGTACCTCGAAGGTCAGCGAGCCCGGCGATTCCGCGTAGACTAGCCTGGTCTCGGGCCGGATCAGCTCATTGATGCCCGCGCCAATCAGGGGATCGTAATAGGTCGTCTGGACGCCGAACCGCGCGAGCAGCGCCTGGCAGATGCTGCGGCTCGGCTGATAGACCGAGTCGACCATCAGGATGTGATCGCCGGATTGGACGAAGGCAAGCAGCGTGGCCGCCGCTGCGGCCTTGCCCGAAGGCACCACCACCGAGCGGTAGCCATTCTCGAGCTCGGCCATAGCGTCCTGCAACGCAAAGTGCGTCGGCCCGCCCCAGCGGCCGTAGCTCAGCGTGCCGAAGCGGTCCCACAGGTTTTTTTTCTCGAGGTCCGCGACCGAGGCGTTGAGCACCGTCGAGCCGCGATGCACCGCCGGGTTGACGTAGCGGAACGCACTGGTCTCGTCGCGCCCGCCATGGGCGAGGCGGGTGACGGGGGAAACGGGAGGCTTGCGTTTGTCGTCGCTCATGGGCGGCTCCGCTCGTGAAGGGCGAACGTCACCCCCATCTTCGCATCAACACCGCAGTGGTGCCATGTCCGTGGTCTCGTCTAACAAGTCCGCGCCGACAGCGGACGCGGCCCTTAAATTAGATTCGGCAGGCCGCCGCTTATGCGGCGTGAGCCTTTCGTGGCGAATGGACGCCCCACCCCTTTGCTTTTGGCAAAGCGGTGGGGCGAGAAATCTAGTTGATGGCGAATTCGCAGTCGTTGATCTGTCCGCCGGGGCCGTTGACCGGCCATTCCGGGTGATCCCACGGGCAGCAGGAAAACGCAATGATCAGGTCGCACTCGGCCTTGAGCGTGACGTGACAGCCTTCCG
>CAVOEB010000081.1:0-9604 GCA_963694715.1 Alphaproteobacteria bacterium | reverse complement strand
TCCGGGACCGGTATCCGCTCCGCTTTTCGGCGCCGCGGAGGGGATCGTTGGCGTCACCGGATCGAGCAGACCCGCCGCCTTCAACTCGTCGGCGCCGGGTAAATCGCCCAACGCGGCGAGGCCGAAATGGTCGAGAAAATGGTCCGTCGTGCCCCAGGTGGTCGGCCGCCCAGGCACCCGGCGGCGGCCCTTGGGCGCAACCCAGCCGGTCTCGAACAGCAGGTCGAGGGTGCCCTTGGACAGACGCACGCCGCGCACCTCCTCGATCTCGGCCCGGGTAATCGGCTGGTGATAGGCGATGATCGCCAAGGTCTCGATCGCCGCGCGCGAGAGGCGCCGGGGCATCACTTTCTCGACCCGAAGCTGGGGCGCGAGATCGGGCGCCGTGCGAAACGCCCATTTGCGCCCGACCTGGACCAGGTTGACGCCGCGATTTTCATAGAGTGCGCCAAGCTCGCCAAGCCGGACCGTCACGTCCTCGCCCTCGGGCAAGCGCTCGGCGAGGCGAGCCTCGTCGAGCGGCTCAGCCGAGGCGAAAATCAAAGCCTCGAGCAGACGGAGCGACGATGGACTGTCAGTCATGGGGCCTCTCCAGCACGGACATAAATGGGACCAAAAGGCTCGAGTTGACGCAAGCGGAGTTTGCCCAGACGGGCCAATTCGAGGCTAGCGGCAAAGGTCGCCGCCACGGCGGAGCGCTGCCCGACCCCGGGGCTGAGCCCCTCGGGCAGAAAGCGCATGAGCAACGACCAGTCAGGCATCTCGCCAAGTAAGCGCGTCAGCCGGTGATAAGCCTCTTCCAGCGAGTGGAATTCCGACGGTGCGACGCGCATGCGCGAAACCTGGCGCTGCGCCTCGTGGCCGGCGTAGGTCTTGAGCAGGTCGTAGAGCGAAAGTTCGTACACGTTCGTGCGCTGCACGGGCGTCGGCTCGGGCTGGCCCCGGACGAACCGTTCCTGGCCGAGCATGGGGCGAGCCATCAGCCTGGCTCCCGCCTCGCGCATCCCATCGAGACGGCGCAGCTGATGGGCGAGCGCCGCCGCCATCTCGTCGGCCGAGGGTTCGTCCTCGCCAGGCGTCGCGGGCAGCAGCAAACGTGATTTGAGATAGGCAAGCCACGCCGCCGTGACGAGATAGTCGGCGGCGATATCCATATCGACGCGCTTAGCGCTCTCGATAAAGGCAAGGAACTGCTCGGCAAGAGCAAGGATCGAAATATGCGCGAGGTCGACCTTCTGCTGGCGCGCCAGGTTGAGCAGCAGATCGAGCGGACCTTCGTAGCCGTCGAGATTGAGGATCAACTGGGCCGGCGCGGGGGCGCGCACGGGGCCAGCATCGGCCTCGAAACCCGGTGACACGGGAGGCGACGGCTCGCTCATGCGGCCGCGCCCACGAAGAGGAACAGAGTTTCAATCACCGTCAGAAAGCCTCGCACAACAGGTCCCAGGATCCAATGGATCGGGTTGAAGTTTATCCCTAAACGGCTAAGCAGGAGCGGCAAAAGAAGAATCAGCGCCAGCAGGAGAAGCGCGATTTGGCGCTCGCGCGATGCCACGAGAGCCGCGAAAGGTGCAGGGAGCAAGCCCAAAAGCACCCGTCCGCCGTCCAGCGGGGGGACTGGAAGAAGGTTGAACGCCGCCAGCCAGACATTGATCAGGATCAGGTTCACGGCATTGTCATAAAGCCATAAACCGAGCGAATCGGAAGGCCCCCGCACAAGGTTGAGCAGAAGCATGCCCAGGCAGGCGAGGACGATGTTGGCCGCCGGCCCCGCCAGCGCAACGAGAATACCGTCGCGCCGCGGCCGGCGCAGGCGAGAAAAATTGACGGGCACGGGCTTGGCAAAGCCGAACAGGAAGGGGGCGCCGAGCGCCAGCAGCAGGCCGGGCAGCAGGATCGTGCCGACGAGGTCGATATGCTTGATCGGATTGAGCGTCACCCGGCCCGCGCGCCGCGCCGTATCGTCGCCCAAGCGGTCGGCGACGAGGCCGTGGGCGACCTCGTGCAAGGTCACCGCCAACAGGACCGGAAGAACCCAGACCGAGGCCAAATAGGCAATGGCGTTCGCGTCCACCGGCTAGGCCTCTTCGGGGCCGAGCAGAGCACCAAGCGCGGCAGCGAGCGCGGCGGGCTCGCAAGATTCGTCGTCAATGTCGGCGGGTGGGCCGATCACCGCCAGCGCACGCGCCACCCGCTTGGCGGGCGCGCCGTCGAGACGCGGCACGACGGGCGCGATTTCGGCCATTTCGCCCGCCTCGCCGTTGCAATGGAGAACGAGATCGCAGCCGGCCTCGAGCGCCCGCCTCGCGCGCGACGCCAAAGCGCCGTCGAGCGCCCTCATGGACAGATCGTCGGACATCAGCGCGCCGGTGAAACCGATGGTTTTGCGGATGGTCTCACCGATCACGATGTTTGAGAAGGTCGCGGGTGCCGACGCGTCGAGCGCTGTGTAAGTCACGTGGGCGGTCATGGCGAACGGCGCGTCGGCGCAGGCGGCGAAGGGTGCAAAATCCACGACGCCAAGCTCATCGGCCGTGGTCTCGACCACGGGAAGAGCGTGGTGGCTGTCGGCCCGCGCGCGCCCATGACCGGGAATATGCTTGACGACCGGCGCGACACCGCCCGCGAGGAGACCGTCGATGACGGCACGCCCAAGCCGCGCGATCTGGCCTGGTTCGGTGCCGTAAGCGCGATCGCCGATGATCTCGTGAGCGTCGGGAGCGGGCACGTCGAGTACGGGCGCGCAGCCGACGGTTATGCCCAAGGCCCGGAGCTCGGCGGCAATCAGCCGGGCATTGAGCCAGGCAGCCCGTTCCGCGGCCTCGGTGTCGCACCCGGCCAGCGCGGCGAAGCGCGCCGCTTTAGGCGGGCGCCGCCAATGGGGCGGGCCGAGACGGGCAACCCTGCCGCCTTCCTGATCGATCAGCACCGGCGCGTCGGCGCGGCCCACGGCGTCGCGCAAGGACGCGACCAGCCCGCCAAGCTGGTCCGGATCGATGCAGTTACGCGCAAACAGGATGAAGCCGAGCGGATCGGCGGCGCGGAAGAAGGCGCGTTCGCCCGCATCCAGCACGGGCCCAGCACAGCCGTAAATCGCGGCGGTAGGCGTGCTCACTTCTTGACGACGAGGCAGTCCTGCTTGCGCGTCTTAAGCTGGGCGCACAGGACGTCAGCCGCTCCGCGGCTCGCGAAGGCGCCGAGGCGGGCACGGTAATAGACGCCCTTTTCCGCCCCGAGATCCGCGCGCTGCACAGAGATCACGAGGCCGCCGGCGACTTCGCTATGCAGCAGCTTGAGCCGCTCGCCCTCGGACCGAGCGACGGATTCCTCGCGGAACGAGCCGACCTGAACCACGTAATCCCCCGTCGGCGTACTGGCCACCACGACCGGCTCGGGCGGCGCCTCGACGACGGGCGCCGGCTCAGGCTCGGCAACGGGCATGTCCGCGGCGGGCTCGCCGGCGGCGGGTTCGACGACCGCAGCCTCGTTTTCAGCAAGTTCGGACGCCTCACCCGGGGCATCGTCGACGCCCTCTACGGCTGCGGCTGCGTCGTGCGTCTCGTCGATTGCCGCGCCGGCGGTGTCCTGCGCCGCCGCCAGCGCCTCTTCGGCGGGCTCCTCGGCGGCAGGAAGCAGATGCTCGGGCTCTTCCGCCCCCTCCTCGCCGGTCATGGCCTCGTAGACCATCTTGTCCTGATCGGGCACGTCGAGACCGCCGGGATCGTCGGGCACCACCTTGTCCGGCCCCTCGGGCGCGGCGACTAACGGCGCGGGCCCGTCGTCCTCACCCGGCCCGCTCCCGCTAGTCAGCGCCCAGGCCACGACACCCGCGACGACCACCGCGAGCAGAGTGCCGGGAAGCAGCCAGCGTGCCAGGGGCTTCTTCCGAGACGGCAGGGGCGCCGAGACGGGCTCGGGCTCTATCACTTCGTATTCAGTTCGCTGGTCGGTCATCCGCGCATCTCCTCCACCGGCTCGACGCCGAAAATCCGCAATCCCCCGGCAATCACAAGTGCTACGCACTCGATAAGCGCGAAACGCGCTACCGTGGCCGCCGCATCGTCGGGGCGGACGAAGCGCAGGGCCGGGTCTGCCTTGCCCCGGGTCCATAACAGGTGGAAGGCCGAGGCGAGATCATAGAGATAGAAAGCGAGGCGGTGCGGTTCGTGGGCCAGCGCCGCGCTCTCCACGGTCCGCGGCCATCCGGCCAGCAGACGAATCAAAGCAATCTCGGCGTCATCGGTCAAGCGATTCACCTCCGCTCCCCGAAGCGCCGCGCCTGAGAGGTCGAGGTCAGGCATCTCTGCGGCGGCCATGCGCCGGACCGAACAAATACGCGCATGCGCGTACTGGACGTAAAATACGGGGTTGTCCCGGGACTGCTCGGTGACCTTGGCGAGGTCGAAGTCGAGCGGCGCGTCGTTCTTGCGCGTGAGCATGATGAAGCGGACGACGTCCTTGCCCACCGCGTCGACCACGTCGCGCAGCGTGACGAAGGCGCCGGCGCGCTTCGACATGCGCACGGGCTTACCGCCTTCGGATAGCTTGACCATCTGGCACAGCTTGACGTCGAGCGTGCCGGTCCCGTCGGTCAGCGCCGCCAGCGCCGCGTTCATGCGCTTGACGTGGCCGCCGTGATCGGCGCCCCAGACGTCGATCATGGTACGAAAGCCCCGCTCGAACTTGTCGAAATGGTAGGCCACGTCGCTCGCAAAATAGGTCCAGCTGCCATCGGATTTCTTGAGCGGCCGGTCGACATCATCGCCGAACTCGGTGGCGCGAAAGAGGAGCTGCTCGCGGGGCTCCCAGTCTTCGGGCTCCTTGCCCTTGGGCGGCGCGAGGGTGCCGGTATAGATCAGGCCCTTGGCGTCAAGCGCGGCGAGCGCGGCGTCGACCTTGCCCGCCTCGACCAGATCACGCTCCGAGGTAAAGACCTCCTGGCGCACGCCGAGCGCGGCAAGGTCCTCTCGGATCAGAGCCATCATGGCGTCGATCGCGAAGCGCCGGATCTCGGGCAGCCAGTCGGTTTCGGGGGCGTCGAGCCAAGCGCGGCCCTTGGCCTCGGCCAGCGCCTTGCCCACAGGTACGAGGTAATCGCCCGGGTAAAGCCCCTCGGAAATTTCGCCGATGTCCTCGCCCAGCGCTTCACAATAGCGCAGCCACGCGGAGCGGGCGAGCACGTCAACCTGGGCGCCCGCGTCGTTGACGTAGTACTCGCGGGCGACGGAAAACCCCGCGAATTCGAGCAGGGCGGCCAGGGCATCGCCGAACACGGTGCCCCGGCCGTGACCGACATGGAGCGGCCCGGTGGGGTTGGCGGAGACGTACTCGACGTTGACCCGCTCGTCCGCGCCGACGCCGGAGCGGCCGTAATCGGCGCCCGCAGCGAGGATCTCGGGGATTCGGGCGCACCAAAAGGCCCCGGTCAGGCGCAGATTGACGAAGCCCGGCCCGGCGATCTCGACGCCCGCCACGTCGTCGTGGGCCTCGAGCCGGGGAGCCAGCAGGGCGGCGATGTCGCGCGGCTTCATGCCCGCCGGCTTGGCAAGCACCATCGCCGCGTTGGTCGCGAGGTCGCCGTGCGCGGGATCGCGCGGCGGCTCGACGGAGACACGCGAGGCGTCGAGCCCCCCGGGCAATCTTTCGGCCCGCTCAAGACCCTCTAACTCTAGATCAATAATATCATGGAAATAATTGAAAATATTCATCTCTTCCCGTTTGAAATTCTAAAAATCCAGTCGTGTTCCTCGAGCGCGGTGCGGTCGGTCATACTGGCCACGTAATCGGCCACAACGCGCGCGGTGGCGTCGGTTTTTGGCGGCTGGCCGGCGGCCTTGGCGCGCCACTCGGTGGGCAGGCATTCGGGCTCGGCGATGAACAGAGTGGCGAGGTCGTTGAGCACACGGCGCGCCTTGCTCTTCATCCGGTTGACCTTGTAGTGGCGGTACATGTTTTCGTGCAGGAAGGCCTTGAGCGCACGGTCGTTCGCGGCCATCTCGTCGGACAGCGCCGCCATGGGCCCGGGCAGTGCGCGCAGCTCGGCGGCGTTGGCGGGCTTCGCCTCGGCGAGGCGGGCGCGGGTTTCGCGAGTCAGGTCGGTGACCATGGCGTGGATCAGCCGGCGCACCGCCTCATGAATCGCGCGTTGTGCGTCAAGACCGGGATGTTGTTTGTCGATTTCGGCGAACACGGGCCCGACCAGGGGGACGCCAGCGAGATCGGCGACGCTGAACAGGCCGGCACGCAGGCCGTCGTCGATATCGTGGTTATTATACGCGATGTCGTCGGCCAGCGCGGTAATCTGGGCTTCGAGGCCCGGCTGGGTGGCGAGCTCGAGATCGTGCTCCTTGCCGTATTCGGCGATCGCCCAGGGCAGCGCCTCGGCCCCTTCCCCGCCGGGGCCGAGAAGCGGGCCGTTATGCTTGACCATGCCCTCGAGGGTCTCCCAGCTCAGGTTGAGGCCGTCGAACCCTGCGTAGCGCTGCTCGAGCCGGGTCAGCACACGAAGCGTCTGGGCATTGTGGTCAAAGCCGCCATAGGGCGTCATGACCTCGTGGAGCGCATCTTCACCGGCATGACCGAAGGGCGGATGGCCCAGATCGTGGGCCAGCGCCAGGGCCTCGGCGATATCCTCGTTGAGATCGAGATCACGGCACACGGAGCGCGCGATCTGGGCGACCTCGAGACTGTGGGTGAGCCGGGTGCGATAATAATCGCCCTCGTGATAAACGAACACCTGGGTCTTGTATTCGAGGCGGCGGAAGGCGGCGCAATGGATGATGCGGTCGCGGTCGCGCTGATAGACCGTGCGCGGCGGGCTTTCGGGTTCGTGATGCAGCCGCCCGCGGCTCTCCTCGGGCTTGCTAGCGTAGGGCGCGACCATTCGCCGACCCTACAAGCGCGCCATGCGCCAAGCAACGACCGTCTGGGGGATTTCGTATGTCATTGACTTGCGGGGGAAATTTACTAAATAATCAGGAACACAGCTTATACTGGCGCCGGATGGGACGAGGAGAGTGACCATGAGCGTGGGACCCGATTCGCACCCCCCCCAGAGCGGGGCGGTGACGATCAGTGAGATCGCGGCCAAACGCATCGCCTTTCTGATGGGCGAAGAGGCCGATCCCGAGGCCAAACTCCGGGTATCGGTCTCGGGCGGCGGCTGCTCGGGCTTCCAGTACGGCTTCGAATTCGATCGCACGATCAACGACGACGACCAGGTGATCGAGCGCGACGGCGCCGTCGTGGTGATCGATGAAACCTCGCTCAACTACCTCGCCGGTTCGCAAATCGACTTCGTCGACGACCTAGTAGGCGCCGCGTTCGCGATCACCAACCCGAACGCGACCTCGTCGTGCGGCTGCGGCAACTCGTTCTCGCTGTTCTAGGCGGCTCTGCGCGCTTTCACCGAACCCGCTAGTGTCCTAAGATCGGCCTCCCAACAGGGTGAACCACGGCCCCCGCAACGAGGGTCGGGTTCAAACAGGTGATGCGTCACGCAACCGCAACAGGGAGACGATCCATGCCCGATACACTGATCAAGGTCGTTGTCTTGAAAGCCCTCTCGGAGCAGGAGATTCTGCCCCACAACCGCTGGCATCCCGACATTCCGCCCGTGGCCTCGGTGCGGCCCGGCACGGACTTCATCACCGAATGCCTGGACTGGACCGGCGGGCAGATCGTCAACGACGATGGCGCCAACGACGTGCGCGACGTCAATCTGAAGCGCTGCCACCATCTGTTCGGCCCAATCGAGGCCAAGGGCGCGAAGCCGGGCGACCTGCTGGTCGTCGACATTCTCGATATCGGCCCGCTGCCGGAGCCCCGCTGGGGGCTATACGGGGATCTTCGACAAGACCACCGGCGGGGGCGGGGACAGCCACGATCACGGGCACAAACCCAAGCGGCCCTGGATGATCGGTCACTAAGCCCGTGAAGATCGCGAGCTGGAACGTCAATTCGGTCAAAGCGCGGCTGCCCAACCTGCTCGCCTGGCTGGGCGAGGCGGCGCCCGACGTGGTGCTGCTCCAGGAGATCAAGACCGTCGAGGAGAACTTTCCCGCACTCGAGATCGAGGATCTCGGCTACTCGGTCGCGGTGTGCGGGCAGAAGACCTACAACGGCGTTGCGATCCTGAGCAAACACCAGATCGAGGATGTGGTACGCGGCCTGCCCGGAGACGAGAGCGACGAGCAGGCGCGCTACATCGAGGCGGTGATCGATGGCACCGTGCGGGTCGCCTCGATTTACCTGCCCAACGGCAACCCGACGGACAGCGAGAAATACCCCTACAAGCTGGCCTGGATGGACCGGCTTTTCGCCCACATCGAGAGTCAATTGGGGCACGAGGAGGTCGCGGTGTTCGGTGGCGATTATAACGTCTGCCCGAACGATGACGACGTCTACGACCCCGATGGCTGGCGCGACGACGCGCTGTGCCGCCCGGAATCGCGCAGCCGCTTCCAGGCGATGATCAATCTGGGGCTGACCGACGCCTTCCGCGCGCTTCACTCCGAAATCGGCGCCTATACCTTCTGGGACTACCAGAAAGGCCGCTGGCAGCGCGACGAAGGCCTGCGCATCGACCATCTGCTGCTCAGCCCGCAAGCAGCGGATCGGCTGGCCGCCTGTGAGGTCGACAAGGGACCACGCGGCAGGGAGAAAGCCTCGGACCACACCCCGATCTGGTGCGAACTGGAGTAATGAGCGCAGCCTTCGGCTGCATGTGCGGCGCGATACGCTTCCGCCTGACGGCAGCGCCGTTCGACGTCGCCTACTGCCACTGCGCGGATTGCCGGCGCTCTTTGGCCGCGCCGGTCTCATTGTTCGTGGAAGTGCGCGAGGAGAATTTCGAGATCACGAAGGGGACCCCGCCGTCTATCAATCCTCGCCCGGCGTGACCCGCAGCTATTGCCGCTATTGCGGCACGCCGCTCTCCTGCCAGGCCGAGTGCTATCCCGGCGAGCTGCATCTGCCCATCGGTAATTTCGACCAGCCGGAAAAATTCCCGCCGACCCGGCATGTGTTCACGGCCGAGGCGCTGCCCTGGTTCCATATCGCGGACGAACTCGCGCAGCGGCCCTGACGCGTGGCGCTACTCCGGGTGAGGCAGGTGGCCCAGCGGCACGGTGCGCACGCCCGCGCGCAGGTGGCGGAATTCGAGCTTGCCGATATCGGCGACGCAGGGGCCCGGCGCCTCGACGACGAGGATGTCGTCGGCGATGGGCTCGAAATCGGCACGAAAATGCACCGAGCTCTTGAGCGCCAGGATGCGCATCGCCTCTGGCTCGATCCCCATATGGCGGAAGATCGAGCGGTCCGCCGCCTGGAGTTTGCGGCTGGCCACGATCACGAGTACCCCGCCGCCGCCGGGCGCAACCACCCGAAGCAGCGCCATGGGCCCTAGATCGGCCCGGCTGCCACGCCACATGGGGCCGGTCATGTCGAAGCGACCATCGGTCAGCGCCTCGACCCTGAAATCGCTGGCGAAGGGCTCCTCTCCCTGATAGGCCGAGCGGGCGCCGATGCTGCGCGAGAGCACTGCCCCCTCGCCCGCTTCATGGGCCGCGGCGGCGGTTTCGGGATCGAACAAAATGGCGAACAC
>CAVOEB010000080.1:0-10084 GCA_963694715.1 Alphaproteobacteria bacterium | reverse complement strand
GCGATTGAAAAAACCGCGGGCTTGGGCTATCCAACGGCTACGGGGAGAACATCGAGCAAGAAGGGAACGTGGGCTATGCGGTTTACTCGTCGCGTCAAGGAAATCCTGTCCTGGTATGAAAGCGACACGCCCGGCACCAAGGCGAACCTCGCACGCTTGCTGATGCACGGCCGGCTCGCCGGCACGGGCCGCGTGGTCATCTTGCCCGTCGATCAGGGTTTCGAGCACGGCCCGGCGCGCAGCTTCGCGCCCAACCCTGCGGCCTACGACCCCCATTACCATTGGCAGCTCGCAATCGACGCAGGCCTGAACGCCTTTGCCGCGCCGCTTGGCATGATCGAGCGCGGCGCCTCGACCTTCGCCGGGCAAATCCCCACCATCCTCAAGGTCAACAGTTCGAACTCGCTGGCGCGCAACTCTGACGCACCGGACATGGCCCTGACCGGGTCGGTCGAAGATGCCCTGCGGCTGGGCTGCTCGGCCATCGGCTTTACCATCTATCCGGGGTCCGACGCAGCGTTCGACATGATGGGCGAGCTGCGCGAGCTGACCCTCGAGGCCAAGGCCCGCGGCCTTGCCGTCGTCGTCTGGTCCTATCCGCGCGGCGGCGACCTCTCGAAAGAGGGCGAAACGGCGCTCGATATCATCGCCTACGCGGCGCAAATGGCGGCCCTCATGGGCGCCCATGTAATCAAGATCAAACCGCCCACCGAGCATCTCGAACTGGCCGCCGCCAAGAGGGTCTACGAGGCGCAAGGGATCGATGCCGGCACGCTCACCGCACGCATCGCGCACGTTATGCAAAGCGCCTTCGACGGCAAGCGTATCGTGGTGTTCTCAGGCGGCGCCGCCAAGGACCTCGGCGGACTCTACGACGAGGTCCGAAGCTTACGCGACGGCGGGGCCAACGGCTCGATCATCGGACGCAACACCTTCCAGCGCCCGCGCGTGGAGGCGCTGGCCATGCTCGGCCAGGTCATCAAGATCTATCAGGGCAAGGCCTGATCGCCCGTCATGGCCAACGCGGAGATGTCGTCTAAGCCGTCCGGTGATCACTGCCGCCTCTATCTGATCACGCCGGACGCTCTCGACCCGGAGGGCTTTGCCCCCCGTCTCACTGAAGCGCTGGGGGGCGGTGACGTCGCCTGTGTTCAGTTACGCCTCAAGGAGGCCGACGACGACGTGGTGCGCGCGGCGGTGAGCCGCCTGATGCCGCTTTGCCATGAGCACGGCGTCGCCTTCCTGATCAACGACCGGCCGGATCTCGCCGCCGAGCTTGGCGCCGACGGCAGCCATGTCGGCGGCGACGACATGGCCTATGAGGACGCCCGCGCACTGGTCGGTGCGGACGCGGCGGTCGGGGTGAGTTGTTACGATTCACGCCACGGCGCGATCGAAGTGGCCGACAAGGGCGCCGACTATGTCGCGTTCGGCGCGTTCTTTCCGACCGCCACCAAGACGCCTCGCGCACGGCCCGACCCCTCGATTCTCGCCTGGTGGAGCGAGCTGACCGTCGTGCCCTGCGTAGCGATCGGCGGCATCACACCCGAAAACTGCGCTCCCCTGGTCGCCGCGGGGGCAAATTTCCTGGCCGTGGTCAGCGCCGTGTGGGATCGCCCGGAAGGGCCCGGCGCGGCCGTGTCGGCGTTTAATGAGGCCATTGAACGCGCCCGGCCAAGCTGATAGGTTCCGCGCGCATTCACGGCGTGCACCGCGCGGCGCCAGATCAACGGACATCGCACCATGAAGATTGGTGGAAACTCCATCCGTCCCGGCATGATTATCGAGCATCAGGGACGGCTGTGGGTCGCGGTCAAGACCCAGCATACCCAGCCCGGCAAGGGCGGCGCCTACCTGCAGGTCGAGCTCAAGGACATCCAGGGCGGCACCAAGCTCAACGAACGCTTCCGCTCGTCGGAAAGCGTCGAGCGCGTCCGCCTCGACCAAGCCAACTATCAGTACCTCTACGACGAAGGCGAGATGATCACCCTGATGCATAGCGAGAACTTCGAGCAGTTGTCCGTGTTGCGCGAACTGGTCGGCGAGCCGGCCCTCTACCTGCAGGAGGGCATGATCCTCACCGTCGAAAGCCACGAGGGCAAACCGCTCGCCGTCACCCTGCCCGAGCACGCCACCGTCGCCATCGCCGAGACCGAGCCTACGGTGAAGGGCCAGACCGCGGCCGCCTCCTACAAGCCCGCCCTGCTCGAGAACGGCGTACGCACTCTGGTCCCACCCCATATCGAGGTGGGCACGCGAATCGTCGTGAACACCGCCGATTCGAGTTACGTCGAACGCGCCCGCGACTAAGGCGCGCCGACTCCGTCATGCCCCGCCGCTCGCCCCAAATCACCGTGATGATCAACGCGGCCATTAAATGCGCACGCGGCCTGCAGCGCGATTTTGGCGAGGTCGAAAACCTCCAGGTATCCAAAAAGGGTCCGGCCGACTTCGTCAGCGCCGCCGACATTAAAGCCGAGCGAGTCCTACATGCCGAGCTCGCGCGCGCCCGACCAGACTACGGCTTCCTGCTCGAGGAATCAGGGGTGATCGCAGGCAGCGACTCGGAGTCACGCTGGATTGTCGACCCCCTCGACGGAACCACCAATTTCCTTCACGGCATCCCTCATTTTGCGATTTCCATCGGCCTTGAGCGCGCCGGCCGCATGGTCGCCGGCGTGATCTACGATCCCTTACGCAACGAGCTGTTCTGGGCCGAGGACGGCATCGGCGCCTTCCTCAACGATCACCGGCTGCGGGTCTCGGCCCGCGAGGAGCTGGGAGAAGCGGTGATCGGCACGGGGATGCCCTTCAAGGGTCGCGAATCCCATCCCGAATACTGCGACCAGCTCGAACGCATCATGGGTCGGGTCGCGGGCATCCGCCGCATGGGTTCGGCGGCACTCGATCTCGCCTACGTCGCGGCGGGACGTTATGACGGCTTCTGGGAATACGGCCTCTCGCCCTGGGACATCGCCGCGGGCATGATCTTGGTGACCGAAGCGGGTGGCTTGATCAACGAGATCGGCGGCGGGCGCGATCTGCTGGCCAGCGGCGACGTAATCGCCACCAACAGCCACCTGCACGAACCGATCGGCCGGTTGATCGAGAACCGCGGCCGCTGACCGGTTGTGACGGCGGAATCACTGAGCTATGGTTAAGGGGTTGCCTGAGAATGAGGTTCCAGAGCCTGACGGGAATTAGAACGAGCGCGATTCGATGACCCGGACGATGCCTCTCCGCCGACGTTTCCGCAGCCCGGCACCTGTACTTCTTGCCCTGGGCGCCGCCTTGGGCTGCGCTACGCTGGGCGCGGCTGCGGCAAGCGCGCAGGAAGAGCCCCTTATTGTCGGCGGCAGCGGCAAACCCTCGATCGAGGTCAACCTGCACGCCATCGACAGCGGTGCGATGGTACCGACCCGCTCGAACACGCTGTTACCCGACCTGCGCGCGCCTGCCATGAGCACCGAACCCGTGCCGACAATCAGCCTGACCCCGCCCGCGGGCGCCGTAGCACTGTCCCCGGCCCAGCCCATCGTCACTCCGGTCCCGCCGCCACCGCCAAAATTGCCACCGGTGGTCGAGACCGTGATCCTGAGTTCACCCGAGCCCACGGCGCCGGCCCAAAGTGCTGCGCTTGAGCCGCCCGCGCCGGCCCCCGAGCCGATGCCCGCCCCCGAAGTCGGGCCCGAACCCGCGCCCGTCGTCGAGCAGGAGGCGCCAACCCAGGTCGCCGCCCTGCCCCCGGCCGCCGAGTCCTTGGGCGAGGGCCAGATCCTGCGCGTCACCTTCGCGCCTGAGCAAGAGGCCCTGCCGGGCGACTTTACCGGCGCGCTTCAGACCCTGGCGGGCCAGCTCAAGACCGACAGGGCCACCCGCCTGCAACTGCGCGCCTATTCCGGGGGCACCCCCGAGACGGCGAGCCAGGCGCGGCGCCTGTCGCTCACCCGGGCGCTCGCGGTGCGCTCCTACCTGATCGGGCAGGGCGTGCGCAGCACGCGCATTGACGTCCGTGCCCTCGGCCTGGTCGAAGACGGCGGCCCCGCCGACCGGGTCGACCTGTTCCTGATGCACAACTGAATCCGAAGCCGGCGCGCCGGGAGGTGACGCGATGAACCCACTGCACGCCTATCTCGTCCGCATGATCATATTCGTGGCGATCGTTGCGGCCGTGGCGGCGGTGCTTGCGGTCTCGGTGACCGAGGCGTTTATCGCCAATATCGGGCTCAACGCCTTCATCCTCGGCATTCTTCTTCTGGGCATCATCTATATTTTCCGCCAAGTCGTTCTGCTGCGCATCGACGTCGCCTGGATCGAGAATTTTCGCGAGGTCGACGACGGGCTCACGCTGCCCCGTCCGCCCCCCCTGCTCCAGCCGATGGCGACCATGATGGCCGACCGGCGCGGCCGGATGAGCCTATCCTCGCCCTCGATGCGCGGCCTGCTCGATGGCATCGGCTCGCGGCTCGACGAATCGCGCGACATCTCGCGCTACCTGATCGGCCTGCTCATCTTCCTCGGCCTGCTTGGCACCTTCTGGGGCCTACTCCAGACGGTGACCTCCGTGGGCGACGTGATCGGCGGCCTCTCGGTCGGCGATGCCGACCTCGCCGGCGTCTTCGACCGGCTCAAGGGCGGCCTCGAGCAGCCGCTCTCGGGCATGGGCACGGCGTTCAGCTCGTCGCTCTTTGGTCTCGCCGGCTCGCTCGTGCTGGGTTTCCTCGATCTCCAGGCCGGGCAGGCCCAGAATCGCTTCTACAACGACCTCGAGAATTGGCTCTCGCGTTTCACCCGGCTCTCGTCGGGCGCCGGGATCACCGAGGGCGACGGCACCGTGCCGGGCTATGTCAGCGCGCTGCTCGAAAAAACCGCTGACAGCCTCGACGACCTGCAGCGCACGCTGACCCGCGGCGAGGAACGGCGCCAGTCGGCAGACGTCAACATGATGGCGCTGACCCAGAAGATCGCGGCGCTGACTGACCAGATGCATATGGAGCAGAAACTCATGGCCAAGCTGGCCGAGAACCAGCTCGCCATGAAGCGCGTGCTCGACGGGCTGAACGACGCGCGCGAGGCGCCCATGCTCGATGAAGCCAGCCGTACCCACCTGCGCAATCTCGACGTCTATATGAGCCGCCTGCTCGAAGAGACGACGACGGGACGCAACCAGCTGATCAGCGAGCTGCGCGGCGAGATCAAGCTGCTGGCCCGCACCCTGGCGGGCCGCCCGCCGGGCGAGCGGGGCTGACCGGCCGCCGCGCCGGAAAGCCCGATGGCCCGCTCCCGCCGCACCCGCTCCGAGAGCCATATCTGGCCCGCCTTCGTCGACGTCCTGTCGAGCCTGCTGCTCGTCATCATCTTCCTGCTCGTCGTCTTCATGCTGGCCCAATTCTTCCTGCAAAAGGTGATCTCCGGACGCGATGATGCACTCGCCGAACTGACAACCCAGATCGAGCAGCTCGCCCTCGCGCTAGAGCTGGAGCGCACCACCACCGACGCGCTGCGCCTCGACATCATCGCGCTCTCCGACGATCTGCAGGCAAGCCGGGCCAAGGCCGCGACCCTGGGCACGGAGCTTGCTACCGTACGCGGCGAACGCGATGCGCTCGACGAGGAGCTCACCGGTCTGCTCGTCGAGGCCGAGCAGTTACGCCACGACATCGCGGCCTTGCGCGAGGTGCGCGCCGAACTCGAGGTCGAGGTCGGGCGCCTCGCGGGCGCGTTGGAATCGAGCAAAGCCGAGGCCGGCGAGCTGCGCGATGCGGCAACCGAATTGGAATCCCGACTTGCGGACGAAAACGAACGCACCCAGCTCGCGCAGAGCGAGCTCGAGGAGCGAAAAATCCGGCTCGCCGAGGTTACCCGCCTGCAGGACGACACCCTGGGCGCGCTCGAATCCGAGCAGACGCTGAGCGCCGAGCAGCGCAGCCGGATCGCGCTGCTCAACGAGAAAATCGCGGCACTACGCGCCCAGCTCGCGCGGATCGAGGCGGCGCTCGATGCGTCCGAGGCGCGCACGCTCGAGCAGGACGTGGTGATTGCCGATCTGGGCCGCCGGCTAAATCTTGCGCTCGCAGCAAAGGTAGAGGAGCTCGCGAAGTACCGCTCGGAATTCTTCGGTCAGCTACGCGAGGTATTGGGCAACCGCCCTGATATCCGCATCGTGGGCGACCGTTTCGTCTTCCAGTCCGACGTGCTGTTCGATTCCGGCTCGGCCAGCCCCGGCCCCGGCGCCGAGAGCCAGCTCGGAGCTCTCGCGCGGACCCTGCTCGACATCGCGGCCAAAATCCCGCCCGAGCTGCCCTGGATCCTCCAGGTCGACGGCCACACCGACCCTGTGCCCATCCACACCGCCGAATTCGCCTCGAACTGGGAGCTTTCAAGCGCGCGCGCTCTCTCGGTCGTGCGCCTGCTGATCAAGCACGGCATACCGCCCGACCGGGTCGCCGCCGCGGGCTACGGCGAGTATCACCCGATCGACGAGGGCACCGACGAAGTCGGCAACCGGCGCAACCGCCGGATCGAGCTTCGCCTCACTCAGCGCTGACCGGGTTCGCCGCCTCGCCGCCCGCGTCGAACTGCAACGCGGCCAGGCGGGCGTAGAGCCCGCCCTGGGCAATCAGGTCGTGGTGGCTGCCTTCGGCCACGGCCCGGCCCTGGTCAATGACCACGATGCGGTCGGCCTTGAGTACGGTGGCTAGGCGATGGGCAATGACCAGGGTGGTGCGCCCTGCCATCAGCCGCTCCAACGCCGCCTGCACCGCCTGTTCGCTCTCCGCGTCGAGCGCGCTGGTCGCCTCGTCGAGCAGCAGGATCGCCGGGTTGCGCAGGACCGCGCGGGCGATCGCGATGCGCTGGCGCTGGCCGCCCGAGAGGCGCACCCCCTTTTCGCCCAGGAAGCTCGAAAAGCCGTCCGGCAATGCGTCGAGAAACTCCAGCGCACCCGCAGCCTCGGCCGCCGCGCGAACCTCGGCATCACTGGCCTCGGGTCGGCCGTAGCGGATGTTGGTCCAGGCGTCGGTAGCGAACAGCACCGGGGCCTGCGGCACCAGCCCGAAGCGCGCGCGAACTTCCGCAGGGACCGCGGCGCGGACATCGACGCCGTCGAGCCGCACAATGCCGTGCTCCGGGTCGTAAAAGCGGAGCAGCAGCGAAAACACCGTCGTCTTACCCGCGCCCGAGGGCCCGACCAGCGCCACGGTCTCGCCGGTTGCCACGTTCAGCGTAAAGCCGTCGAGCGCCGCCTGTTCGGGCCGCGCCGGGTAATGGAAGGTCACCGCGTCGAGCTCGACCTCGCCCAGCGCCGGCTCGGGCAGATCCCGGGGCGTGGCAGGGGCGTCAATATCGGGTTGAATGCGGAGCAGGTCGGCGAGGCGTTCCGCGGCACCGGCGGCGCGTTGCAGGTCGCCATAGACCTCCGACAGGGCCCCGACCGAGGCCGCCACCACTACCGAATAGAGCAGGAAGGACAGCAGTTCGCCCGCCGTGATCTGCCCGGCGATCACGTCGTGCCCGCCGACCCAGAGTACAAAGCCGATACCCGAAAACACGATCAGAATGACCAGCGCGGTCAGCCACGCCCGGGCGCGCACCATGCGAAGCGCAGTGGCAAAGGCGCTTTCCACGCCGCTGCCGAAGCGGCCGCGCTCGACGTCCTCCTGGGCAAAGGCCTGAACCGTCTGGACCGAATTCAGAGTTTCCTCGATCTGCGCGCCGAGATCGCCGATCCGGTCCTGCGTGGCACGCGAAAGAGAGCGTACGCGCCGCCCGAAGAAGGCGATGGGCAGCACCACCGCGGGCACGATCAGCAGCACCATCCCGGTCAGCTTCGGGCTGGTCACCAACATCATCGCCGTGCCGCCCAACAGCATCAGGAGGTTGCGCAACGCCTGGGAGGCCTGGGTAGAGATCACGGTTTGCAGCAGGGTGGTATCGGTGGTCAGGCGCGAGAGCACCTCGCCGATCTTGGTCACCTCGAAAAAACTCGGGCTTAAGCTGATGACATGGTCGTAGACCGCGCGACGCATGTCCGCAACGATCCGCTCGCCCAGCCAGGACACCAGATAGAACCGCGCGAAGGTGGCAATCGAGAGCACCGCGACTAGGCCGAATAACACGAGCAGCGCGACATTCAGCCCCCCGCCGCCGTCTTCGTGAAAACCCCGGTCGATCAGCAGGCGCGCGCCGAACGGCATCGCCAGCACCGCGCCCGCGGTGCAGGCCAGCGCCACTATCGAGGCAATCGCCACCTTTCGGTAGGGCCGCACGAAGCGGCCAAGCTCGGCCAGACGCCGAATCTCGCGGCTTTTCGAGCGTTCTTCGCCCAAGATGGGGCGGCGGCGCGAAAACGGCCCGCTCAACGGCACTCTCCGGCCCGTGCCCGGGTCGTGGCGCCCGGCGTGGCTATTGCAAATTTCATGATGCTGGGCTCCCCACCCCCAAGTCCGGCGCTCCATATAACAAGCGCGGGCCTCCGGCTCAAGTCGCGAGGCGAAGTCGCGAGATAGCCAAATCCTTAATTTTTAGCTCAACTAGCTCGGCACGACCGGGCGTTAGCCGAAACGCTAACCAATCCTGCCGCTTGCGTCCATCGGCGCTGTCGCAGTATAGTCCGCCCTCGTTGCTTCCGGAGAGCCGCCATGAAGAAAGACATCCATCCCGATTACCATGAGATCAACGTGGTGATGACCGACGGGACCAGCTTCAAGACCCAGTCGACCTGGGGCAAGGAGGGCGATTCCATGTCGCTCGATATCGACCCCTCGACCCACCCGGCCTGGACCGGCGGCGGCACGCGCCTGATGGAAACCGCGGGTCAGCTTTCGAAGTTCCGCAAGAAGTTTGGCAACCTCGGGAATAGCTGACCGGCCTCAAGCAGCGAGGCGCAGCCGAGCGATAGCGGCGCATAAAACCCAAGCGTTAGACCCTACAAAAACCCGCCTCAAGCAACGCGGTCGTGCCGAGCGTTAGGCGCAACAGATTGACCATCGCTCAGCCCTCTCCTATCGTGGCCGCGCACGCATGCGCTGGCTGCGAAGAAGGCAGGCCCGATGAGCTATCAAGACATTCTCTATGACGTCGCCGACGCCACGGCGACCATCACCATCAATCGGCCCGAGGTTCACAACGCCTTTCGCGCCCGCACCGGCGACGAGCTGATCGACGCCTTCAACCGGGCGGGTTGGGACGACGCGATTGCGTCGATCGTCCTCACGGGGGCGGGTGAAAAGGCGTTCTGCACCGGGGGCGATCAGAAGAGCTACGGGGCGGGAGGCTACGGCAAGCGCGGCATGATCGGCTTTCCGCTCGAGGAACTGCACACCGTCATTCGTGACATGCCCAAGCCGGTGATCGCCAAGGTGCGCGGCTACGCCATCGGCGGCGGTAACGTGCTGGCCACCCTGTGTGATCTCACCCTCGCCTCGGAAAATGCTATTTTTGGCCAGGTCGGCCCCAAGATGGGCTCCGTCGATCCGGGCTTCGGCACCGCCTACCTCGCCCACGTCGTGGGCGAGAAGAAAGCACGGGAGATGTGGTACCTGTGCCGCCGCTATTCCGCGGCCGAGGCGCTGGCCATGGGGTTGGTCAACGCGGTCGTCCCCGACGCCGATCTGGACAGTGAGGTTGCTGCCTGGTGCGCCGAAATCGCCGAGAAAAGCCCCACCGCCCTGGCCATTGCCAAGCGCTCGTTCAACGCCGCAACCGAGCATATCCGCGGCGTAAGCGCACTCGGCACGGTGGCGCTCAAGCTCTATTACGACACCGAGGAATCGCGCGAAGGCGGGAACGCCCTGCGCGAGAAACGCCCACCTCGCTTCCGGGACAAAGGCAAAGCCGACTAGCCGGCTTTCCACCTGGGGCTTATGAATTCAAGACTGAAATCCTCATACTCGACCCCGACCTCTTGGTTCAGACGCTCATCCCTCAACCGTTTCTTCTTGAGGATAGAAAAGATATGGGAGTTGAAGAACTTCTTACCTCTTGGGGCCTGATATCCATTCTCATTCAACCAGAACGCAATCTTACGATACCCCAGACCCTCATCGTGTAGGTTCTGGATGATATCGTACAGTTCAGATTGATA
>CAVOEB010000079.1:0-10392 GCA_963694715.1 Alphaproteobacteria bacterium | reverse complement strand
CCGCTCTGTGCTGCCGCTTTCTTGGCTGCCGCTTTCTTGGCTGCGGCTTTCTTGGCTGCCGCTTTCTTGGCTGCGGCTTTCTTGGCCGCGGCTTTCTTGGCCGCGGCGGCGGCTTCCTCGGCGGCGCTCTTGTCGGCGGCCTCCTTGTCGGTCGCTTCCTTGTCGGTCGCTTCCTTGGCGAGACGGAGCGCACGCAGCCGCTCGACCTTTTCCGCGCGTTCCTGGCGCGCCTTCTCCATATCCTTGAGCGCCTGCTTGTCTTTCTTCTGAGTTGCGGCGAATTGTTCCTCGGCCCTCGATTTCACGGATTTTCGCATGGTGGGTATCCTCTGCTTCGGTTCGAGGTGGCGCGGGTAGAATAGGGCCATGCCGCGGTGCGAGGCGGGCTCGCCCAAGAGGGGGCTCGCCGGAGGCTGGCCGCAAAGACACCGAAGGCTTGGGGCCTCACGACGCCACCCGCTTGGTTCGTCTTAATTCTAGCGTTGCCGAAGGGACGGCGGCGGATCGCTTCGCCCGTCTCCTACGTTCTGTCGGGCGATCCCGAGGGAACTACACTCTATTGAGGCCGGTTATTTTTCGGGCCAGCCGCGCCTCGAGCCAACCCCGGTCCTGTGGCGGCCGCCCCCAACGGAAGTCGGAGGCGGCGCCTTGTCGTGGTTATTCGACGACGGACAGGTTCTCGGCAGACGATTTGCCGTTTTGTCCGGGCTGAAGCTCATAGGAGACCTTCTGCCCTTCGCTGAGCGAACTCAGTCCGGCGCGCTCGACGGCCGAAATGTGAACGAACGCGTCCTTCGAACCGTCTTCCGGCTCGATGAACCCAAAACCCTTGGCGGCGTTGAACCATTTTACTGTACCAGTAGCCATAGTTATTTCCTCTAACAGGTATAATGAATCCGCGCCTCACACCATGTGACGGCACGGGTGTTTAACGTCTACATTGTCAGGGGATAACTAGACTAATCGGCGTACCGGTTATTCAGGTAGCACCAAACGAATGCAAAACGTATGCGGAATACATAGGCTAATTCTCGCATAAGTCAATGGTTGGCTGGACTCGCGCGTCGCTGTCACTGGCGTTGCGCACTATGATTAGCATAGCATAAATACGGAACGTCTGTGTCCGCATGTGACCCCTTACGAGAATAAGCATCCGGGGCCGCAGCGTCACTGACAGAACGATGTCACCAGCACTAGGTTACAGAACGATGTCACCAGCACTAGGTTAGAGAGATCAACCCGGATTCATTTGGCGGAACCTCCCCCATGGTCGAGCCCGCAAACGTCTTCTGCGCGCTGCAAGAACGAAGTGGCGCATTCGTCATTCCCAACCCGTGGGATATTGGCTCAGCGGTTAGCAAACCAGTGAACGTCGTCATGGAAACACGAAGCACAATGTTCAGTGTCGACGAGCTTACGAGCGCCGGCGTCCAGCGCATTAGCGTTGGATCAGGCTTGGTCCTGCTTGCGTACAGCTCGCTGATTGCTGCTGCGCGGGAGATCGTCCACAGCGGCACATTCGGCTTTCTGGAGAGGGTCATGGATTTTACCGAGGTGTTTAAGCAAGCGACTGACAAGTAAACGCTAACGGCTTGAATTACTGCTGGTAGCTAACCGCGGACAAGTCCGTGTAGGCCTGTTCGTGAGCTCTCATCGAATTCGAGGCTGACCTGCAAGATTTACGGTTTTAACCCCGTCCCTTTAGGTAGTCGAGCGCGCCCTGGAGGATGTAGGCGGCGGCCGCCGCGTCGACGCGCTCGGCGCGTTTCTTTCGCGACAGGTCGGCCTCGATCATGGAGCGGGTGACGGCGACGGTGGAGAGGCGCTCGTCCCAAAACGCGAGGGTGCATTCGAAACGCGCTTCGAGGTTGGCGGCGAACTGGCGGGCCGACTGGCAGGCCGGGCCCTCGCTGCCGTCCATGTTGACGGGCAGGCCGAGCACGAAGGCCGCCGCCTGCTCGGCCGTATAGAGGGTTTCGAGGATCTTCGCGTCGGCGGTGAACTTCGTACGCTTGATGGTCTCACGCGGGCTCGCGATGGTGCGGCGTGCATCGGAAAGCGCCACGCCGATGGTTTTGCTGCCCAGGTCGAGGCCGATCAGCGCCGCCCGTTCGGGCAGTTCGCCGCCAAGCTCGGCCATGTTGCGGATCGCCATGTCGGGTGCTACCTTCCGGGCCTCGCGCGGAGCGGGAAAGACTGGGATTCTCGGCTAAGCGCGGGTCATTTTCCGGCGGAGACGATTGCACATGTCGCTCGATAAGGCCACCGTGCTGCATATCGCGAAGCTCGCCCGGATCGCGCTGAGAGACGACGAAGTGGAGCCCCTGGCGGGCGAGCTCTCGGGCATCCTCGCCTTCGTCGAACAGCTCGACCGGGTGAACACCGACGATGTCGAGCCCATGACCAGCGTGGTCGAGATGGAGCTGCGTCGGCGCGCCGACGAGGTGACCGACGGCGGCCAGGCCGAAGCGGCGCTCGCGAACGCGCCCGAGCGGGCGGATTCGTTCTTTATCGTGCCCAAGGTGATCGAATGAGCGCGGAGATCGCCGGCCTCTGCCTGACCGCAGCGCGCGACGCGATGGCCGGCGGAGACCTTTCTGCGGCCGAGCTTACGGACGCCCATATCGCGCAGGCCAAGGCAGCAAAGGATCTCAACGCGATCATCTGCGAGAACTTCGAGCAGGCTCGCGTGGGTGCCGCGGCGTCGGACGCGCGGCGCAAGGCGGGCGAGGCCGGTGCGCTCGACGGCATCCCGCTCGTCGTAAAGGACTGTTACTGCACCAAAGGGGTGCCGAGCACGGCGGGCTCCCATGTCCTCGATGGCTTCGTGCCGCCCTACGAATCCACCGTGACCGCGAACCTGTGGCGCGCCGGCGCGGTGCTGCTGGGCAAGGCCAACATGGACGAATTCGCCATGGGCTCGGCTAACCTCAATCCCCATACGGGCCCCGTGACCAACCCCTGGCAACGCGCGAACGATCCGGCGAAGCTGGTGCCGGGCGGCTCGTCGGGCGGCTCGGCCGCGGCCATCGCCGCCCACGTAGGCCTGGGCGCCACGGGCACGGATACGGGTGGCTCGATCCGCCAGCCCGCCTCGTTCTGCGGCATCGTCGGCATCAAGCCGACCTACGGGCGCTGCTCGCGGCTCGGCATCATCGCGTTTGCCTCCTCGCTCGACCAGGCCGGCCCGCTCGCGCGCAACGTGCGCGACGGCGCGATCCTGCTGGGCGCCATGGCGGGGTTCGATCCCAAGGATTCCACCTCCGTCGACCGTCCCGTGCCTGATTACGAGGCGGCGCTCTCGGGCGACATCAAGGGCATGAAGATCGGCATCCCCAAGGAATACCGGGCCGACGGCATGGCCAGGGAGATCGACGCCCTGTGGCAGCGGGGCGCGGCGTGGCTGCGCGACGCGGGTGCGGAGCCCGTCGAGGTCAGCCTGCCGCATACGGAATTCGCGCTGCCGACCTATTACATCATCGCGCCCGCGGAATGCTCGTCGAACCTCGCGCGCTACGACGGGGTCAAATACGGTCTGCGGGTGGCGGGCGACAACTTGCAGGAGATGTACGAGTACACCCGGGCCGAGGGCTTCGGCGCGGAGGTGCGCCGGCGCATCCTGATAGGCACCTACGTGCTCTCGGCGGGCTATTACGATGCCTATTATCTGAAGGCGCAGAGGGTGCGTGCGCTGATCGCCGACGACTTCCGTAAAGCCTTCGAGCAGGTCGACCTGCTGTTGACCCCGACCGCGCCCTCGCCCGCCTTCGGCATCGACGAGGAGCCGGACGATCCGGTCGCGATGTATCTGAACGACGTGTTCACGGTGCCGGCGAGCCTCGCGGGCCTGCCCGCCGTCTCAGTGCCCGCGGGGCTGTCGGGCGACGGCCTGCCGCTGGGGCTGCAACTGATCGGCCGCCCGTTCGACGAGGAGACCATGCTGCGCGCGGCGGGCGTGCTCGAAGAGGCGGCGGCGTTCGGCGCCGTGCCCGCGCTCCGGGTGGGGGCGTCATGAACTTGGTGCAGGGCTCCACGGGCGACTGGGAGCCGGTGATCGGCCTCGAGGTCCATGCCCAGGTGGTCTCGCAGGCGAAACTGTTCTCGGGCGCCGCGACGGAATTCGGCTCGGCGCCAAACAGCCAGGTCTCGTTCGTCGATATGGCGATGCCCGGAATGCTGCCGGTGATCAACGAGGTGTGCGTCGAGCAGGCGGTGCGTACGGGGCTGGGCTTAAAAGCGCAGATCAATCTGCGCTCGGTGTTCGACCGCAAGAATTACTTCTATCCGGACCTGCCCCAGGGCTACCAGATCAGCCAGTTTTCCCAGCCCATCGTAGGCGAGGGGGTGGTCACCCTCGACATGCGCGACGGCAGTTCCCGCGAGATCGGCGTCGAGCGCCTCCATCTCGAGCAGGATGCGGGCAAGAGCCTGCACGACCAGCATCCCAGCATGACCTACGTGGATCTGAACCGCTCGGGCGTCGCCCTGATGGAGATCGTCTCCAAGCCCGACCTGCGCAGCGCCGAGGAAGCGGGCGTCTATGTGCGGAAAATACGCGCGATCCTGCGCTATCTCGGGACCTGCGACGGCAACATGGAAGAAGGCTCCATGCGCTGCGACGTCAACGTTTCGATCCACCGGCCGGGCGAGCCCTTCGGCACCCGCGCCGAGATCAAGAATGTGAACTCGGTGCGCTTCGTGATGCGCGCCATCGATTACGAGATCGAGCGCCAGATAGAGCTCGTCGAATCCGGCGGTACGGTGGTCCAGGAGACCCGCCTGTTCGATGCGGGCGCGGGCGAGACGCGCTCCATGCGCTCGAAGGAAGAGGCCCACGATTATCGGTATTTTCCTGATCCCGACCTGCTGCCCCTCGTGCTCGACGCCGCCTGGGTCGAGGAGATCAAGGCCGGCCTGCCCGAGCTGCCCGACGAGAAGAAGGCGCGCTTGGTAGCCGATTACGGCCTCTCTCCCTACGATGCGAGCGTGCTCGTGGGCGAGGCCGAGAACGCTGATTTTTTCGAGGCGGTAGCTTCGGGGCGCGACGCCAAGACCGCGGCCAACTGGGTCACGGGCAGCCTGTTCGGCGCGCTCAATAAGGCAGGGCTTGATGTGGCGGATTCTCCGATCTCGGCGGCGCAGCTGGGCGGGCTGATCGACCTGATCGAGGATGCTACCATCTCGGGGCGAATCGCCAAGGACGTCTTTGAGATCATGTTCGAGATCGGCCAGGACGCGGCCGCGATCGTCGAGGAAAAGGGTCTGACCCAGGTCACCGACACGGGCGCGATCGAGACGGTGATCGACGGGGTGATGGCGGCCAACGCGGACAAGGTCGAGGAGTTCCGTGGCGGCAAGGAAAAGCTGTTCGGCTTCTTCGTGGGCCAGGTGATGCGCGCCTCGGGCGGCAAGGCCAACCCCGCGGCGGTCAACGAGCTGCTGAAAGAAAAACTCAAGGGTTAGGGATAGGCGCGGCGATGAAGGTCACGGGACTGACCGCCTATGGCGGGCCGGACGGGTTCGAGGCGGCCGAGCGCACGGTGCCTGAACCGGGGCCGGGCGAGGTGCTGACCCGGGTGCCAGCCTCGTCGGTCAACCCGATCAACACGCAGGCGCGGCCAGTTTCCCGACTGGTTTCCGGTGCCTTGCGTGCTCGGGCTCGATGCGGCGGGCGAGCATCTCAAGGTCGGCGACTAGGTCTATTACATGGCGCCGATCGGACCCGACGGCACCTGCGGCGAGTATCACGCCGCCACCGCCGAGCGCGTTTTGCACAAACTGCCCAGCCTCGACATGGTCCGGGCCGCCGCCCTACCGTTGGTCGGCCAGACCGTGTGGGACGCGCTGGTGGTCAAGGTCGGCGTCGCGAGCGGTGACCGGACGCTGATCCTGGCCGGCGCGGGCGGGGTCGGACATGTCGCGATCCAGCTCTGCAAGGCGCGCGGCGCCACGGTCTACGCCCCGTGCAGTGAAGCCAACCTGGAGTTCGTGCGCGAGATGGGTGCGGTCCACGCGATCGACCGCAACGGCGAAGACATGGGCGAGGTGATCGGCGAGCTGACCGGCGGACGGGGGGTCGACGTGATCCTCGAATCCACGGGCGGCGATCACCTGGAGCGCGCCATCGATTTATTGGCCGAGGGCGGCCGCCTGGCCTCGATCGACGTCGAGAAATAGCCCCAGTCCCTGCCCCAGGCCTTCCTCAAATTCGCGAGCCTGCATCTCGTCCTCGTCCGCCCTCACATCGAGCAGGTCTTTCCCCTTTCCGAAGTCGGCGCGGCCCACACCCGGCTCGAAGCCGGCGGCGTACGCGGCAAGCTGGTGCTCGGCCACACGGCGTAATCCCACGCCACGTTGGTTGCCAAGCCGGGCCCTGAGAGCCAAGCTGGCCCGTCAGAATCAGGGAGACCCTAAATGATCGATCTTTATTCGTGGCTCACGCCGAACGGCGAGAAGGTGCATATCATGCTCGAGGAGTGTGGCCTCGACTATCGGGCGCACCCAATCAACATCAACACGGGCGATCAATTCAAGCGGTCGTTCCAGAAGATTTCGGCCAACGGCCGCATCCCGGCGATCGTCGATCAGCAAGGGCCGGGGGGAAAGCCCTACGCGCTGTTCGAATCCGGCGCGATCCTGATGTACCTCGCGGAGAAGTCGGGCAAGTTCTGGCCCAAGCGCACCCGGGCGCGCTACGACGTGATGGAGTGGCTGATGTTCCAGATGGCCAATGTAGGGCCGATGATGGGGCAGGCCTATCACTTCAGGAAATACGCACCCAAGAAGATCCCCTACGCGGCCAACCGCTACAGCAAAGAGGTAAACCGGCTCTACGGGGTCATGGACAAGCAGCTCAAATCGAGCCGCTACCTGGGCGGTGACGCCTATTCCATCGCCGACATGGCGAACTGGCCCTGGGTGCAGATCCCCAAGGGCGCCGGCGTGAAGATCGACGACTATCCGCGCGTGAAGCGCTGGCTGGCCGAGATCAAAGCGCGCCCCGCCGTGAAGCGCGGCATGGCGGTACTCAACGAACACCGTCATCTCGAGGAAGGCGGCGAGATGAGCAAAGAGACGCGCGAAATCCTTTACGGCAAGGCCCAGTTCAAGCAGCGCTAGGCAGAGCGGGCCGGGGAGAGCGTGGGCGGGCGCGGACGATCGAGCTTTATTCCTTCATTACGCCGAACGGACGCAAGGCTCATATCATGCTCGAGGGGTGCGGGCTGGCCTACTGCGCCCACCCGGTCAACCTGCTCGCCGGCGGGCAATTAAAGCCGGAATTTCTCAAAATTTTGCCCAATAACAAGATCCCCGCGATCGTCGATACCGAGGGCCCTGGAGGGCGCGCTTACGCGCTGTTCGAATCCGGCGCGATCCTGACCTACCTTGCGGAGAAGTCAGGCCGGTTTCTGCCCAAGCGGGGCCGCGCGCGCTTCGAGGTGCTCGAGTGGCTCAGTTTCCAGATGGCGAATATCGGACCCATGTTCGGCCAGGCCCATAATTTCCGCAAGTTCGGGCTCGAGAGACTGCCTTATGCGATCGAGCGCTACACGAAAGAGGCAAACCGGCTTTACGGGGTCCTGAACAAGCGGCTGCGCGGGCGCAGCTACATCTGCGGTACTCCACCACCGATATAGCAAGCTACGCCTGGGTCGATTACCATGCCCACCTGGGCGTTGGGATCGAGGATTACCCGGACGTCAAGCGCTGGCTTGCGCGCATGGCGGCGCGGCCCGGCGTTCAGCGCGGTATGGCGGTGATGGGCGGGTGCCGAGGAGCTTTTGAGCGCGGGGGCGCAAGAAGCGTTGCACGGCAGGGCCCAGTACAAGCGTCGCTGAGACAGGGGAGGTTTGAGCTATGGGTGTCTACGTTCTTTATCTGGTGAAATACGACAACGCCCAGAAGGCGGGCATGATTGCCGACGAGGCGGTGCGCGACCGAGCCGCGGTGCATAAGAAGGCGATCGCCGATTTCGGCGGCCGGCCGATCGCCCAGTTCGGCAGCTACGGCGAATACGACATGGTCTATATCTACGAGATGCCCAATGAGACGGCGCTGGCCGCCAACCTCCATCTGACCGATGTCTTCGGGCTGGCCAAGTACTGCAAGGCGATCCCGCTCATGAGCAACGAGGATTTCACGAAGTCGCTCGCACTCGCGGCCTCGACCGAGACCAGCTACGGACCCGCGGTCGAGGGCTAGAGCGCCCCGATCGATTGACAGCCCCGCGGCGCGCCGATAGAACCAACTCCGCCCTTGCTAGGGCTGCGTAGGAGGGATGGCCGAGTGGTCGAAGGCGGCGGTTTGCTAAACCGTTATAGGGTCAAAAGCTCTATCGAGGGTTCGAATCCCTCTCCCTCCGCCAGCTTTTCAATATAAAGTATTGATAATAAAAGTAATAATTACGGCTTAGCATCAGTACCCATATTTGTACCCATATTATATGCAGCACTTCCGCCTTTAGCCCGAGGCGCGCCCGTGCCAGTCCTTGAGCGCAGCCAGCGGGCTCACTTCGCCCTGATTACAAAAGATCCGCGAGGCAGTTGGTGCCCCCGAGTGCCGTGGCCCGCGTGCCGGTCTCGAAGGTATCCGCGGTGCCCGCGTGGCCGAAGTCCCAATCGAGGTGAGTGTGGACGTCGAACCCGACAACCTGACCGAGGCGCTGGGTCCCCAGAACTCCACCTTGGATTCCCCATTTTCGTCAGAGACGGCTAGACTTCCCCTATGAAACGCCTGACTGCCACCATCTGCCTGACCCTTGTCCTGCTTCTTGGAAGTGCGGGGGTTAGTTGGGGGGCAGAATTTCTACTATTCGACGGCAAAAATTTTTGGCGCTCAGGCGTCGCGCAGGCTCACGCCGCGTAAGCGGCAACTCGCAGTCGCGGGCTTTCGCGAGTGCGGCGTGAGTGACAGGGAGAGAAACATGACCGACTTGGCGGGCAAAGTTGCGCTGATCACTGGGGGCGGCACGGGGATAGGCAAGGGCATCGCAGAAGGCTTTGCCGAGGCGGGCATGAAGCTCGCGCTCGCCGGACTGGAAACCGCGAAAGTACCCTACAACCACTATGATGGGGTCCATCTGGGCGGTTTTAGCGCGGCGCGAGACGTCGCTGAGGCGCTCGGAACTGATGCCATGGCCATCGAGGCGGACGTGACCGTGCCGACCTCGGTCAAGGCCATGATGGCGCAGGCGGTTGCGCGCTTCGGACGCGTTGACGTGGTGGTGAACGCCGCGGGCATCGTGACGGTCAGCCCCATTGCGGAGCTGAGCGAGGCGGATTGGGACGCAACCATGGAGGTGAACGCCAAGGGCACCTTCCTGGTCAATAAGGCGGCGGTAATCCAGATGCGGGCGCAAAGCGCGCCGGAGGGCGGGCGGATCATCAATATTTCCTCTATCTCCGGCAAGGCGGGCGAGGAATGGCTGACCCATTACTGCGCCTCGAAGTTCGCGGTCGTAGGGTTTTCAAACGCACTGGCAAAGGAGGTTGCGCGCGAAAAGATTACGGTCAACTGCATCTGTCCCGGCATCGTGGGTACCCAGATGTGGACTATGCTGAACCACGACCTGGCCGAGCCCGGCGAGACGCCCGAGCAGACCTTTGCCCGCTGTATCGACGTTTTCATTCCCCAGGGCGAGCCGCAGACCGTTGCCGACATGGCCCAGATGGCGCTCTACCTCGCGAATGCGCCGCACGTCACTGGACAGGCCTTCAACGTCGACGGCGGGTCGGCGATGTAGGGCGGCTATGCCGATTGGCGCGCCACAAGCATCGGTTAGTAGGGACTGCTGGAAGATTCGAACGTAAATATATATGAATTAAAAAATAAATATTATGATATTTTTATTACATAATGATAAATTAATATAATAATTATTTAAATATGTATTATTATTCTCATGATTAGTTATAGGATAAATATTTATATTCGAAGCGAACTGGGAACGTAAAGATCGAGAAGTCTGTTCCATGAAGTTCGCATTTCGCGGTGTCCCGAAATTCCGGAATATTTCAATTGGACTAAAACTCCTAGGCATTACTACCGGGTCCGCCCTAATGTTGGACGAGGCGGGTTTGCGCCGTGGGGAGGGACACATGCGAATCGCGCGTTGCCATTTTCACCGTTGCGGTTACGAACATCGGGGACACGGCCCGAGGCAAACCGGGCGTTGCTGCGGCGGAGTTGGCGCCGCGGCACCGAACCCCGTAAACTGCTTGACGTTTCCCGCCCTCATACCGCGCGCCGCCCATGCGCAGCCGATGTCCGAAAAGGGTCAGGGGCATTGTCACGTTAACAGGCAGGACACGCAAGGATCCGTGTCAGCTGTTTTTCAAGCCGCCACGCTCGCATTTTCCCAGACGCCGAATGCGTCGGTCCGCAACCGCTTGA
>CAVOEB010000078.1:0-10682 GCA_963694715.1 Alphaproteobacteria bacterium | reverse complement strand
CTTCGCAGGATCAGCTTGGCGGAACCCACGCGCCAGAGTAGCGTTTTCGTGCGTTGCGGTCGTCCGCCTAATCGAGACCGGCCTGTTTGCGCCAGTCGATCGGATAGATCGCATAGACGAGATGGGCCTTCTCGTCCGCCTCGTAGACGATCTCGACCCCGTCCGGCAGCCAGATCGCATCGCCAGGCCCCATTTTATGGACCTCGTCGCCCTCGCGAATCCCCATATGCCCGTCGAGGCAGTAGAGATACTCGTCGTAATGCATGGTCCAGGGCATCCGGGCGTTCTCGAAGACGCAGACGCCGCAGGTCATGGTCTTGCTGACATCGGATCCGGCGTCGCGGGTCAGCTTCAGGTCGGCGCTGACGTCGCCGACGCCCTGCAACACGCGCTCGCCGGGCTTCACCAGCTTGAGCGGAAGATCCTCGCCGGGCGTGTCATTAGTCTTGTCCTGCCAATCGACGGGATAGAGCGCGACGATCACCTCGGCCGAGTCTTTCGCCTCATAGACCAGCTTGGTGTTGTCGGGGATCCAGATGCCGTCGCCGGGCTCCATGACATAGGTCTTGTCGCCGACATGCAGGGAGAGTTCGCCGTCCAGGCAATAGAAATATTCGTCGTATCGGACGGTCCAGGGCAGGCTCGCCTGCTTCATGGTCAAGACGCTGCAGCCCATGGTCTTGCTCAGGGGCCGGTCCACGTCGCGCGCGATCGCTATCTCGCCGGGCGGACCGGCCAGCGGGGAGAATTTGCGCTCTGTGGCCGGAAACAGGGTGCATTTTTCCATGGTCTTTTCCCTCGTTGGATCGGTTCGGCGGGATCGGTGTTCGAGCATAACACAACGGGGCGTGAGGCAGGTGCCACTGCGCGTAAAAATGCACTAGGCTCTGGTCACAAATTTTGAACGGGAGCGACAGGGGACGCGCTCATGGCCTACGAGGCTGTTGACGAAATTATCTGCTCGGTGATGCCGGGAGAGGTACGGCTGGCGCTGCTCGCGAAGGGCAAGCCGGTCGAATTTATCGTCGAGCGCGAGGCCCAGATGGGCCGGGCGGGCGAGGTTCATCTGGGGCGGGTGCTGCGGGTCGTGCCCGGCCTCGACGCCGCCTTCGTCGATCTCGGTTTCGGCAAGGAAGGCTATCTGCCGGCCGGCGAGGCCGCCTTGGACGACGATGAGGAGCGAATTTCCGATCTGGTCGCCGAGGGCGATGCCGTCCTGGTACAGATCCGCAAGGAGGCCCTGGCCGACAAGGGTCCGATGTTGAGCTGCAACATCACCCTGCCGGGGCGTTTTCTGGTCTATGCGCCGGAACAGTCCGGGGTCGCGGTCAGCAACCGCCTCGCGGACGAGGGCGAGCGCAAGCGCCTGGTCGACCTAGTCGAAGGCATCATCGCCGAGGGCGAAGGAGTCATCCTGCGCACCGCGGCCGAAGGGGCGAAGGCGGAGGATTTCGAGGCCGACCTCGCCGCCCTGCGCGCCTTGTGGAAAGAGATCGACGGCACGGCCGACGACCGCCACCCGCCCTGCCTGATGCATGGTGAGGTGCCGCTTCTGGTCCGGGCCATGCGCGACCTCGCGGGGCCGGAGCTGCGCCGGGTCGTGGTCGACGATCCGGATGCCGCCGCCGAAGCTCGGCGTATCGCCGAGCGCGATTTGCCGGCCCTGACCGGGGCGATCGAGCATCATGCCGGCCCGGAGCTTCTGTTCGATGCCTATGGCCTGGAAGACGCCCTGGCCGATGCCGTGGCGCGCCGCGTCTCATTGCCCTCGGGCGGCGAGATCGTGATCGATCGGACCGAGGCCTTCGTCGCCATCGATGTGAACACCGCGCGAGCGAGCGGACGCGGCCGGCTGCGCGATACCATCACGGAAACCAACATGGAGGCGGCGGAGGAAATCGCCCGCCAGATCCGCCTGCGCAATTTCTCGGGGCGAATCGTCGTCGATTTCATTTCCATGCGGTACGGCAACGAGCGGGCCGAGCTGATCGAGGCGTTCCGCAACGCGGTGGCCGGCGATCGGTTGCCGATCCGGGTAACCGGCATGACGACACTCGGCCTGGTTGAGATGACCCGGCGACGCGAACGCGAGGCGCTGGACGAGGCGCTGCTGTCGCCGAAATTGCCGGAGCGGCCGGAATCGCGGGTCACGCGCGCCTTCGCGGCCCTGCGCGAGGCCCGGCGTCTGGCGGCCGGCGATCCGTCCGCCGCACCGGAACTGACCGTGCCCGGCGCCGTCGCGAAGGAATTGGAAAAGGGCGGCAGCGTGGCCGAGGCCCGCGCGGCGGTGGAACGCGCCATCGGCCGGGCGATCGCGATTCGGATCGCCGATTAAGCGGGCCGGGACGTCGATCTGATCCGATTCGCGCTGACCGGCGTATTCCTGATGCGCAGTCGGACTTCGCTCGGACTCCCTCCGGACCCCCGATGCGATCCGAATCGGAGAGACAGATGCCCGTCCCGACCAGATTCCTTGCCATCCTGATCCTTGCGGTCGCGACCGCAGCGGCCGCGATCCCGGTTCGCGCGGCGAGATCCTGGCCGACACGGACGGCGCGCGGCGTGTTCTTGGCCAGGGCGCCGCGGTCCATGTCGGCGACCGCCTGACGACCGGCGAGGACAGCCTGCTGGAGATTCGGTTCATCGACGGCACTCGGGTCACCCTGGGCGATCGTTCCGATCTGGTGATCGACACTTTTCTCTACAATCCGCCGGAAGATTCCGGCGATGTAGTGCTGCAACTGGCCAGCGGCGTGTCCCGCGCGGCCTCCGGCGGCGTCGCCCGGCTGCGGGGCAAGCCCCTGCGGATCGAGACGCCGACCGGCACATTGGGTATCCGCGGCACCGAGTTCTGGGGCGAACAGAGCGCCGATTCCCTGCTCGTCGCCTTGCTGGGCGGTGGCGGGGTCTTTGTCGAGAACGCATCCGGCCGAACCGAAATTGGCGAGATCGGCCATGCCACCAAGGTCGATGCGCCGGGCCAGGCGCCCTCGCCTGCCTTTGCCTTGACGTCTGAACAGATCGAAGCGGCACTCGCCACCGTTGCTTGGTAGGGGCGCGCCTGGAAGGGCGCAAGCGCGGGCCGGTCGCCTCGCCGAACGGTCGAGTCTTGATTTTCGCGGCCGGCCTCTTCACTTTGCCCGCCATGTCTCCCGCCGCCGTCAAACCGCTGGCCAAGCGCCGCTCCTGTCCGATCTGCGGCAAACCCATCGCCGCCGCCCATCGGCCTTTCTGTTCGGCCCGCTGCGCCGATGTCGATCTGTCCCGCTGGCTGGGCGGGCGTTACCGGATCGCGACCGAGGAAGAGCCCGCGATGGAGGAACTGACCGAGGCCCTGCGCGCCGAGCACGGGTTGGAATCCGATTAGCGCCCGGAGGCAGCCGCCGTCTGGACAGGGTTTTCGATTTTCCCTATAAGCGGGCCCTTAAACCTGTGCCCAGGTAGCTCAGATGGTAGAGCAGTGGACTGAAAATCCGCGTGTCGTTGGTTCAATTCCAACCCTGGGCACCACCTCTCCCTCCAATGACGTTCGATAATGTCCAATTTTCCCAAGAAAACTGCGGTGTTTGGCGTTCAGATGATTCGATAGGGTCCGCCGAGGTTTGTTGGTATCTGAGAAATTTGTTGGCATCTTTGTTGGTATCGCCTCGATGAGCTGAACCGGATACCAACATGTCGCTCACTGACACACAGATCCGAAACGCAAAGCCGAAGGCCGGGCCGGTCAAAATTTCTGACGGTGGCGGCCTTTTTGATTATCACGCCGCAAGGTTCGAAGCTGTGGCGGTTTGCCTATCGGTATGCAGGCAAGCAGAAAACATTGGCTTTCGGAGCCTATCCGACGGTTTCTTTGGAGCAGGCCAGGGCCGCTGCCAAGAAACTCTTGGCCGATGGTGAAGACCCCGGCGCCGCCAAGAAGGCGAAGAAGCGTCAGCGCAAGCTGGATGCCGATAACACTTTCCAGGCCATCGCGAAGGAATGGGTCGAGAAAGGACGCCGCGAGGGCCGGACGGCTGGGACCTTGTCCAAGACGGAATGGTTGCTCGGATTTGCCTACCCAATCATCGGACGCCGCCCGATCGGCACGATCTCGTCAGTGGAGGTGTTGGAAGTCCTCCGGCTTGTGGAGAACCGGGGGCGCCATGAATCCGCGCGGCGGCTACGGGGAACGATCGGCAGCGTGTTCCGCTATGCCATCGCCACGGCCCGCGCCGAGAACGATCCCACGGTGGCTTTGCGGGGCGCATTGGAGGTGCCCGTAGTCAAGCATCGGGCCGCGCTCACCGATCCGAAAGCTCTGGGAGGGCTGCTGAGAGCCATTGACAGTTTTGACGGCCAGCCCGACGACCGGCGCGGCGCTTCGGTTGATGGTGATCCTGCTTCCTCGGCCGGGCGAATTGCGCGCCGCACAATGATCCGAGTTTGAATTGGATAGCGCGATTTGGACCATACCCGCCGAGAGAACGAAGATGCGCCGCGAGCATCGCATGCCTCTCCCGGCTCAAGCTGTAGCCATACTTCGCGCCTTGGAGAAGATAACGGGCAACGGACCAATGGTGTTTCCGTCGATCCGCTCCGCCCATCGGCCAATGTCCGAGAACGCCCTGAACGCGGCACTGCGCCGGATGGGCTGCTCCAAGGACGAGATGACCGCGCACGGCTTCCGGGCGACGGCCTCGACCTTGTTGAACGAGTCCGGCTTATGGGCCGGCCGATGTCATTGAGCGGCAGCTTGCCCATGTGGAAAGCGACGATGTCCGACGCGCCTATGCGCGCGGCGATCACTGGAGCGAGCGCGTGCGCATGATGGACTGGTGGGGGGATTATCTCGTTGGCCTTATGGCTGGCGGTGAGGTTGTACCGTTGCGTGGTGGGCGAGCGGGTTGAGTCTGAACAGGTTGAACAGAATATTTCATCGCTGGGTGCTCCTGTGAGCGTGGCGGAGGGGTGCTGCGGAGCGGTCCGACGGGTTCTGGTATAGCCACGTATCTGGCCCCCGCTGCGGGCGCGGCTGGCAGACGCTGTTGTTTGTCTGTGGCGCGGCGATTTTCAAACCGCCGCTCAGTGCTTGGCTGAACCTAGTTTCGGTTTGACCCGTAGCGCGTCGATTGCTTGTAGGATGTGTTTCCAAACTGCAGCGCCTTCCAGATCGCCTGCCTTGCTGAGTTCATCCACTCGCATGGCCGCATGAATTGGCGCATCTTCCCCATGCTGGTCGATGAGGGGTTTCGCTGAACGATAGACGTCAATCTCGGTCGTCATGGAACTGCCCCCAGACCGGCCAATGGTCCGACACCCTCTTGTCCGTGAATGCCCGATCGACGCCCCACTCGCTGGCGAAGTCCAATGACGTGTCCAAGGTCATAACGATCCGGTCATAGGCGCACTGCCGGGCACTGAGGTTCGTGTCGGCGTCGTGCGGCACAATCCAACGGAAGTCCGCACCGTGGATTGCCATGTTGTCCAAGACTAGATCGGTCGCGTAGTTGCAGCTCGCATTGAAGTCGCCCAGCGCGATGAAGTCGTCCTCGTCGGGCCATCGCGCCTGAGCCCAGAGCATGACGTCGAACAATGCCCGGATCTCCGGGATGGCGCTCTCCGGTCGGGTGTGGATATTGATCAAGACGAAGGTGAACGAGCCGGACTTGGATTTGAAGCGCGCGGCATAGGGTTCGCGCTGGAACAGGTCGCCGACGCCGTCGTCGAACAGGGCGCCGTCTCCAAGCCGTTCGATGGTCGCCGTGTCGTAGTAGTAGCCGTACTGCTCCTGGGAAGGCCTATCATCGTCCTGGAGGCCCGTGCGCGGGCTTATGTCCATCGCATAGGCCGAACCGTCGGCGTTGACCGCATCGAGAAAGAGCCCGGGTACCTTCTCCTGGCTGTCTTTGATCTCTTGGACGGCGACCAGGTCGTACCTGCGGACGATGCTCGCCAGCATCGCCATCACGTCCGGTTTGTTAGCCTTGGTCTGGCCGAAGATTTGAATATTGAAGGTCGCGATTGTGATTTCGCCCGCCCATGAAGGAACAGGGGAGAAAACCAGTACCGCAATCGCCAGAGCCCGGAGCATGGCCACACTTCTTGAACTAGCCGACTCACGATATCGCACAGCCGAAGATCGACTATAAACGAAAAGGCGTCGTCTCGAAGACCGGCGCCATTCGCATTTGCCACGACAGCAGTAAAGGGTCGTGTCAGCGTCGTTTGAGAAGAAGTGATAGCTACATCTGCGTGGGACGATGCGTATCACTGAACGCTCGCTTGCCAGATTGCGACGGTCTCCCTCGCCAGACCGAAGGGTTCTCCTTTTCGACGACACGCTCCGCGGCTTCGCTGTTCGTCGCTATCCGACCGGGCGTTTAGTCTATGTGACATTCTGGCGAACGCTCGGTTGGCGCGTGCGCGCACGGACGCTGGGTGTGGTTGGCGAGCTCGACGAGCCGGAAGCACGAGAACGCGCCCGCGCCGAAATCGCACGAGGCACTCTTGGGATCGATGTGAATGCGATCCGACCGAGCCCCCTGCCCAACGTAACGGTTCGGGACTTGACCGAGCGATACTTCGACCTTCTCGAGAAGCGTGGAACATCGCCAGCCCGGCTTTCAAGATTTTTTCCGGCGTTCGTGCTACCGGCGATTGGCAACCATCCTGTTCAAGATATGCGCGTGGCAGAGCTCGACGCGATCCACCTCCGTGTCTTCGGGGAAAGGTCCCAGTCCACAAGAACCAGACTTCTGGCAGGACTGAACGGGCTGTTCGACCTCGGTGTGAGAAGCCGTTTGATAGGCCATTCGCCGGGTCACAATATTTGCCATTTCCAGCGTGGTTGAGCGACAGGGTTTTATCTCCAACCTGACGAATTCCTCAGTCTCAAGGCAGCTGCAGAAGCCAGCTACTGGACCTTTCCGTCGGGCATGATTCGCCTAGCCATGTTCACTGGCTGCAACTTCAACGAACTCCGCGCCTTGACCTGGGACACCGTATCTCTGGACGACGGCACGCTCGTGACTTGTGGCGCCCATCGGAATGGGCCGCGCAGGTTCTATCTGAACAGCTTCGCCCAAGAGATGCTTAGGACCTTCCAGCGACTGCGCTGTCAGCGTCTGGTCTTTTCGAATACCAAGGGCTAGCCGATTCAACGTTTCACCAAATCGTGGGCAGCAATTGTACAAAAAGCCGGGCTTCAATTTTTCGCTCCGCTACTTCTGCGCAAGAACTACGCCTCGACTATGGCCGGGGCCGGGGTCTCGATCGATATCGTCGCAGCCTTGATGGGCTATCGATCACTCCGCCCTCTCCAGGCGATCGCCGCTCCACCCGTCTAAGCGTTGCGGACGGCCAGCGAACGATTCGTTTCGGCGATCGAAGCAGATTTCTCGCCTGGGGGACCGATATTTGCCAAGCCCGGGTTGAATACGATGCCGAGTCCGAGGGCCCTGAATCATGTGGACCATATGTTCATGGGCTCAGATCCGCGCGATGCCGATTGAGACGGCGATCTCAGATGCGGTGATCCGCCGAATGCACTTCGCAAAACGCGGTCACGGCGCCGATTACCGCTGGGATGGCCGCGTACCAGGCTTCGGAGTGCGAATCTATCCGTGCGGTAGGAAAGCGTCCGTCATCACCTATCGCGCTCAAGACGATCGGTGGCGCTATCACATTTTGTGCGACACGGGGCTCCTCAAGACGGCCGAGGCGCGTGAGTTCGCACGCCAGGAACTGGCCAAGGCGGCCTTGGGAGGGGGTCCACAGGCCGAGCGGTAAGCCCGCCGGAACGAGATACCTGTCCATGAGTTGATCGACCGCCATGTCGAGGCTCTCAAGCCTCGTAAGCGTAGCTGGCACACAGACGAGCTATTTCTTCGCAAATATGTCCGGCCCGCTGTCGGCCGATATCGAACCTCGGATGTCACATTGGAGGATCTGGAAAAGATCAAGGCTCAGGTTGGCCAGCGGCAGGCAGCGTCTTCCACCAATTTACTTTGCACGACCATTCGCAACTTGTTCGAAAGCGCGATCCGATGGGAACTATTGCAGAGTTCCCCCGCTCAGAAATTGACAGGAGTACGGCCGCCTCCACCACACGACATCATCTTGAGTGCGAAAGAGGTTCGACGAATCGAGGGCGCCCTCGACCAAGAGCTCCATCGCCTGATGGCCGCCATGATTCGCTTTCTAATCTATACGGGACGGCGCAGCGGCGAGGTGGTGCGTTTGCAGTGATCGGACCTCGATCTGGCCAAGAGCACGGTCCGCATAACCGTTGGAAAGACACAGCGTTTGCAAACCGCTTATCTGAATGGCGCTGCCCTGCGCGTTCTTGAAAGTGTTGATCGGCGGGAAGGCTGTCCTTTCGTATTCTCGACAGGCCGCCACCACAGAACCTACTGCACCAGGATCCGAGTTTGGGCACGTGTTCTGAGATGTGCCGAGATCGAACATACCCCTCTCCATGGCTTGCGGCACAACTTCGCGTCCACGCTAATCGCCTCAGGCGTGAACATCGAGGTTGTCCGGCTCCTGCCGGGACACGAGCGGATCAGATCAACGATGCGTTATATCCACCATCACCCTCTGCAGCTCTATCAGGCTGCCCAGCTATTCGAGAAAGCGCTCGAAGAGCCAACCACGCCGGCCGGTACCGCTCGCGTGGTTGCCACCCGACAATGCTCCATTGTTTCCGACCGGATCCGATCTTGTATTTAGTGACTCCCGCAAGAGTTTTTTGCATGCTGCTCAAATGAAAATGGGACGGCGTATCCGGCAAGCGCGGCTGGCCAAGGGTCTGAGCCAGAAAAAGGTTGCTGATCGCTTCGGCATCTCTCGCGCGGCCGTTGCGCAATGGGAAGGCGGCGATACGAACCCCGGCACAGCGAAGCTGGAAGGCGTTGCTGATATTCTGGGCGTTAGGATCGAGTGGCTGACGACCGGCCGGGGTGAGGCCGATGTCGACGCCGAGTCTGAAATAGTCTCTGTGCCGCTTATCGACCTCGTGACCGCCGCTCATTGGCCGAATGCTGCCGACCGCATTGAGCCTGGCGGGCCAGAGCTTCCGAGTGACCGCAAACTCGGACCGAATGCTTTTGCCATAGAAATCGAGGACGAGGCGATGGCGCCAGAGTTCGCTCCAGGCGATCGGATCATCGCCGATCCGGCCGTCGAGCCCAGGCCGGGAGATTTCATAGTTGGATGGATACACGGTTCGGTGAAGGCTGTGTTGCGACGCTATCGCGAGATCGGCGCCCAGATGGCCGGAGCAACCCCTGCTCAGTTGGTTGCTAGCAATCTGGACTGGCCAACTCTCGATCTAAAGACTGAAATTGACGACAAGCTTATCGGGACGGTGGTCGAGCATCGGCGATATCGAAAGCCCTAGGCTGGCTTCCTGTCAATATCGGTGACAAAACCGGCCACGATATTGGTGCAAAAGCCGGCCAGTCGTGGTTGATATGAGAAGGGCCTCGATCGGGGCCCTTCTCATATTTGGTCTTGATCCTGGTTCAGCGTTTTCGCTTCGATCGGCTTTGTGCGAGGCGGTAGGATTGGCTGTTCATCTCCAGGATGTGGACGTGGTGGGTTAGGCGGTCGAGAAGCGCTCCGGTCAGGCGTTCCTCGTCGAACGTGGCGGTCCATTCGTCGAACGGCAGGTTCGAGGTGATGATGGTTGCGCCGCGTTCATAGCGCTGGCTGATGAGTTCGAACAACAATTCGGCGCCGGTCTTGGACAGCGGGACAAAGCCCAGTTCGTCAATGATCAGCAACTCGTGGCTAGCGAGTTGCCTTTGCAAACGCAGGAGGCGTTTGTCGTCACGGGCCTCGATGAGTTCATGAACGATGGCGGCGACGGTGGCGAAGCGGGTTTTGATGCCATGTTGGCGGGCCGCCAAGCCAATGCCGATGGCGACATGGGTCTTGCCGACACCGCTGGGGCCCAACGCGATGATGTTCTCGCGGCGATCAACGAACGCCGAACGGGCCAGGTCCAGGACCAGTTTTTTATTGAGCGTGGGGATTGCATCGATGTCGAAGCTCTCCAGGCTTTTGATGGCGGGGAACTTGGCCGCCTTGATGCGCCGGTCGACCATGTGCGCCTCGCGATCGATCAGTTCCAGTTCGATCAGCCTCGCCAGATAGCGGACATGATCGACATTCTCGGTCGCGCATTGCCGGGCCAGCTTCTCATACTCCCGGAGCACGGTTCGCAACCTCAGCTTCTTCAGGTGATGCTGGAGGAGCAGTTCGGACGTTTCGCTGGCGCGGCGGTCATGCCGGGGCTCCCGACAACAGGCTCATATAGCTGGACGCCGATGTCGCCGCCACGGCGGTCAGCGCCAGATGCGGATAGCGAGCCAGATCAAGTCTCGCCGGCCGCTTCTGGATCGGGCACAGCGCCAGATGCTTGACCGCGTCATAGCTGATCGCGCCGAACCGCAGGGCATCGCGTACCGCGCCATGGACAAGGGCCAGGGGAAAGGTCTCGATCAGCCGCAGGATCTGCACGTACTCCCGCTTGCCGTCGGCACAGCGGTTCTTCTGGCTCAGCCGGGCTTCCAGTAACCGGCGCAGCGTCGCGAACTCAATCGGCAGCGACCAACCCTGCAATGGCGCTGCCTGATCGAGTGCCCCGACCTTCTGTTCCAACAGGGCAAGGTAATGCAGGGGATCAAAAACAAAGTCAC
>CAVOEB010000077.1:0-12105 GCA_963694715.1 Alphaproteobacteria bacterium | reverse complement strand
CGTGGCTACGGCCCGCAGCCGGTCAGGGCATGCTATCTGGCGCTGCAGCATCGGATTTGCGCGCTGCAGCATTTTCTGCCAAAATTTGGGCCCTTAGGGGAAGGATACGGCGACATGAAGCAATCCTCCGAGCCAGCCGGCAAGCCGATCACCATCAAGAAATACGCCAACCGGCGGCTCTATAATACGGTGACAAGCAGCTACGTGACGCTCGATCGCCTGTGTCAGATGGTCAAGGACGGCGTAGAATTTCAGGTCTTCGACGCGAAGACCGGCAAGGAAATCACGCGCGCCGTGCTGACCCAGATCCTCGTCGAGGAGGAGGCAAAGGGCCAGAACCTGCTGCCGATCAGCTTCCTGCGTCAAGTCATCCGCTTCTACGACGACAGCCTGCAGGCATTTCTGCCCCGCTATCTCGAGATCAGCATGGATAATTTCACGCGCAACCAGCAGCAGATGCGCGGCGCCGTGAAGGAGGCGTTCGGCGGCCTCTTTCCGTTCAATCAATTCGAGGAGATGGGCCGCCAGAACCTGGCGATGATCCAGAACGCGTTCAACACGTTCGGGCCCAATGGACCGGCCGAGGGCGCAACCAACGGTGCTCAAGCGGAGCCGAGCGAGATGCCCGGCGCGGGCGAGACGCCCCGCGAGGCGGTAGCGGACGACGATATCGAGGATCTCAAGACGCGGCTGGATGCCATGCAACGCCGGCTCGACGAGATCGCGCGCAAGGACGGCGCGATGGAGTAACCGCCGAGCTGCGGCAAGACACCAGAAACCTGGAAATTTACGCTAGGAGGCGATGGGCATTCTCCGACCAGGTGATGCGGCCGCTGGCAACGTCCCAGTCGTACACGGCATCACCCGGCGCGGCGATAGCGAAGCGAAGGCGCTCCAACTCTTGTTCGGGGCCGTGCATCGAGTGGATCCTTACCTGGCTCCCATTCCCTCCGTTTTCACCGCTTTCAGTCCGGCCAGATCGACGGCCTAGAATTCGGCTCAAGGGACGCCACCCAAGAGCAACACCCTACTAATAGTTTCGGCGAGTTAAGAAAGGCTGAAGGCAAGGCAGAGCGCGCGCTTCACGCTTGCCGCGGCCGGCTGCCGCGGAGCGAATGATTAACGGCCGAAGGCCCTCTCGAACAAGGGGTTAGGCGATCTCGTCGAGCACTTCGGCGAGGATTCCAAAAATTTCGTCGATTTGCGCTTTCGAAATGATAAGCGGCGGGGAGAGCGCAATAGTATCGCCTGTGGTGCGCACGAGCAGCCCTTTCTCGAAGGCACGGGCGAAACCGTCGAGCGCCCGCGCGCTGGGCTTGCCGGGCAACGGCTCAAGTTCGATCGCCCCGATCAGGCCGATGTTTCGCACATCGACAACATGGGGCTTGTCCCTGAGGCTGTGGACCCCGTCGGCCCAGTACTCGGCCAGCTCGCCGGCTCGGGTGAAGAGGCCTTCTTCCTCGTAGAGATCCAGCGCGGCGAGCGCCGCGGCGCAGGCCAGCGGATGGCCCGAATAGGTGTAGCCGTGGAAAAGCTCAATCGCTCCCTCGGGCGAGGAATTAACGATGGTGTCGTAGACATGCTGGCGAGCATAGACCGCGCCCATCGGCACCGTACCGCTGGTCAGCCCCTTGGCCGAGGTCATGAGGTCGGGCAGAACATTGAAATATTCTGCGGCAAAGGGCGCGCCGAGGCGGCCGAACCCAGTAATCACCTCGTCGAAGATGAGCAGGATACCGTGGGCATCACAAATCTCGCGCAGCCGTTCAAGATAGCCCACAGGCGGCACCAGAACGCCCGTCGAGCAGGCGACGGGCTCGACGATCACCGCGGCAATGGTCGATGCGTCATGCAAGTTGACTATATCCTCGAGCGCATCGGCGAGATGCGCGCCCCATTCCGGCTGGCCGCGGCTGAACGCCATCTCGTCGCGGTTGTAGGTGTGGGGTAGATGATCGACGCCCGGCAACAGCGTTCCCCAATGCTTACGGTTGGCGACCATGCCGCCCACGGAGACGCCGCCGAAGCCAACGCCATGATAGCCGCGGACTCGTCCGATCAGGCGCTGGCGGTGGCCCTTGCCCCGTGCGCGGTGGTAGGCCAACGCCATCTTGAGCGCGGTATCAACCGATTCGGAGCCGGAATTGGTATAGAACACGTAGTCGATATCGCCGGGCAGCAGCATGGCCAACCTCGAGGCGAGTTCGAAGTTTTTCGGGTGGCCCACCTGGAAGGCCGGCGCATAGTCCATCTCGGCCGCCTGGGCCTGGATCGCCTCGACAATGCGGTCGCGGCAGTGGCCCGCGTTGGTGCACCACAGCCCCGACATGCCGTCGAGCACCTGGCGCCCCTCGGGGGTGGTGTAGTGCATGTCCTTGGCCCCGGCGAACAGCCGCGGGGCCGCCTTGAAGGCGCGATTCGCCGTAAACGGCATCCAGTAAGATTCGAGGTCGTTGCGGTCGATCTGGGACGATGTCACGCTGAGCATTTCTTATAACCCTCTTCAAGTAGGGGTAGACAAAGAGAGAAGGGTACCAGAAGAAGCGGCCCGAACAATCGATTTAAATTTCTAGTGTGGCATAGATAATTATGCTGTTCTTTATGTCTCTATATTAATACTATGTCATAGTAAATATTATTTAATAAATTATAGATATCTTTACTATTGCATACGAATTGACATACATATTCCTGTCTTGGAGAGACCCTGCGCAGTAATGCCGCAGGGAAAAATAAACAGGACGAATTGGTCGGCATGGTTTCGGTCGCTTCGACAATACCTTCCACGATCAGCGCTCCGCCCAGCCCGGTGCCGGGTGGAGCCGCCGACGCACCACGCCAAAGCGCACCGGTGCAGCCGATTGCGCCGCCGTCCGCGATCCCGGGGCGCGCCGAGCAGCAAGCCCGCAGCCGTGCCACCGAGCGGCCGTTTCGCGAGCTGGCCCGCTATGTTCCGGAGATGGAGAACGCGGCCAACGAGAAGCAGAACCGCGCGCGGGCCCGGGCCGGAGCAGTCATCCAGAGTTTTTCCGTTCCCTTCATGACCCCGTTGATCTCCCAGTCGAACCGGGGCCTCGACCACCCCATGTTCGACGCCACCCACGAGCAGGGCTTCGCTGCCTACCAGGCGGCAACCGAACGCGGCGCCACCTACCTCTACGACTTTCTCGACCCCCTCGACGTCGCCGCCTGATCACACCTATGTTACTTTCGGCTGAAGAAATTTGACCTGGTTTGCCGGGCAGAACACACTTTAACCTAATCGACAGGTGCGTACGGGACGCTTCCGCCCCGGTTGCGGAAAGTCACGGCGCATGAATCGACAGGGACAAGGCCGTGACACAGCCAGACACCGTGCGCGCGCTAATCGCGCATGCGGCAGCCGCAAACCGCTCGCACGTCGCGCTCGCCATGCCGCAGACGACGCCGATCGCGTATGGGGCGCTCGGCGAACTCGTCGAGGAAACCGGTAGCGCGCTGCGCCGGGCGGGTTACGGTGCCGAAACGCGCCTCGCCGTGGTCATGGCGAACGGGGCACCGCTTGCCGCCACGGTTTTTGCGCTTGCCGCAAACGCCGCCGTCGCCCCGCTCAACCCGGGCTACCGCGCCGAGGAGCTGGAGTTCTATCTTTCTGATTTGGGAGCCGATGCCCTGATCCTGGCTGAGGGAGATAGCGGGCCCGCCGGCCCCGTGGCGGCCGCCCTCGATATCCCGATCGCAACACTCAAGACCGAACCAAGCCGCCCCGGCGGCCTTGCCCTCGAAATGCCGACGATTGGCCCGCCCGCCCCGGACGGCGCACCGTCGGCGGACGATACGGCGCTTTTACTGCACACCTCGGGCACCACTTCGCGGCCCAAGCTGGTGCCGCTGAGCGGTGCTAACCTGTGCGCGTCGGCCCATAATATCGCGACTACACTGAAGCTCGTGCCCGAGGATCGCTGCCTCAGCATCATGCCGCTGTTTCATATTCACGGGCTGATCGCCGCAGTGCTCGCCTCGTTTGCCGCCGCCAGCACCGTGATCTGCAGCCCGGGGTTCAACGCACTCAAGCTGTTCGGATGGATGGCCGAGGCGGAGCCCAGCTGGATTACCGCCGTGCCAACCATGCACCAGGCGATGCTGGCCCGCGCGGCGCGCAACCGGGAGACCATCGCAGCAACCAAATTACGCTTTCTGCGTTCGTCGTCGGCAGCCCTGCCCGCGCCCGTGATGGCCGAACTCGAAACCGTGTTCGACGCGCCGGTCGTCGAGGCCTACGGCATGACCGAAGCGGCCCACCAGATGGCCTGCAACCCGTTGCCCCCCGGCGCACGCAAACCGGGCAGCGTGGGCCCGGCGGCCGGACCGGAGATTGCTATACTAGGCGAGAACGGCAACCCCCTGACCGCAGGCGAGGTCGGCGAGGTGGCGATTCGCGGCGCCAACGTGACCCGGGGCTACGAGCACAACGAAGAGGCCAACAAAGCGGCGTTTACCGGCCGCTGGTTCCGCACGGGCGATCTCGGCCGGCTCGACGCCGAGGGCTACCTGATGCTGACGGGCCGGCTCAAGGAGATCATCAACCGGGGCGGCGAGAAGATATCGCCCCGCGAGGTCGACGAGGCGCTGGCGCAACACCCGGCAGTAGGCCAGGCCGTGACCTTCGCGCTGGCCCACAAAGCGCTCGGCCAGGACGTTGCGGCGGCGGTGGTGCTGCGCGAAGGCGCCGAGGCCGAGCCCGCAGAACTCCGCAGCTTTTTGGCTGAGCGGCTTGCGGACTTCAAAGTCCCGCGCCGCATCCTTATCCTGGACAGCATTCCTACCGGCCCGACGGGAAAATTTCAACGCATCGGCCTCGCAGAGCAGTTAGGATTAGAACCATGAAGCTCACCATCGTTGGCGCCGGCGCGATCGGCGGGCTGATCGGCGCAGGGCTGTTCGAGGCCGGCCACGAGGTCAGCTTGATCGCGCGGGGCGAGCATTTGAGCGCGATCCGCGAACAGGGGCTGGGATTGATCGAGAACGGGGCCACCCGCCGCTTTGCTATTCCCGCGACCGACGACGCGGCCGAACTCGGCCCGCAGGACGGCGTGATTCTCGCGGTCAAGGCAACCGCCGCCACGGGCATCTGCGAAGTGATGCAGCCGCTTTTGGGCCCGGAGACGTTCGTGGTCACGGCACAGAACGGCGTACCCTGGTGGTACTTCTACAAATTCGGCGGGCCGCGGGAGGGACAGCAGCTTGCCTCGGTCGATCCGCAGGGGCAACTGTGGGACCGGATCGGACCGGAACGCGCGATCGGCAGTGTGCTCTACCCCGCCGTCGCGATTGCCGCGCCCGGCCTGATCGACGTTTACACCCACAAATCGGGTAACAAAATGCCTATCGGCGAGCCCGATGGCAGCCGCTCGCCGCGCATCCTCGCTCTTAACGAGGCGCTTGTCGGCGCGGGCTTCAAGGCGCCGGTGCGCCCGGATATCCGCACCGATATCTGGGTCAAACTGTGGGGCAACCTTACGTTCAACCCCTTAAGCGCGCTGACCGGCTCCACGCTGGGCGATTTTCTGGCCGACCCGGGTTGCCGGGCGGTCGCCGAGGCGATGATGCGCGAGGGCGAGACGGTCGCGAACGCGCTGGGCGTGACCATGCCAATCTCCATGGCCAAGCGTATCGCCGGCGCCGAGGGCATCGGCGCGTTCAAGACCTCGATGCTTCAAGACCTCGAATCGGGCCGCCCAATGGAACTCGATGCCCTGGTCGGCGCCGTGGCCGAACTGGGTCGGCTCACGGATACGCCCACGCCCCTGATCGATATGGTCTTCGCGCTCGTGCGCCGGCGCGCCATCCAGGTCGGCTGCTACCCCGCTTGAGCGGGCCCGATCGCCCGCTCAGGGCATTTTTGCGGCGATCACGTCGACCTCGACGAGCAGTTCTTCTTCCGCCAACTCGACGATGATGCCGGTCATGGCGGGCTTGAGGTCGCCGAGGAACTCGCGGCGTGTCGCGGCGTAGGCCGGATAATCGCCGCGCCGAGCGACGTAACTCGTGATCTTGACGATGTCATCCAGTGCGAAGCCGCCGGCTTCGAGCACTGCCTGGATATTTTCCCAAACTTGCCGGCTCTGGGCTTCGATGCCGTCGAGGGTGGTGGCATCACGCGCCTCGCCGATCTGACCCGAGACGAACATCAGGGAAGCGCCGGGCGGGATCACCAGCCCGTGGCTGTAAGCGCCGCCGTAGGGCTCCATGATGGTGTCGGGGTTGAAACGTTCGAACATGGTTATCTTCCTGTTGTTATGTGCAAACTCAATAACCCAGCGCGCAGCCGTCCTTGCGGGGATCGGAGCCGCCGATAAGAACACCGGTCTGCCAGTCTATACGAATGGCCTGCCCGCCGCCCAGAGGTTCGTCGGCCGGCACCACCCGGTGACCCAACGTCGCGAGCGTCTGGGCCGTGGCCTCGGGCACGCCCTGCTCGAGCTCGTAGGCCTCTTCAGTGCAAAAGCCACGGGCAAGATCGAGCGCGGCCTGGGGGTCCAGGCCGTAGTCGATCAGGTTGGTCAGGAAATGGACGTTGCCCACGGGCTGGAAATGCCCGCCCATGACGCCGAAGGGCATGATTGTCCGATCGCCCTCGAGCAGCATGCCGGGGATGATCGTATGGAGCGGCCGCTTGCCCGGAGCGAGCCGGTTGGGATGGCCGGGCTCAAGAGAAAACCCCGCGCCCCGGTTATGCAGCATGACGCCCGAGGCGGGCGCCAGGATAGCGCTGCCGAAGCTGTGAAACAGGCTGTTGATGAAGGACACGGCATTGCGCTCAACATCGACGGCACAGAGGTAAACCGTATCCGCCGGGCGGGTTGCACCCGCCGGCGGCAGGGTCGCAAGCCGGCGCTCGGGCGCGATCAGGGCGCGTAGATCGGCGGCGTAACGCTCGCTCAGGACATCGGCCACGGGCACGGAATAGGCGTCGGGATCGGCGATCAGCGCGTTGCGGTCGCGATAGGCGAGGCGCGCCGCCTCGCCCGCAAGGTGAAAGCGTTCGGGGCCCAGCGGATCAAGACCGGCGAGATCGAACCCCTTGAGCAGGTTGAGCATCTGGAGGACGACCAGGCCTTGGCCATTGGGCGGACACTCGACGACCTCGTAGCCACGATAAGCGGTGCGCACGGGCTCTACATAGGCACCCGCCGCGGCCGCAAAATCTTCTTCCGTATGGACCCCACCCTCGGCGGCAAGCGCCGCGACCATGTCGGCCGCCACCGGCCCGTCATAAAACCCGCCGCGCCCCTGGTTTGCGATGCGCCTCAGGGTCTGCGCCAGAGCGGGCTGGCGGTGGCGCGCGCCCGGCGCGGGAGCCCGGCCATCGGGCAGAAAGAGTTCTGCGCTGGCCGCATGCCGGGCGAGCCTGTCGCGGCTGCGCGCCCAGTCGTAGGCGACGCGGGGATGGACGGGCGCGCCCTCCTCGGCCATTGCGATGGCGGGCGCGAGCAGCTGATCGAGCCTCAACCGGCCATGATCTGCGGCAAGCTGGACCCAGGCATCGACCGCGCCAGGCACGGTAACCGCATGGGGGCTGTCGGGGTCGATCGCCTCATGGCCGGCGGCGCATAGCGCATCCGCATCGGCTGCGCCGGGCGCACGGCCCGAACCGTTATAGGCCAAAACATCCGGCCCGCCTTTCGGGCTGAACAGGCAAAACGCATCGCCGCCGATGCCCGTCGACTGGGGCTCAACCACAGCCAGCACGGCCACCGCCGCGATCGCCGCATCCATCGCGTTGCCGCCGGCACGCAAGGTATCGAGGCCGGCCAGGCTCGCCGCCGGGTGCGACGTGGCCACCATGCCCTCGGCGCCGAAGGCTGGCGAGCGCCCGCCAGCTTGAAAATCACGCATTGCTCCCTGCTCCCCTGCCACGCCGACCCAGTATGCGCCGGACCGGGCCGGGGGCCAGACGGGGGCGCAAATTGGTCCCCGACCCCGATGACCGGCGTCACACTTACCCGGGCGACTGCGGATCAGACCCAGAACTCATAGTTCAGATACGCATAAGACAAAATGAATCAAGAGGTTATAATTTAATCGTCGGGAGTAGCCGGCGGCGGCTCCCGGACGGGTCCGGGCAGTGCGCGATCCCGGAGGATGATGGTTCGACCTCAACCCCTCCGGCAACCCACGGGTTGCAAGACGATGGATTTGCACGGCGGATTCACCCCGCTGTGCGGTAGCTGTTGTGGTCTCTAGTGTGCGCCGCCCCCCAAACGAAAACGGAGAATTATGGCCCGCAACATTGCATTGATCACCGGCGTCACCGGTCAGGATGGCGCCTACCTGGCCGAAATGCTACTCGGCAAGGACTACGAGGTTCACGGCATCAAGCGACGCTCTTCGTCGTTCAACACCGGCCGGGTCGATCACCTCTATCACGATCCGCATGACGAAGAGGTTCGCTTTCACCTGCATTACGGCGATCTGACGGACGCGACCAACCTGATCCGCCTGATGCAGGAAATTCAGCCAACAGAGATTTACAATCTTGCCGCCCAAAGCCATGTCCAGGTGAGTTTTGAGACACCGGAATACACGGCGAATTCGGATGCCTTGGGCACCCTGCGCCTGCTCGAAGCCATGCGTATCCTCAAGCTGAGCGAACGGTCGCGGTTTTACCAGGCTTCAACCTCGGAGCTATACGGCAAGGTCGCCGAATCGCCCCAAAGCGAAACAACCCCGTTTCAACCGCGCAGCCCCTACGCAGTCGCAAAACTCTACGCCTACTGGATCACGGTCAATTACCGCGAGGCGTATGGACTTCATGCCTCAAACGGCATCCTGTTCAACCATGAAGGGCCGACCCGCGGCGAGACCTTCGTCACCCGCAAGATCGTACGGGCCGTCGCGGCCATCGAGCTTGGCCGTCAGGATCGGCTCTATCTGGGCAACCTCGACGCGGAGCGGGACTGGGGGCATGCCCGCGACTATGTCGAGGGCATGTGGTTGATCCTGCAGCAACCCTCGCCCGACGACTATGTGCTGGCGACCGGCGAATGCCACAGCGTTCGCGAGTTCGTCGAGCTGGCCTTCGCCGAAGTGGGCCGAACCATTGAGTGGCGGGGCACTGAGCTCGACGAAAAGGGAACCGACGCCAAGACGGGCGAGGTTCTGGTCGAGGTCGATCCACGCTATTTTCGCCCCACCGAAGTCGATCACCTGCTCGGCGACCCAAGCAAGGCAAAGCGCGTACTGGGCTGGCAACACCGTACGAACTTTCGTGAACTCGTCGCCGACATGGTCAGCGCGGATTTAGCGGCGATGAATCACGAATTGCCGCGCAACGGCGAAAGTTGACCCCATGACAGTTCTCTACCCGCTTGGGGGAAAGCGGGTCTGGGTTGCCGGGCACCGCGGCATGGTCGGGGGGGCGCTGATGCGCCGCCTCGAGCGCGAGGGTTGCAACCTTTTGACCGGACCCGAAGAACCCATCGACCTTCGCCGCCAGGTCGAGGTCGAGGGCTGGATGGCCGAATCACAGCCGCAGGCGGTGTTTCTCGCAGCCGCCCGGGTCGGCGGAATCCAAGCAAACAATACACGCCCCGCAGAATTCATTTACGACAACCTGATGATCGAGGCCAACGTTGTCGAGGCGTCCTATCGACTTGGGGTCGAAAAGCTCCTGCTGTTGGGCTCGTCCTGTATTTATCCCAAATTCGCACCTCAGCCGATTCGCGAAGGCGATCTGATGACGGGTCCACTCGAGCCGACCAACGAGTGGTATGCCTTGGCCAAAATCGCCGGGATCAAGCTGTGCCAAGCCTATCGACACCAGTATGGCTGTGATTTCATTTCGGCAATGCCGACGAACCTATACGGTGCGGGTGACAATTTCGACCTGACTTCGAGCCATGTCGTGCCCGCCTTGATCGCGAAGGCCTGCCGTGCCCGACTCAATGGGGATCCATCGATGGAAATCTGGGGCAGCGGCCGGCCGCGACGCGAACTTCTCTATGTCGACGACGCGGCCGACGCCCTGGTTCATCTCATGACGAATTATTCCGACGCGCCGCACGTCAATATCGGAACCGGGAAAGACGTAACGATCCGCGAACTCGCCGAGATTATCTGCCGGGCAGTGGGATTTGAGGGCCGTCTTGCTTTCGATGCAAGTAAACCCGATGGGACACCGCGCAAGCTGCTCGACGTCTCGGCCCTCGCCGCGGCCGGGTGGCGCGCCTCGATCGGGCTGGAAGAGGGGCTGCGGCTGACCTACGCTTGGTACCGAGACGCCATCGAATGCGGCGAGGTCAGGACGTAGGAAGGTCGCCGCGTGAACCCGGAACGCGTTGCAACGGCCGCGCCTGGCCGCCATCCGATCGACGCCGACGGCATCTGGCGTGAGCCGCGCGCCGCGCCACTATCGGCAGCCGATCGAGGCGCACTGTTCCTCGACCGAGACGGCACGGTCATCGAGTTGGTGCATTACCTTCACGACCCCGCCGAGGTGCGCCTGATCAAAACCGCCGGCCCGCTGGTCGCGGCGGCCAACAGGCGCGGCATTCCGGTCGTCCTGGTGACCAATCAATCGGGCATCGGCCGGGGTTACTTCGGGTGGGACGGTTTTGCAGCCGTCCAAGCGAGCGTGGACCAGGCCCTGGCCGACGCGGGTGGGCGACTGGACGCGATCTATGCCTGTCCGCACCTGCCGGGCGCGCTCCAACCCGAACCTGGCGACGATCCGCCCTGGCGCAAGCCCAACTCCGGCATGTTGCTTCGCGCCGCCGACGACCTGGGCATCGCGCTCAAGGCAAGCTGGATAGCGGGCGATTCGGTCAGTGACATCGAGGCGGGCAAGCGCGCGGGCCTCGCACGCGGCTGGTTGATGCCGACGGGGTACGGCAGCCGCGACGTTGACGAAGCCCGCGCGCTGGTCGCTACCGACTTCGACGTTGTCGTGGGCCGCGGACTCGATGTCTTGCTAAACGAACTCGACGGGCTCGCCCTTAGCCCGGCTTGACGGTTTTCTTGTGCCCGGACGCAAGCCGACCTACATGAATATTTTGCCTCCCTAAAGCAGAATGGAGTTGCCGTGACATTTCCCGACCGACCGCACGATTCGATCGGCTCTTATTGCGACGCCTATGTCGATCAGCTGGCACAGGCCGGCGGGTCGATCAACCGCGGTGCGCTGGCCCGCGCCGGCGAAGCGCTGGCGGCCGCCTTCGACCGCGGTGCCTGGCTGTTCACATGCGGAAACGGCGGCTCCGCAGCAATCGCGAACCACCTGTTATGCGATTTTTCAAAGGGCATCCAGACCGATACCGGCGTACTGCCGCGGGTCATGAGCCTGAGTTCCAATCTCGAGATTATCACCGCGATCGCCAACGACATCGCCTACGAGGACGTGTTCGTTTACCAGCTCAGGACAGCGGCGCGCGCCGGCGATCTACTATTGACTATCAGCTCGTCCGGGGATTCGGAAAATGTCGTGCGCGCACTGGCCTGGGCACGTGAAAACGACGTAACCAGCATCGCCCTGACCGGCTTTTCCGGCGGCGGCTCGGCGGAATTGGCGGCCATCCATCTGCATGTGAAGGGCGATAATTACGGCATCGTCGAGGATACGCACCAGTCGATCATGCACATGCTCGCCCAGTACCTGCGCATGACGCAGATGGAGAGCGATCTCATCGGTCGGCGGAAATTCTGAGCCGCGCCGATCGAGTGTCCAGAGCTGCTCCCGTGCGCGCCGCGCTTAACTTGTTGAACGACATCCCCTAGGAGCCGACGGGCCCGGTTCAGTTCTGGACCCACCTGATCCCCGAAATGGACCGCCGCCTGCCCCGGGACGAAGAGCTGGTGCTCATGGTCAGTCCTGCCAATCGGCATCTCTATCGAGGCTACGGACCGCAGACCTGTTTCCTCACCTTTCCCTGGTCTAACGAACGACGCATCTTGCGCACATTGACCGAACAACTTTGGGCGCCGATTCGTCTGCCACTAAGCGGTGTCGATCTGCTCAACACGGGCATCGCTCCGGCGATCAATCCCTGGATGCTGGTGCTGCACATGACAACCATGCACGCCTTCGCCACACCCGAGCAATTGCCGTAGTTCAGTGACGCTAGGTGT
>CAVOEB010000076.1:0-12868 GCA_963694715.1 Alphaproteobacteria bacterium | reverse complement strand
CGCTCCCGGGGCCCGGAAACGCCCCTTCATCGAGCGTGCCCGTCGCGAGATAGACAGCCCCGGCGCGGGGCTCCACTGGGAATAGAGCTGGCAGCCGCAGCCCGTGCAGAGCGGACGACTCATCAATGCAGAGCTCTCGAACCGCCCGATCTTTTCTTCGCCCTGCTCGATGGCGAAACCATCCTCGGGCACGGTCGAGAAGGTCACGAAGATGGCGCCGTGAAGCTTGCGGTACATCTCGCAATGACAGTGGAAGGTTCGCTCCGCCGGCTTGGTAACCCAGTAGCGCACCGTACCGCAAAAGCAATACCAGTCAGGGAGAGTGTGCTCACCCCCCGGGCCCTTGCTTATCAAAGCGCACGAGGCCGTCGTCGGGAATCTCCAGCCAGCCCACCTTCGAGCCGGTCCAGGCATGGCTCAGCTTGTCCGCTGCGTGGCCAGGATGGGCGCCATCGTCGATCGTGCCCGTCGCAACCTCGAGCAGGTTCGGCGCGTCGTCCATCTCGATGAACAGGTGACAGCCGCAGCTCTTGCAGAAGCGCCGGTGGACCGGAGGCGAGCTGTCGAACCGCCCGAGATTGTCCGCGCCCTTGTCCACACTAAAGCTGGCGCGCGCGACGGTGGAAAGCGTCACCATGACCGCGCCGTGGATCTTGCGGCACATGCCGCACCAGCAATGCGCCGTCTCCTGCGCGGGTTCGCGGATCGTATAGCGCACCGCACCGCACTGGCAGCCGCCGGTTCGTTTGAAATCACTCATCTCTGCCTTCCTTCCGGACCGCGGGGCCGCGGGGCCTAGAATTTCTCGTGCCGGGGCAGGCCATCCTCGATGGCGTACCACGGCACCTTCGAGCCGACGAAGATATGGCGCCGGGTCACTTCCGGGTGGCCGGGATGGGCACCGTCGTCGATCGTGCCCGTGGCGAGCTCGACCGCGCTGGTGGTCTGTTCGAGCTCGTCGAACAGGTGGCAGCCACAGGTCTTGCAGAAATTGCGGTGCAGCCGTTCCGAGCTCTGGAACGGCACCAGGTTGTCCGCGCCCTGCTCCACGGTGAAATAGTCCTTCAGGATCACCGAGAAGGTCCCGAACAGCGCGCCGTGTACCTTGCGGCACATCTGGCAATGGCAGTGGTGGGTCTCCAGCGCGGGTGCGGTGAAGCTGTAACGCACCGAGCCGCAAAAGCAGCCCCCTGTTCGCTCGAAATCGCTCATGCCTGCGCCTTCTCTAAAAATCGTCGGATTGCGGGGCACCGTCGGTGATCTCGAACCACGGCATTCTGTGGGCTGCAAAGATATGGCGCACCGCCTGGCCCGGGGCCGGGGCCGGGTTGGCACCGCCGTCGAGCGTCGCGGGCGAGAACCAAAAATACTCCGGCTCGCGTTCGTCGTCGCTGAACAGCGGACAGCCGCAGGTCTTGCAGAACATCCGGTGATTGGGCGGCGAGCTGTCGATCAGGCCCAGGTTTTCGCGCCCCTGCTCGATCGCGATCAATTCGCGCTTGATGTAGGAAAAGGTGGTCACCACCGCGCCGTGGAGCTTGCGGCACATCTCGCAATGACAGTGATAGGTTTCCTTCGCCGGCCCGTCGAGCCGGTAGCGCACCGTGCCGCACTGGCAGCCGCCATAGAGCGGGAAGGTGCCGGGCGCCACCACCTCGGGCACCGGGTCGGGCCCGGGCTCCTGCTCGGCGCCGTCGGCGATGATATACCAGGGAATTTTCGCGTTCGCGTAAATATGCCGGGGCAACCCCACATGGCCGGGATGCTGGCCGTGGTCGAGCGCGCCGGTCGCGATCATCACCACGTCCTCCTCGCCTTCTTCCATGTCCCACAAATGACAGCCGCAGTGGGAGCAGAAACTGCGATGGATTTTTTCCGAGCTGTCGTAGGTTGCCACCTCGTCCGCGCCCTTTTCGACCACGAAGCCTCCCTTGGCAAAGGCCGAACAGGTCAGCATCACGGCGCCATGGGTCTTGCGGCAGATGGTGCAGTGGCAGTGATAGGTTTCGCGCGCTGGGCCCTGGACCGAATAACGCACCGCGCCGCAAAAGCAGCCGCCGGTCAGGCGAGAATTGCCCGTCTCGCTCATGTCGTCTCCTCCCATTCGTACCATTGGGGCAACTCGTCTGCGATTTCGTACCACGCCGCCTTGTGGCCGACAAAAATATGGTACGCCGCATCCAGTCCGCCGGGGTCGGCGCCGCCGTCGAGCGTCGGCGTCACGACCCAGACCTTGCCCGGATCGCTGTCGTTCCAGGCCAGTACGTTGCAGCCGCAGGTCCGGCAGAAGTGACGCTTCGAGCCGGGCGAGCATTCATGGCTGTCCAGGGCGTCCGCGCCCCGATCGAGCGTGAAGCGCTCCGTCGGCCAAATCGAATAGGTCCCGAACGCCGCGCCCTGCATGCGTCGGCACATGCCGCAATGGCAGTGATAGGTCTCGAACGGTACTCCGGTCACGCGATAGCGCACCGCGCCGCACAGGCAGCCGCCCGCGAACCCCCGTTCCGCACTCATGCCGGGGGCTCCGGGGGATGCTCGTTGTCGCGCGGCAGATCGTCGGCGACCTCCTCCCAGGGCGCCTTCGACGCCACGAAAACATGGCGCTCGCTCCCGGGCGGATGGCCGGGCATCAGCTCGGCATCGAGCGTGCCCGTGGTGATCGAGATGATCTCCGGGCGCGCGACGCGCTCAAAAAAAAGTTGCGAGCCGCAGGCTGAGCAGAACGAGCGGCGAATGCCCGGCGAGCTCTCGTAGGCGCGCAAGCTCTCCGCGCCCGCTTCCAGCGTAAAGCGGTCCTTGGCGAACCGCGAATGGCTGGCGAACAGCGCGCCGTGACCCTTGCGACACATCTCGCAATGGCAATGCACCGTACGTATCGCCGGGCCCTTGAGGCGGTAACGCACCGCGCGGCATTCGCAGCCACCGGTCAATTCCATGGTCTTTTCGGCCATGCGCCTCTCCCTGCACGCCGTTCTGGCGCGATTTTGCGACAGCCTGGCCCGCCACCCTGCCCTTTGGCAAGCGTTCAGGCAAGCCGCGCGTAGGCCTGGACCCAGTGCGCCGCATGATCGTCGATCGAGAGCGCGCGGCGGCCCGCGAGCGCCGGCACATCGTGGCTCACCGAACCGTTCTCCCCGTCGATCAGCCGCTTGCCCAGGCCAACATCCATCTCGATGCGCCAGGCCGGCGCGGCCTGCTCGATGGCCTCGCGTACGGCCCCGCCCAGATTGGCGTCTTCGTAGCGGAACGGCTTGCCGGTCGCGCGGGCAGCGCGTCGGCGGCGGCGGCGTGGGTGATCGCCGCCGGGCCCGTCAGACCGTAGACCCGGCCCCCGTGACCCGGCTCCAACAGGGTACGCGCCGCCGCGGCCGCGATATCGCGGGCATCGATCAGGCTGGTCGATGCCCGGCCCGCCGCCAGGCGCAGCACCCCGTTCGCCAGATACTCTTCCAGGAAATTATCCATGTACCAGTTGGGCCGCAGATGGGCGTAGGGGATGCCGCAGGCGCCCGCGCGCTGCTCGAAGACGCCATGCCAGCGCGCGAAGTTGACGGTCGAGTTCGGATCCGCCGCGGGTGCCGAAAGCCGCACCAGCCGTTCCACGCCGGCCGCCTTCGCCGCCTCGAGCGCATTGCTCTGCCAGGTCACGGTCTCTGGATGATCGAACGAGGTGAGGTAGAACAACCGCACGCCGCCGAGCGCCGCGCGCAAGCCCGCAGGCTCGGAGAAATCCCCACCCATAACCTCGCAGCGGCCCGCAAATTTCGCCTCGAGCTCGGCCGGATCGCACAGGAAGGCGGGCACCGGCTCGCCTTGATGGATCAGCAGCCGTACCAGTTCGCGGCCCGCCGCGGTGCTCGCTCCCGATACCAAGATCATGGCCCCCTCCCGTCTGCCACACTCGGGGGTACTCGCCCGGATTTCATCTTAACGCCAAGTCGGAGCAAGCCGACCTGCGGCAGATTGCCGCCCTCCAGAGGGTCGAGGAGGGTTTGGGCGGGCCCCAGCGCGTGAGCCGGGGTTTCCTCAGGCGACGCGAAGTGCGCGGAAACTCCCCTTCGCGCGGGGATTCGCCCGTCTGGAACGGAAGCCGTCGCAACAAAGGGCCGAACCGGGCCGGCACGCATTGTGCCCGGTTCGGCGGGGGAGCTGCGCCGGAGTCCGCCTGATTTTCATGACGCTCATCGGACCACCGGCCCACGGGGAAATGAAACATTAATGCAAATCATTTGCATTCGCATATATAGGAGCTATCCCGCCTTGGGTCAAGACTTTATCGACCAGAAGTCACTCGAATGCTTACAAGCCCGCGGCCGCCGCTCGTGCAGCTTGGGCCTGCGCGGTGCTTGAGCGCATAATAATTTAACGAAAGCTTCGAGCAGGAAAATAGCGCGCCTCGGCTTGCCCAAGCGCAAGGCCCGGTCCCGCGGAGCGAAGCGCGCGCAGGCGCTCGCTCAAATCCTCGAGTCGGTCGGCCACCAGGTGGGTCACCCGGCCCTCGATCTGCAACCGCCCCGTGACGCGGAGCAGCGGCGCACCCAGCACCACCGCCCGGAAGCGCTCGAAGACGCGTTGCCAGACGACGATGTTGGCGACCCCCGTTTCGTCCTCGAGGGTCACAAAGATCACCCCGCTCGCGCTGTCGGGTCGTTGGCGGCAAATCACCAGCCCGGCAACGCTCACCCGCGCCCCGTCGGCGAGGCTCGCGAGCCGGTTGCACGGCGCCGCCCGTTCCGCGGCAAGCCGGCTGCGTAGCAGGGCCAGCGGGTGATCCTTGAGCGAGAGCCGCAGGCTCGCATAATCCTCCATCACCGCTTCACCCAGGCCCATGACCGGCAACCGCGTGGGTGTCTCGGGCGGGGTCTCGGCCGCCCCTTCCGGACCTTGCGCGAAAAGCGGCGCGGGCGTCGGCCCCAACCCGCACACCGCCCACAGCCCGGCGCGCTGGGCAAGCCGCATCGAGCCGAACCCGTCGGCCCGCGCGAGCCGGTCGAGTGACGCCGCCCCGAGCCCGCTCCGTGCGCGCAGGCTCGCGGGCGTGGCAAAGGCGCCGTCCGCTTCCCGCGCCGCGACTAGCCGGTTCGCGTCCTCCTCGCGAAAGCCGCAAATCTGGCGCAACCCGAGGCGCAGGACGGGTCCGCCCGTGCCCCAGCCTTGCTTGGCGTCTTCTCCGCCCCTTGCTTTCGTGTCCGGTTCTTCACCGGCAGGCTCCAGAGTGCAATCCCACTCGCTGTGATTGATGTCGACCGGGCGCAAGCACACCCCGTGGACCGTAGCGTCGCGCAGGATCTGGGCCGGGGCGTAGAACCCCATGGGCTGGCTGTTGAGCAGCGCGCAAGCAAACGCCGCCGGGGCGTGGCGCTTGAGCCAGGCCGAGACATAAACCAGCAGTGCGAAGCTCGCCGCGTGGGATTCGGGAAAGCCGTATTCGCCGAAGCCCTCGATTTGCTTGAAGCAGCGCACCGCGAACTCGGGATCGTAGCCCCGCGCCGTCATGCCGCCGACAAACTTGTCGCGAAATCCGCCGATCCGCCCGGTATGGCGGAACGTTGCCATGGCGCGGCGCAAGCCATCGGCTCCTTCGGCCGAAAACCCCGCAGCCACCATGGCGACACGCATTGCCTGTTCCTGGAAGAGCGGTACGCCCAGCGTCTTGCCCAGCACCTCTTCGAGCTCCGCTGAGGGAAACTCGACCGCCTCCTCGCCCGCGCGACGGCGCAGGTAAGGATGGACCATGTCGCCCTGGATCGGGCCCGGGCGCACAATCGCCACCTCGATGACAAGGTCGTAGAAACTGCGCGGCTTGAGCCGGGGCAACATGCTCATCTGGGCGCGGCTTTCGATCTGGAAGACGCCGATCGAATCCGCGTCGCACAGCATGTCGTAGACCTCCGCGTCCTCCGCCGGCACCGAAGCCAGCGTCAGCGTGCGGCCTTCATGGGCTTCGATCAGCGCGAAGCATCTTCGGATACAGCTCAGCATGCCGAGCCCGAGCAGGTCGATCTTGAGGATACCCAGCGCGTCGAGATCGTCCTTGTCCCATTCCAGCGTGGTGCGCCCCTCCATCGCGGCGTTGGCGATGGGCGAGAGCGCCGAAAGCGGCCCGTCGGTAATCACGAAACCGCCGACATGCTGTGAAAGATGGCGCGGAAAGCCGATCAGCTCACGCGACAGCTCGAGCACCAGGGCGAGGCGCCGGTCACCCGCATCGAGGCCGCGCTCGGCCAGGTGCTCCACCTGGACCCCCTCGCCACTTTGCCCCCATACCGTCCGCGCCAGCACGCCGAGAACATCCGTCGACAGGCCGAACACCTTACCCACCGCGCGCACCGCACTTTTCGAACGGTAGCGAATCACCGTCGCCGCCAGCCCGGCGCGCTCGCGGCCGTATTTCTCGTAGACGTACTGGATGACCTCCTCGCGCCGTTCATGCTCGAAATCGACGTCGATATCGGGCGGCTCGCCCCGTGCGGCGCTGACGAAGCGCTCGAACAAAAGGTCGATCCGGCCCGGGTCCACCGCCGTAATCCCGAGGCAGTAGCAGACCGCCGAATTGGCTGCCGAGCCGCGCCCCTGGCACAGGATGCCGCGCGAGCGCGCGAAGCGGACGATATCGTACACCGTAAGAAAATAGGGTGCGTAGCCGAGCTGGCCGACCAGCGCCAGCTCGTGCTCGATCTGGGCCTCCACCTTGGCGGGCAGGCCCGCGGGGTAGCGCACCTCCACCCCCGCCCGGGTCAGGCGGACCAGCTCGTCCTGGGGCGTGCGCCCGTCCGCCGCCAGCTCCGCCGGATAATCGTAGCTGAGCTCATCGAGCGAGAAGTCTATCCGCCCGGCGATCTCCACCGTGCGCGCTACCGCGTCCGGATAGGCTCCGAACAGGCGGGCCATCTCGTCCGCTGGCTTGAGGTGACGCTCCGCGTTGGCGAACAGGCGAAAGCCCGCCTCGTCGAGAGTGCAGTGCTCGCGGATGCAGGTCAGCACGTCCTGAAGCGCGCGGCGTCCGGGGTCGTGGGCATGGACGTCGTTGCTCGCCACCAGCGGTACGCCCAAAGCCTCGGCTAGCTCTGCTAGCACGGCGATGCGGCGCGTATCGTTGCCCCAGCTCAAATGCTGGGCAGCGAGGAAGCAGGAGCCAGCGAAGCGCTCCGCGAGGCGCGTGAGCGCGCGGGCAAACCGCTCGTCGGGCAGACGGGGCGTTTCCGGCGCCAGCGCGATGGCGATCTGCCCGTCGCCGAATTCGTCGAGGTCGTCAGGACCGAGCCAGCATTCGCCCTTGGGTGCGCGCCGCTTGCCCCGGGTCAGCAGTTGCGAGAGCCGGCCGTAGGCCGCCCGGTCGGTGGGCAGGCACAGCACGCTCGGCCCGTCGGTGAAGTCGAGCCGCGCACCAACCAGCAGCCGCACGCCTGCCCCCTTGGCCGCGATATGGGCGCGCACCACGCCCGCGAGGCTGTTGCGGTCGGTGATCGCGATCGCCGCCAGGCCCAGCTCGGCGGCGCGCGCCACCAGCTCCTCGGGATGCGAGGCGCCGCGCAGGAAGCTGAAATTGCTGGTGACTTGAAGTTCGGCGTAGCCGGTCACGCAAACACGCCGTGCAGGTACCAGGCAGGCGCCATGCCCGGCCGGGTAGCGCGGTCGCGATAGACCCAGTAGCGCCGTCCTTCGCTATCTTCGAGGCGGTAATAATCGCGCGGGCTCGCACAGCGTGCCCGGGCCGAGCGCCACCATTCCGGGGCGATCCGCTCCGGCCCTTCCGCGCGCACGATGCGGTGCAGGGTGCGGCGGCGGCGAAACAGGACGGGCGGTGCATCGGGCATCTCGGCAACCGCCTCGATGGGTTCGGGCCGGGCCAGCAGGCGCAGCGGCCGTTCCGCCGCCGGGCGCTCCATTACGGTCTCGACCGCGGCCACCGCCGCAGCGCCGTCCGATTCGCTCCCGAAGGCGGGGCGAAACGCGGCAGCGCGTTCGGGCACATGGCTCTCGCGCAGGCTCAGGCGCAGTACGTTATCCGGGCCCAGCCGGTTGCCCAACCGGTCGACCAGCCGGGCCATCTCGCCCGCCTCCACCGTCTCCGTCACGTCAACCCTCGGCTCCTCCTCTTCGCCAAGCCGGGCCGGCAGATCGAGCATAAGCTGGCCGTCGGCCAGGGGTTCGGCGGCGGCGAGCAGGCTGAGCGCGTCGGCACCGAACCCGGCATCGAGGCCCTCCAGCCGCTCGTCAAGCAGCGTCATCAAATGTTCGGGCTCCCGCGAAGGCCGGCTCGTGCCGAGCGCGGTGCGCGCCACCGTACCGTCGACCCGGTAGAGCGCGAGGGTAAGGCGCCGCGCACCCCGCCCGTCGGCCGCAAGCCGCGCGCAGATCTCCTCGACCAGGCGACGGCTCCCTTCGCGAATCGCGGAGGGCCCGCCAATCGGCTCGGCAAAGGCCAGGCGTGCGTGATAGGGCGCCGCCGGGCGACGCGGCGAAATCGGCTCGGGCTCGCGGCCCAACGCCTGACCGAGGCGCTTGAGCAGACCCACACCAAAGCGCCGGGCAAGCGCACCGCGCTCCAGCGCCTCGAGGTCGCCGACGCTGCGCAGTCCCAGCCCGGCAAGTTTGGCGCAGGTCTCGGCGTCGAGACGCAATGCCGCCACCGGCAGGGCAGCCAACACGCGCGCCGCGTCGCCGGGGGCGACGATGCGCTCTTCGCCAAACCGCGCCAACGCCCAGGCCGCGCCCGGTGTATCCGCCAGCGCGGGCTGCGCGGCAAACCCCAGCGCCTCGATGCGCGCCGCAAGATCCTCCAGCAGCGCCGCCTCGCCGCCGAACAGGTGGGCACAGCCGGTCACGTCGAGCCACACCCCGTCGGGGCCATCGACCGCCGTCCAGGGCGAATAACGCCCGCACCAGTCGGCGAGGCGGGCCACCGCCTTGGCATCGCCCATGGGCTCCGCCTCGCACAGCTCAAGCGCGGGCAACCGGGCCTTAGCATCGGCTAGCGTCAGGCCGCGGATCAGCCCCTGCGCGCGCGCCGCGCGGTTGATCGCGGCAAGCCGCGGGCCCGTCGGGCCGGTCTCGATGGTCGCGAACGCTCGCGCGCGCCACTCAGACGGCGAGACGCCGAGCCGCAGGCTCAGCCGGTCGGTCGCAAAGCGGGGCAGCCAGAGAGAAATTATGCGTTTCATGACACCACTCCATAAACCAGACATTGGGTGACCCGCCGCGCGCACGCAGCAGCTCGGCGCGCCAGCGCGGCCGCTCCGCTGGGGACGGCGACGGGGACGAAGCCAATGACGACAAGGATGAGGCCTCGCCGGGCAGGGCCGCCAGCCGCCAGCGGCTGAGCGCGGTGCTCGGTTCGCGCCGGGCCCCGGGCGCACGCAACAAAAAGCCCGGCACGCCCCGGCTCTCGGCCGCCAGTTGCAAGCGCCGCGCCTTGCTGAGCCCGAGCTTGCGCGGCTCGCCCACCACCGCCGCCAGGCGGCCGCAGCGCAAACCCTCCTGCATCGCCCAGAGCAGATCGTCGTCGTTTCGCGCACGCACCAGGATCAGCCGCGAAGGGTCCAGCCCGAAGCCGGCGAGACCGGGGGCGTAGAGCTCGCCCCGGCCCGCGCTGGAGCCGCGTTGGCACCACAGCACCGCACCCCCGGCGGCGCTCAAACGGGCAAGCAGGGCGGCGCAAAAGCCCAGCGCGGCGCCGCCGCCGGCGCTGTCCTCCGCCTCGATGATTTCATGCACGCCGCCCAGCGCCAGACCGCCCCAGGGCAGCCCATTATCGATCGCTGGCACACCGAAGCGCAGCCGCCGCGCCGCGCCGTCTTCGCCCTCGGTCGACGGCGTCTCGAGCGCCCGGATACGCCGTCGGAGCGCCGAAAGTAGCACCAGACGCGGGCCGTTCGCAAAGCCCGCGGTGGTGCGGTCTCTAGCTCGCGTCACGCTGGAGGTAACCCAGAAGAATTTGGTAATTTTTCAATTATATCAATATCTTCTAACAAAATTCTCATAGTCTATCTGACCCTATATAGAGCTTTGAACCGTGGCATCGTTCCTATTATGTTCTAATTTGGAACACGTCAAGAGTCAAGCGCCAAACACGCTGCGCCGCGGTCTGGCGCGAAACCCGTTCAGTTGGAATCACTCGGATTTTGCAAGCCCGCAAGCGCGGGCCGCCGCAGGGGGCCGGGGTTGGCTTGAGACGCGGCCAGCCCCCCCCCCCCAACAATGAGGAGGCGTGAGCCTTCGTGGCGCCAGCCTGCGCGGCACGTGAGCGCATCAACAAGCGAACGCCGGTTCGCTTTATCCGATAAAGCGAACCGGACAAGCCCCTCAGACCGGCCGTTCGCCTTCGACGGTACAGCGGTAGAGCAGCCGCAGGTAGCGGGCGCCGTCGAACGTCGTCGCCGAATGGTTGGCGCAGCGGTTGTCCTACAACACCTGGTCGCCGGCCCGCCAGCGATGGCGATAGACATGCCGGTCTTGCGTCGCGTGCGCCATGAGGCGGGCCACTAAGACCGTCGACTCCGCAGCCTCCATGCCCTCGACATGGCTGATAACTTCGGGCGAGAGATAAAGCGAGCGCTGCCCGGTAGCCGGGTGGATCGGCGCCAGCAGGTGCGTGACCGGCGGCAGCTTGCGCCGAGTTTTCGCCGTCAGCGGCGGGCGCCCCGGATCGTGCTCGCGCAGCACCGCATCCATGCAGATTGTTTGACGTCAGCGCCTATGGGACAGATTGAGGTGATTGTGTAACGGAGGATTTCTGGCTCATCTGGGGAAGACACTACCCCTCCTTGGGCCGCTTGCTGGGCACGACCTTGATCCCGGCCCTTGGACAAGAGAAAATCTCCGCACTTCTACCGGAGAAGATCCAGAAATATCAAGGAGAGGCGCTTGAGTCAGGCCGTCGGAACGGCACTGGCGGCTTGTAGGCCCGGACGGTTCTGCATCGTCATAGAATACTGAGACAGGCATTGAGCCAGACCGTGAAATGGCGATTGATTCTGCGAAACCCAGAGAATTTTGTCGATCCGCCGCGCCCAGAGTGCCACGAGGTGCGGACGCTAAGCGAGGACGAGACGGCGGTGCTCTTATCGGCTGCGAAATCGACCCGGTTGTATATTCCCGTGCTTTTCGCCGTGGCCACCGGATTGCGTCGCGGTGAGGTTCTTGGTCTTCGTTGGTCCGACGTTGACCTAGAGAACGGTGTGCTTTCCGTACGACGGTCTCTTACCGCGACCAAGAGCGGTCTCGTTTTTAAGCAATCCAAGACGGCCCAAAGCTCGCGCCAGGTGAGTTTGTTGCCTCTTATCCTTGACGTGCTTGGGGACCACAGAACTGAGCAGCAAAGGAACCGGCTCGCCCTGGGCCCCGCCTACACGGATCATGGTCTGGTTTCTGCCCGATCTAACGGCAAACCGGTCAATCCGCGTCAACTGTCGAAGGATTTCCTGGGCCTTGTGCGCCGAATTAAAATTCCACGGATCCGATTCCACGACCTGCGCCATACCCACGCGACGCAATTGCTCCGGCAAGAGGTTCATCCGAAGATCGTGAGCGAGCGGCTTGGGCATTCGTCGGTTGCGATTACCCCGGATTTCTACTCCCACATGATGCCTGGTATGCAGGAGGATGCGGCGCCCCGACTAGACGTGTCGCTCGGCGCTGCAATCCGCGCCCAAACCGCGAACATCAAGTGATGCTTCTTGGTTTCGTGTTAGCAAGGTGTTAGAAAAACCCCTATTTCGACTGGCTAGGCGCTCTAGATTAAGTAAAGTTTATCGTGCTATTTCAAAGCGATGGATGGGTGGCTGAGTGGTTGAAGGCACCGGTCTTGAAAACCGGCAGGGGTTCATAGCTCCTCGTGGGTTCGAATCCCACCCCGTCCGCCAACTATCGTTACATATCAGGTAGTTACATACCATCCTGCACGGCATAGACGCCCCAGAGAGCACTCAAACGTGCAAGGTGGACGGAGAAAAATCCGTGGGACTGTAGCCAAAGCTGCTGCGGAGGCCCTGGAGACTCTTACAGAGGGCAAGTAAGTGCGGTGCGAGGAGCGGGATATTGATCCGCTACGACCGGATCGTCGCCGTCTGCTATGCGGGTGGCGTGGATTTGAAAGCATCCGCCTGAATTGGAGCGGATTAGATTTGTACCCTGTAGTTGGGTATTCTAATCGCCACGACTCTCGATGTCTTTGCCGCAAACGGGGCCTTTGCAAACGCTTGTTTGGGCGCTCCGCCAACGGGTGAACGAATTGCTCCCAACATCTCCGTAGCTTACGGAATATGCATCTCGTTCTGAACCACATCTACTGGTCGCTGACGGATCCTTAGGTTCCGAAGGGCGGTGTCAGCGCTATCAGTAATTGCTCGGGTGCCCGCACCTTAACCACCCATGACGATGGCCAGCTGCAGTCCCCCTCTTGCGCCCTCTGCCGCCCCAAAGCGACCGGACACCCCTTGGGCCGGCTAATCCGCGCGATCGGTCACTTCGAGCAGGTGATAGCCGAACTGGGTCTTCACGGGACCCTGGACTTCGTTCAGAGCGGCACTGAAGACGACGGCGTCGAACTCCTGGACCATCTGGCCCGGCCCGAACGAGCCAAGTTCGCCGCCCTTTTGGCCGGACGGACAGGTCGAATGTTCCCGCGCAACGGCGGCGAAATCCTCGCCGCCCTCGATCTTCGTCTTAAGCTCTTCGCAGAGTGTTTCGCTTGCAACCAGGATGTGTCGTGCAGTGGCTTGAGCCATCGTGATGTTCCTCGTGGAGATTACAGGTTCACTTGAAGAGTTGTTTTACCAAACGTCGCCGCTATGGCAGCAAACTTTTTGGCAATGGTATTTTGGTGTAGGATTGCGGCCATGGTCGAGCGCACAGCGAAGTTTCAGAT
>CAVOEB010000075.1:0-13343 GCA_963694715.1 Alphaproteobacteria bacterium | reverse complement strand
CTCAAGATCGGAGTGCCGGCGACGATGGCGAAGAGCAACGGGCCAGAACTGGACGACGTGGTCCTGGCGCTACAGGGCGAATTAATCACTGAAGCCAAGGACCGACTGACGCGCATGGCAGCGCTTCTGGGCGCGTTGAGCGAGGGCACCGAGGCGGGCGCGGGCGCGCTGCAAAAGATTCGGCAGGATGCGCACAATCTGAAGGGTGTGGGCGGAACCTATGGGTTTCCGATGATCACCGTCGTTTCGCATTGTCTAGAAGACTACCTGTCGGACCTCGACGGCCGGATCGACGACGATATCGCCCCGGTTCACCATTTCTTTGACGTGATGCACGACATTCTCGCCGGAGGTTACGACGATTCGGACGATTGGGGATCAAAGCTTGTCCGCAATCTTCCGGTGCGCACCAGCGCCGACTTTGAGGCTGGTCAGCCGATTCTGGTCGAGGTTCTCATGGTCATGCCGACCAACGCGGTCAGCCGGCATATCGAGGCGGAGCTTCGCGCCTGCGGCTACCGCGTGATTAAGGTCCGCTCCTCGTTCGAGGCGACCGAGTTCGCCGTGCGCACCCGCCCGGACCTGATCGTCGTCTCGGGCCTGCTCGACGAGCTGAACGGGGCCGATGTGACGCGGATGCTGGCTGTGATTGGGAAGACGCGCGAGATCCCAGTGGCCCTGGTAACGAGCTTCGAGCGCGATCACCCCAAATTTGCAGGCCTGGCGTCGCGTACCGCGTTCGTTCGAAAAGACACTCATCTTAGCGACGACCTTGCCGTGGCCATTACGGGCCTTGGCTTGACCGATACCAAGGCCGCGCATCAGGCGTGAACGGTTCCGGTCAATCTCGACGCGCAGCTAGAGACAAGGCGTCAACAGCCACGCGAGTGAATCGCGCAGTTTGACGGCAAGGCCACGCGCGGCGCGCGATCCGGTTGATTCCGAACAGCAGGTAGATAACGCCACCGATGAAAGGCGAGAGCCAGATCAGACCCAGCCAGGCGACGGCGTCGCGGATTTCGTGGCGGCGCAGCAGGATGACGACGGAGAGCCCCAGCCCGACGGCGATGTGAAGCGCGAGCACTAAGGTCGGGCCAGACGGTATCGAGGAAATAACTCATCGGGGCGCGCAAACCTTTCAACTGCCGGCGGCGCGGACGTTTGACGGAGGCTGGCCGAAAGCGGGCCCTAATCGGAGTCGAAAGCGCGACTGCGTGGGTGCGCCCTCGGCCATTGACCGGTAGGGGGCTGGGAGCCGACAATGGCATAGGCTCAATTTTTTACCGGTGCCTTCGTTTCCATGTCCGCAAAGCTATTCGTCTTCGGCGTTTCCGCCGGCCTCGTCGCGCTCACCATCTATTTTTTGGTGGTGGGGCAGGACATCCTGATCCCGGTCGCGCTGGCGATCATGATCTGGTATCTGCTCAACGCCTCGGCGCGGATGTTCGGCAAGCTCACGCTGGGCGGCCGGGCGTTGCCCTATTCGGTCTGCCTGACCGCCTCGGTGCTCTGCTTCCTCGCCGCTGTGGCTTTCGTGGTCGAGATGGTGAGCGGCAATTTCGGCGAGGTGATCAACGCGGCACCGCTGTACGAGGCAAATCTCGAGCGGTTGATTGGCAAAGTCTCGCGCGCGCTGGGCTTTGGCGATGCGCCGACGGTGACCCAGCTCGTTGATAGAATAGATTTTCGCAGCGTTGTCGCCGAGATCGCGGGCATGATCACCAACGCGGCCGGCAACGCGGGCATTATCCTGATCTACGTGCTGTTCCTGATGGTCGAGCAGCGCAGCTTCCCTGCCAAGATGGCGGCGATCTTCCCCGACGCCAAGCAGCTTGAAAGCATGCGCCGCCTGCTCTCGCAGATCACCCGGGACATCCAGACCTACGTCTGGATCAAGACCCTGATGAGCCTGTTTACGGCGGGGATCAGCTACGTGATCCTGCTGATGGTCGGCGTCGATTACGCCGAGTTCTGGGCCATCGTCATCTTCCTGCTCAATTACATTCCGACCATCGGGTCGCTGCTTGGTATCGTGTTTCCGGCGCTGCTCGCCCTGGTGCAGTTCGAATCCGTGGTGCCGTTCCTGATCGTGACCCCGGCGCTGGCGGTGGTCCAGGTCGTGGTCGGCAACCTGCTCGAGCCACGCCTGATGGGACAGTCGCTTAATCTCAGCCCATTTGTCATCATCGTCTCGCTGGCGGTCTGGGGCAGTTTGTGGGGGGTGGTCGGCATGTTCCTCTGCGTGCCCATCACGGTGATTGCGATGATCGTGCTCGCCCATTTCGAGCGTACGCGCCCGGTCGCGGTGCTGTTGTCGAGCAACGGAAAGATCCGATACTAACGCCTCCGCAATGCCGCGTGCCGAGCCAGGTTTGACGGTCGCCAGCTTCAATATCCACTACGCCATCGGCAACGACAGGCGTTTAGATCCCCTGCGTATCGCCCGGACCGTGGCGGCGTTCGACGCCGACATCGTCGCGCTGCAGGAAGTCGGCTGGCATTACCGTGGCCGGGCGGGGCTCGACCAGTTCGATTTCCTGCGCGAGCAGACCGGCTACGAGGCCCATGCCGGGCTGACCCGGAGCCACGCGCGGGCGCATTTCGGCAACGCTCTGCCGGCCCGGGTTTCGGTCGGGGCGGTGCGCCCCTTGGACCTCTCGGTGCGCCTGTGCGCGCTGCGCGGCGCGATCGACGCCGACGTGGAGATCGCCGGGCGGATGGTGCGCGTCATCAACGTCCATCTCGGGCTCGACCCGTGGGAGCGGTGCATCCAGGCAGGCCGGCTGCTCGATGCGATCCAACCGCGACCCAAGGGGCCGCTTGTGCTGCTGGGCGATTTCAACGACTGGCGGGCGAAGAGTGCGGGGATACGCGAGCTGCGCGCGGTCCTGCCCCATTGCCTGAGCCCGCGGAGCTATCCGAGCCGTCGCCCGCTGCTGCGCTTCGACCGGGTCTATGCCTCGGCCGAGCTGGTGATCGGCGAAGGCGGCGTGTTCGAGCCGTCGACGACGCGGCTCGCGTCGGACCATTTTCCGGTGGTGGCGAGGATCGGATTCGCGGGCTAGCGTCCGTTTTTGTCGCTCACGGCAGCGGACCTAACGGTCCAAAAATTTATGAATTCGATGCGCTCTGTCCCCGCGCTAGCTGGTGCGGGCGCGCCGCCAGTCTTTTTTTGGGGCCGGCCGCCCTAGGCCAACCCCGGCCCTGCGGGCCGCTCCTGTATCAATATCGGCCGCGTCCGCGGCCCGCGGGGCCTCTAGCGCTGCTTGGACCGCTTGCCCTTGCGCGCGCGACCACCGCCGCGTGGTTTCCCGCGGGTACCGCGAAGGGCTCCGGCGCCGGGGGCGTCGGCGAGTTCGAAGACGAGGCCGCCGGTGATGGTATCTGCTTCGGAGAGGCGGACGCGTAAGTCTTCGCCCAGCTGGTAGCGCGCGCTGCGTCCGACCAGGGCGTGATGGGCCATGTCGTGGGTGAAGTATTCCCGGCCCAGGGTGCGGATCGGGATCAACCCTTCGGCGCCGGTTTCCTCGAGTGCGACGAACAGGCCGAAGCGGGTGACGCCGACTATGCGGGCGGTGAACTCGGCGCCGACCCGCTCGGCCATCCAGGCGGTGAGGTAGCGCTCCTTCGCGTCGCGCTCGGCGCGCTGGGCGCGCCGCTCGGTGTCCGAGATCGCTTCGCCGATAGCGGCGAAGTCGCCGCCGTCATCCTTCGCGAGACCGCCCTCGCCGAGGCCGAGCGCCCCGATCAGGGCGCGGTGGACGAGCAGGTCGGCGTAGCGCCGGATCGGCGAGGTGAAGTGGCTGTAGCGCGCGAGCGCCAGGCCGAAATGGCCGAGGTTGTCGGGCGCGTAGCAGGCCTGGGCCTGGCTGCGCAGGACCACGAGGTTGACCAGATGTTCGTGGGGCGTGCCGCGCACTTTGTCGAGCAGACTGTTGAAATGGCCGGACCGTAAGGTCCCGCCGCGCGGCAGGCTGAGCTCGAGGGTGGCGAGAAATTCGCGCAAGGCTTCGATCTTGGCCACGTCGGGATGCTCGTGGACCCGGTACATGCAGGGAAACTTGCGCAGTTGCAGGGTTTCGGCGGCCGCCACGTTGGCGGTGATCATGCATTCCTCGATCAGCCGGTGGCTATCGTAACGGGCCGTGGGGCGGACCGCCTCGACCGCGCCCTCGTCGTCGAGCACGACGCGGAGATCGGGCAGGTCGAGTTCCAGCGTACCGCGCGTGCGGCGTGCTTTGGCGAGCGCCCGGTAGGCGCGGTAAAGTGGGGCGATGACGCCCTCGCGTAACTCCCGGTCTAGCGCATCGGAGCCGTCGGCGGTGGCCTGCGCCTCGTCGTAGGTGAGCCGCGCGGCCGAGCGCATCAGGGCGCGCGTGAAACGATGCGCGCGCAGGGCGCCGTCGGCGCCGATCCGCATGTCGCAGGCAAGGCAGGCGCGGTCTTCGTCGGGACGGAGCGAACAGAGATTGTTGGACAGCGCCTCGGGCAGCATGGGCACGACCCGGTCGGGAAAATAAACCGAATTGCCGCGCTCGCGGGCGTTGCGGTCGAGTGCGTCGTTTGCGCGCACGTAATGGGCGACGTCGGCAATGGCGACGATGACGCGAAAGCCGCCCGGATTTTCCGCATTCTCGTCGGGCGCGGCCCAGACCGCATCGTCGAAGTCGCGCGCATCGGCGCCGTCGATGGTGACCAGGGGAAGGGTGCGCAGATCCTCGCGCGCGCCGAGTGCTGCCGGTTTAGCGTGGGCCGCCTGGTCGAGCGCATCGTTGGGGAAGTCGACCGGGATGGCGTGGCTGTGGATCGCGATCAGGCTGATGGCGCGGGGCGCGTCGAGGGCGCCCAGGCGTTCGACGACGCGGGCTTCGGGCAGGCCGAGGCGGAGCGCGCCGCTGGCTTCGCCGAGCACGACCTCGCCGTCCTCGGCACCGGCGCCGGCGTTGCGCGCAACCATGAAATCGCGCTTCGCGCGGCGGTCGGTGGGATGGATGCGGCCGCCATCCGCAGTCGCCCGGAAGACGCCGATAATCCGGTCGGGTCCGGCTTCGATGACCCGCATGACACGGCCCTCGTAGCCACCCTCGGCGAGGCGCGTGAGACGGGCAAGCACACGGTCGCCGGGTCCGAGCGCGGCCGCGTTGACGACCCGGGGCCCGCGCTTGGGTGCGGCCATGATGATGGGCGGCGGTGTGCCCTCGCCCCTCCAGCTGACGGGCCGCGCGCGCAGCTCGCCGTCGATGTCGATTTCGGTGATTTCGACCACGGTGGTGGCGGGTTGACGCGCGGATCCGCCGCGCCGGCGCGGCGCCTCGATGACGCCCTCGTCGGCCATCTCGCTCAGCAGTTTCTTGAGCCGGGCGCGTCCGGCTCCCTTGAGGTTGAAGGCGCGGGCGATCTCGCGCAGGCCCGGGTGGGTCTCGCTCTCAGTAATGAAGCGGAGGACCGCCTCGCGGTCGGGAAAGGGGGCGTTGGAACTCAAGGGGTGGATCGATGCCGGCGGAGGTTGTTCGCGTGATCGATGATCACGGGATTGGGCCTCAAGCCTCGCTCGGCGGCTCGCCGGCGGGGGCGGCCTTCTTCTTCGCGCGCTTAGCGCGGGGCGTCTTGGTCGTCTTGGCGGTTTTGGAACCCTTGCGCCCGCCCGGCTTCTTGCCCTTGGTATCGATCAGGACGACCGCCTCTTCGAGGGTGACACTCTCCTCCGACTGATCGCGCCCGAGGCTTGCGTTCATCCCCTTGTGGTGGACGTAGGGGCCGTAGCGGCCCTTGCGAAGCGTGACCGGCTGTTGGTCGCGGGGATGGGCACCAAGTTCGCGCAGCACCGCCGCACCGGCGCGGCGGCCTTTGGGCTCGGCGAGCAGCGCCACGGCGCGGTTGAGCCCGACGCTGAGGACGTCGTCGCCGGCCGCCAGCGAGCGGTAGCCGCCGTCGTAAAGGAGGTAGGGGCCGAAGCGGCCGATCCCGGCCTTGATCATCTTGGCGGTCTCGGGGTGCGGGCCGACATCGCGGGGCAGTGCGAGAAGGCCCAGTGCGATGTCGAGATCGACGTCGTCGGGCGCCAGGCCCTTGGGCAGCGAGGTGCGCTTGGGCTTATCTTTCTTCTCGACCGCTTCGCCGCGCTGGACGTAATGGCCGTAGGGGCCCTTGCGCAGGCTGATCGCCTCGTCGGTCTCGGGGTCGGCGCCGAGCTCGCGCGGGCCCGTATCGACCGGGCCGTCGGCGCCCTCGGTCAGCGGGCGGGTGTATTTGCACTCAGGGTAGTTCGAGCAGCCGACGAAGGCGCCGAACTTGCCCAGCTTGAGGTTGGCCTGGCCCTCGGCGCAGGCCGGGCAGACGCGCGGGTCCGCCCCATCGGCGCGGGCCGGGAAGATGTGGGGGGCGAGGATCTTCTCGACCGCGTCGAGCGCATCCTTGACGCGCAACTCGTCGGTTTCGGCGACGGCGGCTGCGAAGGAGGTCCAGAAATCGTCGAGTACCGCGGTCCAGTCGACGCGGCCCGCGGAGACGTCGTCAAGCCGGCCCTCGAGCTGGGCGGTGAAGTCGTATTCGACATAGCGGTGGAAGTAGCTGACCAGGAAGGCGGTTACCAGCCGGCCCCGGTCTTCAGGCACGAAGTGCTTGTTTTCGAGGATCACATAGTCGCGATCCTGGAGCACCGAGATGATCGAGGCGTAGGTCGAGGGCCGGCCGATGCCAAGCTCTTCGAGGTTCTTGACCAGGCTCGCCTCGGTAAAGCGCGGCGGCGGCTCGGTGAAGTGCTGGGCGGGCTCGACCGAGACGACGTCGAGCGCCTCGCCCTTCGCGATCTTGGGCAGGGTGCCCTCTTTCTCGTCGGGCTGATCGGCTTCGTCGCGGCCCTCCTGATAGAGCCGCAGGAAGCCGTCGAAGACGACGACCTGGCCGGTGGCGCGCAGTCGGGCGCGACCGTCGGCGCCGTCGACGTCGATGGCGGCGCGCTGGAGCCGGGCGCCCGCCATCTGGCTCGCCAGGGTGCGTTTCCAGATCAGCTCGTAGAGGCGGAGCTGGTCGCGGTCGAGCCGGGATGACAGCTCGTCGGGCCTGCGCGCGGGGTCGGTCGGGCGGATCGCCTCGTGGGCTTCCTGGGCATTCTTCGCCTTGGTTTTGTAGATGCGCGGCTTCTCGGGCACGTACGGCGCGCCATAACGCGCGGCGATATGATCGCGCGCGCTATCAATGGCGATCGAGGCCATCTGCACGCCGTCGGTCCGCATATAGGTGATCAGCCCGACGGTCTCGCCGCCCAAATCGATGCCCTCGTAGAGCCGTTGCGCGACCTGCATGGTCTGCTTGGCGGAAAAACCGAGCTTGCGCGAGGCCTCCTGCTGCAGGGTCGAGGTCGTGAACGGCGGCGCCGGGTTGCGCCCGATCTCCTTGGTCTCCATCTCGGCGACGGCGAAGTGCTGGCCCTTGATGGCAGCGACCGCATGCGCGGCGGCGGCTTCGTCGGCGAGGTCGAACTTGCCCAGCTTTTTGCCGTAGAGATGGGTAAGGCGGGTCTTGAGCGGCTTGCCCGCGGCGGTGTGCAGGGCAGCCTCGACGGTCCAGTACTCGCGCGGATCGAACGCCTCGATCTCGATCTCGCGTTCGCAAATCAGGCGCAGCGCCACCGACTGGACCCGTCCCGCCGAGCGCGAGCCCGGCAGCTTGCGCCAGAGCACGGGCGAGAGGGTAAAGCCTACGAGATAGTCGAGCGCGCGGCGCGCGCGGTAGGCGTCGATTAGGTTCTCGTCGAGGTCGCGCGGGTTCGCGATGGCGTCGAGTACCGCGCTCTTGGTGATTTCGCTAAACACGATACGCTTGACGTCTATCCCCTTCAGCGCGCCACGTTGCTCGAGCTCGGCCAGGACATGCCACGAGATCGCCTCGCCCTCGCGATCCGGGTCGGTGGCGAGGTAGAGCCCGTCGGCACCCTTGAGCGCATCGCGGATCGCCTTGAGCCGCTGCTCGGACTTGGGGTCGATCTCCCAGTCCATGGCGAAGGATTCATCGGGCCGCACGGAGCCGTTCTTGGCCGGCAAATCGCGCACATGGCCATAACTCGCAATTACCTGGTAGTCGCTGCCAAGGTACTTATTAATGGTCTTCGCCTTAGCAGGCGATTCGACGACAACGACATGCATGAATGGGTTCGCGCTCTGTTGAGGTTCGCGATATGACGATTAAATTTTTGATTCGACTAGCAAAATTCTGTTGCTTGGGTTTAGGTCCGAGCGTCCGGCCGGCTCAGGCTCTAACAAAATGGTCGTGAGCAGGGCCGGTGTCAACCGCGACTGACGCAACAGCTCATCTGCTTCGACCGGGCTGGGGCCGAGCAGGGGGGTCACGAGCGTGCGCCCTTGCGCCAACTTTGCTTCGTCCGCAGGCGCACGCGGTGGGGCCCAGAAGGGCGGCTTTTCACGCTCGGTCAGCGGTCGCTCGAGTGCCGGTCCGAGCGCCACGAGACGGGCGCCAAGCGCCTCAAACGCGGCGATCTCGGCCTCGGCAGCCGATTTGGTGCAGATCTTGATCGTGCGCTTGCGCTCGCCGCACCGGGCGAGCCGAAATGCTCGACCAGTTCGCGATAGGTTACGGGGCCGACATTCTCGCTGCGCGGCGGTGAACTCGGACGTGGCGGCCACGAATATCCGCGCGCCGCTAGTTCGTCAACCGTTGGATGAGTTAGGAGCGACCTATACGGGGTTCTTTACCGCGCAGCAGCCGGCCGATGTTAGGGGCGTGGCGGGTCGCCACGAACAGCCCGATCGCAATGGTCATGACAGTAATCTGAGGATCGGTCAGGAAATGCGCCGCGATCGCCGCTGCTATCAGGGAGCAGAGCGAAGAGAGCGAGGAAATGCGGGCCGTTAGCGCCACGGCGAGCCAGGTGGCGCAGGCGATCAGCCCGACCGGCCAGGCGATGGCGAGGAGCACGCCCAACGTCGTCGCGACCCCCTTGCCACCTCGGAACACCAGCCAGACGGGCAGGATGTGGCCCAGTACCGCGCCGAAGGCGACGGCGAGCGCCATGTCCTGGCCGTAGCGCCAGGCGAAGATGATGGGCACTGCGCCCTTGGCGGCATCGAGCAGCAGGGTGGCCAGTGCGGCGGCCTTGTTGCCTGTGCGCAGCACGTTGGTGGCGCCAATATTGCCCGAACCGATCTTGCGGATGTCGCCCAATCCGAGCACGTGGGTGAGCAGCAGGCCGAAGGGGATGGCCCCGATCAGGTAAGCCAGCGCGAAGCCCAGATAGATGGGCCAGTCGAATTGGAAGTTTCCGATGAGTTGGGGCATGGTTCCGGTGTGTGCGCTAGGCCGCGTCATCGAGGGTGAAGACGGTGCGCCCGTCGACCACGGTGCGCAGTGCTCGGCCCTTGACCTGGCGCCCGTCGAACGGCGAGTTCTTCGACTTGCTGCGGAACTTCGCGGTCTCGACGGTCCACGCCAGGCCAAGGTCGAAGAGCAGCAGGTCGGCGGGAGCGCCCGCGGCGAGCCGGCCCTGGGGCAGGCCGAGCAAGTCGGCGGGCGCGAGGGTGACAAGGCGGAGCAGGTCGAGCAGAGCCATACCGTCGCGTTGGTGCAATTCTAGGGAGAGCGGCAACAGGGTTTCGAGCCCGACCACGCCGTTCGCCGCATGGGCAAAGGGCACGCGCTTGCTCTCCTGGTCGTGGGGCGCATGGTCGGTGGCGATGGCGTCAATAGTGCCGTCGTGCAGGCCCTCGATCACGGCGAGGCGGTTTTCTTCGTCACGCAGAGGGGGCGCCATCTTGGCGAAGGTGCGGTAATCGCCGATGGCGGTTTCGTTCAGCGTGAAATGGTGGGGGGCGGCCTCGCATGAGACGGGCAAGCCTCGCGCCTTGGCCTGGCGTACGGCGTCGACCGCGCCTTTCGTGGAGATATGGGCGACGTGGTAGCGCCCGCCGGTGAGCTCGACGAGACGGATGTCGCGCGCGACGATGACCTCTTCGGAGGCGTCGGGAATGCCGGGCAGGCCGAGCCGGGTCGCGACGGCGCCCTCGGCCATGCAGCCGCAGCCCGAGAGCGAGAGATCCTCGGCGTGTTGCGAGACGAGGAGGCCGAAGGTGCTGGCGTAGGACAGCGCCCGGCGCATGACCATGGCATCGGTGACGGGCAGGCCGTCGTCGGAAAAGCCCACCGCGCCGGCTTCGGCGAGCAGGCCCATCTCAGTGATTTGCTTGCCTTCGAGCCCGCGCGTGATGGCGCCGAAGGCGTAGACCTTGACCAAGCTGGTCTCGCGCGCGCGGCGCTGGATGTATTCGACCAGTGCGATGTCGTCGATCACGGGATCGGTGTTAGGCATGCAGGCCATGCTGGTGACCCCGCCCGCGGCGGCCGACTGGCTGCCAGACGCGATGGTTTCCTTCTGCTCGTGGCCGGGCTCGCGTAAGTGCACATGCATGTCGACCAGCCCCGGCACAAGGCAATGGCCGGCGCAATCGACGGTCTCAATGCCCTCGGGCACGCCGTCGGCGAACAGCCGAGGCCCAAGATCGGCGATCCGCTTGCCGTCGGCAAACAGCGCGCCGGGCGCATCGAGGCCGCTCGCGGGGTCGAGCAAGCGCGCGTTGAGGTAGGCGACGCGGCCGGGGGGCTCGCGGGAGACGTTGGTGTTAGGCATGGCGGTTATGCATAGGACGGCTAACCGCTGGCGCCGGGAGCGCGGGGACATAATAGGTCGAGGCAGGCCTGGCGCACGGCGACGCCAAGCTCGACCTGATCGAGGATGACAGAACGGGTGATATCGTCGGCCAGCTCGCTATCGATCTCCACGCCCCGGTTCATGGGCCCGGGATGCATGATCAGCGCATCGTCCTTGGCGGCGGAGAGTTTTTCGGCATCGAGCCCCCAGAAGTGGAAATATTCCCGCGTCGAGGGCACGAAAGTGCCCTGCATCCGCTCGGTCTGCAGGCGCAGCATCATGACGATGTCCACGTCGCGCAGGCCTTCGCGCATATCGTGATGGACCGTGACGCCGAGCGCCTCGGCCGCGCGGGGCGGCAGCAGGGTGGGGGGCGCGACGAGGCGGACGGCTGCGCCCACCGTGTTGAACAGCAGAATGTTCGAGCGCGCGACCCGGCTGTGCAGGATGTCGCCGCAAATCGCCACGGTGAGGTTTTCGAGCGGGCCGCGCCGGCGGCGGATGGTGAGCGCGTCGAGCAGCGCCTGGGTGGGGTGTTCGTGGGAACCGTCGCCCGCGTTGATCACTGCGCAGTTGACGTGATCGGAGAGCAGCTTGACGGCCCCGCTTTCGGGGTGGCGGACGACGAGCACGTCGGGGTGCATGGCGTTCAGCGTCATCGCCGTGTCGATCAGGGTTTCGCCCTTCTTGATCGCCGAGGTCGCGACGGACATATTGATGACGTCGGCGCCCAGGCGCTTGCCCGCGAGCTCGAACGAGGTGCGCGTGCGGGTCGAGGTTTCGAAGAACAGGTTGATCTGGGTACGCCCGCGCAGGATGGGATTCTTTTTCTCGGCGGCGCGGTTGAGCTCGACATAGCCGTCGGAGATGTCGAGCAGCTGGGCGATCTCGTCGCCCGACAGCCCCTCGATTCCCAGAAGATGCTGGTGGGCAAACGCGGAGGGAAGCGGTTCAGGCTGCATTAAAGCGGCATTCTATACGCGAGCGCCGCCGGGCGGCAAGCAGAAGGGTGCGAGGCGTCCGCACGCCGGATTGCGAACGGTCATGGGCTTTTAATAACGCCCGGCGAAGCGGAGGGTTTTATTTCCTCGGCCTAATAATCAGGAGACGGATGCGAAGCGATTTGCCGGCGCCTTTTCTGCTTGCTGGTTCGTGCTCGTGGCCGGCTTGGCGATGGCGGAGGGTGCGGAGAGCTCAGCACCCACGCAGCTTGAAATTTGGCGTATTCCAGCTCAAGGAGGTGACGGTTCAGCGCGGTACTACCTCGGCCTCATGTGTGACGAGGAGGAGGGGGTCGAAGAGGACGATACGGAAGCGGCGAGATGGTATCGCCTCGCGGCAGAACGAGGTTTGAGCGAAGCCCAGCTTGACCTTGGCGCATTGTATGAGAAGGGCTCAGGCGTTGAACAAAACGACGTTGAAGCCGCTAGATGGTATTTCTTGGCGGCAGCCAAGGGGTTACCGGAGGGCAAGCACAATCTTTGCCAGGCATACGCTCGTGGGACGGGTGTCGAACAGGACGGTGTGTTGGCAGCGTTCTGGTTTCTTGCAGCAGTGGAACAAGGGCTGGCTCAATCGTAATTCAATCTCGGTATCCTCTACGACGAGGGAATAGTCGTCGAAAGAGACCCGAAGGAAGCGACGAATTGGTATCGCCTCGCCGCAGATCAAGGAGTTGCGGAAGCCCAATACAATCTTGGAAATGGATACGCCTTCGGTAGGGGAGTCGCACAGGATTCTGCGGCTGCTGTAAAATTGTGTCGCCTCGCTGCGGGGTAGGGCCTAACAGTAGCTCAATACAATCTTGGATTTATTTACGCTCATGGCACCGGCGTCGAACAAGATTCCGCTGAAGCGGTAAAGTGGTTTCGCCGGGCCGCTGAATTAGGCGATGCAGACGCGCAAAATGAATTGGGTTCAAAGTATCAGAGCGGGAACGGCGCAACGCGCGACTACACCCAGGCGCACATGTGGTTCAAAATTTCTGCGACTCAAGGCAACGAATCAGCCTGCGATAACCGTGACGTAGTTGCCCGCCAGATGACCCCAGAACAAATTGCCGAGGCCGAGCGCCTTGCCCGCCTGTGGCTCGCAACGCTTCCGGTAGGGCGCAAACAATAGCGATCCGATCTGATCATGGTTGATCCGCCCCGGCCCGAAGTGCGCGACGAGAACCTGCGACTGGTCTATGCGCAAAAGGAGCCGCAGGCGATCGAGGAGGGCCTGCGGCGGGCGAAGTGACGCATGGCTATCGCCGCCGTACCGCTGGCGCTGTGCTACGGCGCGACCGCGGGCGTGTTCATGGCGGCGAGGTCCGAGCCGTCCGTGCTCGACCTGATCGGGATCGCGCTCGTCATCGCCAGTATCGCGCTGAGCTTCGCCATGCTCGCCAATCTTGGCATAGGCGTCCGTGAGCACCGCCGCTACCGGTGATACCGGGAAGAGCACGAAGAATTTCTAGGAAAATACAATCGGCGGGGGTACGAGGATGGGGAGGATCGCCCCGGCGCCGATTAATCCGGGCGCGTCCGGAGGCCGCGCTGTCTAGCCGCTCTGTGCTGCCGCTTTCTTGGCTGCGGCTTTCTTGGCTGCCGCTTTCTTGGCTGCGGCTTTCTTGGCCGCGGCTTTCTTGGCCGCGGCGGCGGCTTCCTCGGCGGCGCTCTTGTCGGCGGCCTCCTTGTCG
>CAVOEB010000074.1:0-14145 GCA_963694715.1 Alphaproteobacteria bacterium | reverse complement strand
AGACGACCGTATCGTCCACGCCGTGCTTCTCGAAGCGGTCAAGCGGTTCGAGGTATTCCGAGAGAATGCGCAACGCCCGCGCTTCCCGGCTGTCGAGGAATTTTCGGCTGTGATAGGCGCGGGGCTTGCCGCGCGGTTTCTCGCTCATGCTCCCTCGCAACCCTGAGTCACACGCAGAATTTCCCGCCAACGCCGACTTTTCTTAACCTAACGTCCAGCGCAATTGCTGGAAACAACCGCCTCAAACCCGCCCACGCAACCGGGCCGCCATCAGACGCGCCTGTTTGCCGAGTGGCGTCAACTCGGCGTGGGGCGCGAAAACGTCGTAATTCGCCGCTGCAAGCCGATCCAGATAGACCCCCGCAAGTCGGGCGGGCAGCAAGGCCGGCAGGGCGCGCCGTGCCACCCGCCCTTTGCGCGCTCTATTTAAGTGCCCGCGCGCGGCGTCAGCCACCGCCCGCGCAACCGCTCGCAAGCCTTCGCCCGGCTGTCCGGCGGCAATCGACTCGCGGCTTACCCCCACCTCGTCGAGCAAGTCCGCGGGCAAGGCAATACGACCTTGGCGCGCGTGAAACGGCGCGGCACGCAGCAGGCCCGTCAACGCCCAGCCGATGCCCACCGCGCGCGCGGTGCCCAAAGCCGCCTCGCCTGCCGTCGGGTCCAGCGCCTGCAGGCTCAACGCTTGCAATGCTCCCGAGGTCGCGTCGGCATAACGCTCCAGCGCCGCCAGGTTTTCCGGTGGCTCGCCCGCAAGGTCTGCCGCGCGGGCATCGATCAGGGCGTCGAGCGCATCGCGCGGCCAGTCAAAACGCGCGACTCCCTCGGCCAGCGCCTCGACCGCATCGTGACGGCGTGGCGTGGCGCTATAGATGCCCTCGATCGCCTCGCGCCACCATTGCAGGCGGATCTCGCCCAGCATGGGCTCTGAGACCACTTCCGCGATCTTCGCGACCTCATGGCTGAAGGCGTAGAGCGCAACCATGCCCGCGCGCGGGTGGGGCGGCGCAAACAGAGAGCACAGGTAACGGTCGTAATCGGCCCGGCGAAGTTCGGCCACGAGCCGGTCGAACACTGTGGATGTTGCCATGGGGCGCATCGCTCGCTTGCCTCGATTTCATGATATATACGCCGTTTCTGCGAGGCTGCCAGAGATGCCTAAACTCCGCCCCTCCCGCCCCCTTCCCCGGCGCGCCCGGCCGTGAGCACGGTTCACGTGATCGGCGCCGGTGTTGCCGGCCTCGCCTGCGCGGTCTCGCTGGTCAAGGCCGGGCGCACGGTCACACTCCACGAGGCCGCCAATCACGCAGGCGGGCGGGCGCGTTCGTTTCACGAGCCCGCGCTCGACCGCCTGATCGACAACGGCAACCACCTCATGCTGGGCGCGAACCCCGCCGTCTTCGAATATCTCGCCGACATCGGCGCGCGCGACGCGCTCGACGGCCAGGCCCACGCCGCCTTTCCCTTTGTCGATCTCGCCTCGGGCGCGCGCTGGGTCGTGCGGCCCAACGCCGGTCGCCTGTCCTGGTGGATCGCCGCGCCCTCGCGTCGGGTGCCGGGCAGCCGCTGGTACCATTACCTGAAGGCGCTGCGCCTGCACGACTGCCCGCCCGAGGCCACCGTTGCCCAAATTCTGGGCTCGGCCGGGCCGCTCCACGACCGCCTCTGGAAGCCGTTTTGCGATGCCGTGCTCAACGCCGATCCCGCCGAGGCCGCCGCCGCCCTGCTGTGGCCGGTGCTGCGCGAGACGTTTTTGCAGGGCGAAGTGGCGATGCGCGCCTATATCGCGCGCGACGGGCTCTCCCCCGCCCTGATCGACCCTGCGCTCGAATTCCTGCAACGCAACGGGGCGACCCTGCGGCTCAACGACCGGCTGCGCGCCGTCACCCGCACCAGCACTAGTGTCACCACCCTTGAATTTACCGGCGGCAGAAAAACGCTGGGCCCGGGCGAGACGGCGGTGCTCGCCGTGCCGCCCTCCAACGCCACCGGCCTGATCCAGGGTCTGGCCGCGCCCGCGGAAAGCCGCGCCATCGTGAACGGCCATTTTCTCCTCGAGCGCCCCGCCGTCCTGCCCGGCGGCGAGCGCCTGCTCGGCCTCGTGGGCGGCACCGCCCACTGGCTGTTCGCACGGGGCGACGTGGTCTCGGTTACGGTCAGCGCGGCGCAGGCGGTGGTCGACGAGCCCGCGGACGTTATCGCGGCGCGGCTCTGGTCCGACATCGCCACCGCGCTGGGGCTTGCCGACGCGGCCCTGCCCGCGCACCGCATCGTCAAGGAAAAGCGCGCGACCTTCGCCCAGACGCCCACCTCGCTGGCTCACCGGCCGGGGCCGCGAATCGGTTATGGCAACTTCTTCCTCGCGGGCGACTGGACCGATACGGGCCTACCCGCCACTATCGAGGGTGCCATCCGGTCCGGCCGTCTGGCCGCTAAGTGCGCTCTGGGCAAGGCTTAGCGCGGAAAATAGGAGATTCGCGACCACGCTTTTCGGGCAGATTTGAATGCGTCTGGATTGAAACGGCGCCGCCGTGCACTATGATTCAAATCAATGCGCGCCGGGATGCTCCGGGGCGCCGTTACAATAATAGGGGGCGAACATGGCTTCGATACTCAAATCCCTTCCCGCCACCATTATCGCGGGCATCGCGCTCACGGCGATCATGGTTGTCATCATGATCATCATTTACTGAGCCGCAGCTCGCGTCATTCGCAGGAAAGGACACCGAATAAATGGAATATTTCGATTATACTTGGGTGACCTTCATGTTCCGCTGGGGTCACGTGATCGCCGGCGTGATGTGGATCGGTCTGCTCTGGTACTTCAACTTCGTACAAATCCCGTCGATGCCCAAGATTCCCGATGAGCAGAAGCCCGCCATCGGTAAGGTCATCGCGCCTGCCGCGCTGTTCTGGTTCCGCTGGGCCGCGGTTGCGACGATCGCGACTGGCTTGGTCGTGGCCGAGTTCAACGGCTATATCGGCGATGCCCTCATCCTCGGCATCGGCGACGGCGTAGCCAAGCACACGGCCATCGGCATCGGCATGTGGCTGGGCATCATCATGATGCTCAATGTCTGGGGCATCATCTGGCCGAACCAGAAGAAAGCGCTGGGAATGGTCGAGGCCAGCGCGGACGAGAAAAAGGCGGCGGGGCGCACAGCCATGCTCGCCTCGCGGACCAACACCATGCTCTCAATCCCGATGCTCTACGCCATGGTGTCGGCGCAGAATCTCTATTGATAAGTCGTTGATTTAGCAATCAAACCCGGCCCCTGGGGCCGGGTTTTTTGTTGCCCGTACAGCTGGGTAGCGCGGCTTATTCATAGTGGGTATTTATTCGCCCAGCGCGATAAGCGCCGCAGCGACGCGGCGCTCCTCGGCCATCATCACATTGTAGGTCCGGCACGCCGCGCCCGTATCCATGGCCTCCACGCCGATGCCGCCCGCGCGCAAAGCCTCGCGCAGTTCGGGTGCCACCCGAATGCCCCGCGCGCCGCAGCCGAGCAGCAGAAAATTGACCGCGGGCTCGGCGGCGATCACCGGTGCGAAGGCTTCGGCGTCGAGCTCGCCCTTATCGCTAACGGACCAGGCGAGTGTTCGTTCGGGAAACACGATGATGGAGCCCGCAAAGCGCTCGCCGGTAATGCGAAAGCCGCCGGGATAATAGGACTGGACGAGCTGGCGGCCCTCGGGAATGAGCGGCGTCAGGTCCACTGCAAAGCGCCTGCTCTAGCCGCCCTTGGCCGGAATGCCACCGCCGCCGTCGATCTTACCCGCGCCGCCGCTTTGGCGCGGCTTGAGATAGAGCAGCACCGGGGTTGCGATGAAGATCGAGGAATAGGTCCCGACCAGGATGCCCCAGATCATGGCGAAGCTAAAGCCGCGGATCACCTCGCCACCGAAGATGAATAGCGCGAGTAACGCAAGCAGCGTGGTGGCCGAGGTCATCACCGTGCGCGAGAGGGTGTCGTTGACGCTGCGGTTGAGGATCTCGGGCAGGGTGCGGCTCTTGTATTTGCGTAAGTTCTCGCGCACCCGGTCGTAAACCACCACGGTGTCGTTCATGGAGTAGCCCACGATCAGCAGCAAGGCGGCCACGATCGATAAATTGAACTCGAGCCCGACCAGGGCGAACATGCCGATGGTCACGAGCACGTCGTGGATCAGCGCGATCACCGCGCCGATGCCGAAGGGCAGCTCGAAGCGGAACCAGATATAAATCAACATCGCGAGCACAGAAGCGAGTACCGCCATGATGCCGGCCTTGATCAGCTCGCCCCCCACTTTCGGCCCGACGAATTCGACCCGGCGGTATTCGATGCCGTCGCCCAGGCTGTCGCCGAGGGACTGGCGGATCAACTGGACCGCGGCGTTTTGCGCTTCCGCGCCGCCGGGCTGGCGCTCGACCCGGATCAACACATCGTCGGGCGCGCCGAACTCCTGGAGCTGGACCTCTCCCAAGCCCAGCTGGCCCAGCGAGCTGCGCATGCCGGCGAGATTCGCGGGGCCCGGAGTGCCGACCTCGATCATAATACCGCCGGCGAAATCGATCCCGAAGTTGAGCCCGTTGGCGAAGTAGAGCCCGATCGAGGCGATGGCGAGCACCACGGAGAACGCGAAGAAGACAAAGCGCCGGCGCACGAAATTGATGCTCGTCTCGTCGGGGATCAGCCGGAACCGCTTCATGACGCGCGCCCTTCCCCGCCCTAGATCGGTAGTTCTTTTGGCCGCGCCCTGCGCAACCAAATCGCGCTGAGCAGGCGGGTGACCATCATCGCGGTGAACACCGAGGTGATGATGCCGATGCCGAGCGTCACCGCAAAGCCCTTGACCGGGCCGGAGCCGAGATTAAACAGCATGACCGCCGCGATTAGGGTCGTGATGTTGGCATCGATGATGGCCGAAAACGCGCGTTTGTAGCCCGCGTCCATGGCGGCGATGGGCGTCTTGCCCGAGCGCACCTCCTCGCGTATTCGCTCGAAGATCAGCACGTTGGCGTCGACCGCCATGCCCAGCGTGAGCACGATTCCCGCGATGCCGGGCAGCGTCAGCGTTGCCTGGAAGAGCGAGAGCACGCCAAGCAGCAGAACCAGGTTGGTGACGAGGGCGCACGCCGAGAAGATCCCGAACAGGCCGTAATAGAGCATCATGAAGACGATCACCGTCACCAGCCCGATAACGCTCGCGATCTTGCCCGCGCGGATCGAATCGGCGCCAAGGTCGGGGCCGACGGTGCGCTCCTCGAGGATGGTGAGCGGCGCGGGCAAAGCACCGGCGCGGAGCAGCAGGGCGAGGTCGTTCGCCGCCTCGACGGTGAAACTGCCGGAGATGATGCCGGTGCCGCCCAGGATCGGCTCGCGTATCACGGGCGCGCTGATCACCTTGCCGTCGAGCAGGATTGCGAGCATCTGCCCGGTGTTGTCTTGCGTCACGTCGCCGAACCGCTTGGTGCCGGTGGAATCGAAGCGGAAGCTCACGACCGGCTCGTTGTCCTGAAAGGTCGGCTGGGCGTCGACCAGCGTGTCGCCGCTAACCACGACCCGCTTGCGCACCACGTACTGGCGTGGATTGCCGGCAGAATCGATTTCGCTGTCGGATTCGAGCAACGCCGAGCCCGGCGGCACCCGGCCCTGACGCGCCTCGCTTAAGGAAACCGTCTCGTCGACCAGGTGGAAGCTCATCTTGGCGGTCTTGCCGAGCAGCGCCTTGATCCGCTCAGGATCTTCGACGCCGGGCAGCTGGACCATGATGCGGTCCTCGCCCTGGCGCTGGATGGTCGGCTCGCGGGTGCCGGTCTCGTCGATCCGCCGGCGCACGATCTCGATCGACTGTTCGACGGCGAGGCGCAGGCGCTGTTCGATCGCATCCTCGGTCATGGCGACGGTGAAGTTACCGACCTCGTCGCTCTCAACCTCGATCTCGGGATCGAGCTCGGCGAGCAGACCGGTGACGCGCGAAACGTTGGCGAGGTCGATCAGCCGGAAGCCGACCGCATCGCCCTGGGTGCCGAGCCCCGAATAGCCGATCCGTTCTTCACGCAGCGCGATCCGGGTTTCATCGACCAGCGCCTGGAGCCGCTCGCGCAGAAGCGCGTTAAAATCGACCTCGAGGAGAAGGTGCGAGCCGCCCTGCAGATCGAGCCCGAGATTGATCTGGCTGCCGGGCAGCCAGCCCGGTGCGTTGTCGCGGCCGAACAGGTTGGGCAGTGCAAACAGCACGCCCACCGCGCAGACCAGCGCGACGAGCGCAATTTTCCACGGTTGAAACCGGAGCATGGCGTTCGCTCTAGCGCTCTAGCCGTTCCGCTTCCAAATACGAAGCGAAACGGCGTTCAAGCGCCACGCAGGTTCTCGCCGCATAAGCGGCGGCCCGCACTTGCAGGCTCACGAAATCCGGGCGACTCCACCTCATCGGATTTCGCGCGGATCCTACTTGTCATCCTTCTCGGGGGTCTCGGTCTCGGTCTCGGTCTCGTCCTCGTCCTCCTCGAAATCCTCATCGTCGTCTTCATCGATCGGGGTAGGACGGGTGATCACCTCAGTAACGCTGCCACGGGTGACCTTGACCTTGACGCCCGGCGCGATCTCGACATGGAGGTTGTCGTCGCGGTCGACCTTGGTGACGTTGCCGATGATGCCGCCGCCGGTGACCACCTGGTCGCCCCGGCGCACGCTTTGGAGCATGGCCTTATGGGTCTTGGCCTTGCGCTGCTGCGGGCGAATGATCAGGAAGTAGAAGACAGCAAAAATCAGGACCAGCGGCAGGATGGTCATCAGACCGCCGCCCAGGCCTCCTTCTCCGCCCTCGCCGCCCTGCTGCGGCATGCAGGCGCTCAGGCCCAATAGTACGGCAGACAGGGCCGTGATCCGGGTCGTGAATTTCCCAGTGAGATGCATCGTCGTCTCCTCAGCAATCGGCGTGATTTTTTATTGTCCGGGCTCTTAGTCTCCCGGTCCGGCGAATGGTTGCGCAAGATAGGCGGAAAACCGGTCCTGGGCAAACCCTATTCCGCCGCGCCGCGTGAAGGCCCCGGATGGAGTGTGGCACAGGCGGGGCGTCGTTGTGAGGCTTGCTGGGGCTGTGCTAGGGTCGCACCGCTTTTCGACCCGCGGCCGACCGGGAGAACCCGCCATGAGCGAACGCGACTACGATCCGATTTTGCGGCGCATCGCCGACGCGCTGGAGCGCTTGGCACCGCCGCCGGCGTCCGCCCCGGATATGGCCCAGGCCGACGCCTTCGTGTGGCACGCGGAACCCGAGGGGCTCGAAGCGGTAGCGAGCGTCAACCGGGTCGATCTCGCACTCCTCAAGGGCATCGACCAGGTGCGCGACATCCTGCTCGGCAATACGCAACGCTTCGCCGCCGGCCTGCCCGCCAACAACGCGCTGCTGTGGGGTGCGCGCGGCATGGGCAAGAGCTCGCTGATCAAGGCGGTCTGTGCCGCGGTGAATACGGAGACCGGCGGAGACGGGCTGCTGGCGCTGATCGAGATCCACCGCGAGGACATCGCGAGCCTGCCCCGGCTGCTGCATCACCTACGGAGCGCGCAGCGCCGCTGTATCTTGTTTTGCGACGACCTCTCGTTCGATGCCGGCGAGACCGCGTTCAAGTCGCTCAAAGTGGTACTCGAAGGCGGGCTGGAGGGGCGGCCCGAGCACATCCTGTTCTACGCGACCTCGAACCGGCGCCACCTGATGGCGCGCGACATGATGGAGAACGAGCGCTCGACCGCAATTCACCCCTCGGAAGCGGTGGAAGATAAGGTCTCGCTCTCGGACCGCTTCGGGCTGTGGCTGGGTTTTCACTCCTGCGACCAGGAGACCTTTCTCGCCATCGTCGAGGGCTATGCCGAGCATTGCGGCTTGGGCGTTCCGCGCGAGAAGCTCCACGCCGATGCGGTCGAATGGTCCGTGACCCGCGGCGCGCGATCGGGCCGGGTCGCGTGGCAGTACATCCATGATTTGGCGGGAAGGTTGGGGAAGCGGCTGGACGTCTAATCCCTTAAACAGCTTATTGTTTTAGATTGCTCGAATGACCGAAATAGCTTTCTGGGTTGCCGGGTTCGCGGCCCGTGCGGGTTCGCGGAATTCGCACTACCCGCCCAGGAAACGGACCGGATCGACGGCCTCGCCCTGACGGCGAAGCTCGAAATGGAGCTGGGGTGAGGCGACGTTGCCGGTCGCACCCGAATGGGCGACGACATCACCGCGCCGGACCGCCTGGCCGCGGGTGACGAGGAGCGCATCGTTGTGGGCGTAGGCGCTGACCCAGCCGCTATCGTGGCGGATCAGCACGAGGTTGCCGTAGCCCTTTAGCTCGTTGCCGACATAGGCGACGGTGCCGTCGCGCACCGCGAGCACTGGCACGCCGCGGGGCAGCGTGATATTGATGCCGTCGTTGTGCAAATTGCCGGGCTTGGGGCCAAACCCGGAGACGATTTTCCCCTGCGCCGGCCACGAGAAGCCCGCCGCACTGGGTGCGGTAACGACGATCTCCGCCGGCACCGGCTCGGACGAGGGTGAGGGTGTGCTTGCCGCGGCCGTCGGTTGCGGCGCGGGCCGGTCCAGGCTTTCGCTGCTGACGGGGTCGTTCGCAGCGCCGCCGGACGCGACGGCGACGGTTCCGCCGCCGCCCGAGGCGGGCAACAGCAGACGGCCGCCAACATAGAGGGTGTAGGGCGGCTCGATGTTGTTGCGGCGCACAAGACGGCTCATATCGACGCCGTAGCGCCGCGAGATGGCATAAACGGTATCGCCCTCTTCAACCACATGGACGCGTTGGCCGGGCAGCACCAGGACCTGGCCCACGAGCAGGACGTAGGGCGGGCTGAGGCGGTTGAGCTCGATCACATCGCGCAGCGGCACGCGTTGCGCACGCGCAATATCAAACAGGGTATCGCCGCGCTCGACTACAACGGTGCCGACGGGCGGAGCCGATGGGCCGGTGACGACGGCCACGCCGGGCTTGACTTCGGGCGCGGGCAGACCATCGGCCCCGACCCCGCTCTTATCGAGCACCGGGGCGGGCGGCTGATGACACGCCGCGAGCGCCAGGACGAAAGCGGCAGCAAGGCCCACCCGGACGGCGAGACCGGCGCGCGCGCCGGGGACGCTCACGCCCCTTCCTCGGTTCCGCCAGGCACGAAGCGCACGGGCATGAAGGCGGTCTCCTCAAAGCCGTCCTCGGTACGGCGGATCTTAAGCAGCTCCTGCCCGGCGCCGACGCGCCCGACGGGAATGACCAGAATGCCGCTGGGTTTAAGTTGATCGAGCAACGCGGCCGGGATCTCCGGTACGGCGGCGGTAACGATGATGCGATCGAACGGTGCGGCCTCGGGCCACCCCTTGGAGCCGTCGGCTACCCGGGTAACGATGTTGGTCAGACCGAGCCGCTCGAAGCAAGTCACGGCGCCGGCCATGAGGTTGGCGTGGCGCTCGACGGTGTAGACCCGCCGGCACAGCGCGGAGAGGACCGCCGCCTGATAGCCCGAACCGGTGCCGATCTCGAGCACTCTCTCACGCCCGGTCAACTCCAACGCTTCGGTCATGGCCCCGACCACCAGCGGCTGGCTGATGGTCTGCCCGGCTTCGATGGGCAGCGCGGTGTTCTCGTAGGCCTGATCGAGCAGGATCCCGGGCAGGAAAATTTCGCGCGGGGTGAGCTCGATGGCCGAGAGCACAGCCGTGTCGCGTATGCCCTCCTGGCGGAGCTCCATCAGCAGGCGGACGACGCGGGGCGCGGTTGTCATTCGAGGATCGCGCGCAGCTTCTTGAGCGTCGGCTGGTGGGTGAGGTCGAGATGGAACGGCGTGACCGCGATGCAGTTTTGTTCCAGCGCGTGGAGATCGGTCCCCGTTCTCCCGCCCGAAGATCTACGGGTTTTGTAGAGCCATAAATAGTGGTTGTTGCGCAGGTCGACCCGCTCGTCGACTATGTCGGTCATCTCGTGCTGGCCCTGGCGCGTCGCCATGATGCCCTGCACATTCCCGGGCGCGATCGCCGGAAAATTGACGTTCATAAGCACGCCCTCGGGCCAGCCGATCTTCATCAGCTTGACGATGACCTTGGGCGCCCAGCGCTCGGCGGTGGCCCAATTGAGCACCCGATCGCGGGTCCAGGACAGGCTCAGCGCGATCGAGGGTACGCCCAGCAAAGTCCCCTCCATGGCGGCAGCGACGGTGCCCGAATAGGTCGCCTCGTCGCCCAGGTTCTCGCCGCGATTGACGCCGGAGAGCACGAGGGTGGGCGGATTATCCTTCATCACCTTGTTGAAGGCGACGAAGACGCAGTCGGTCGGCGTACCGTTGACGGCGAATTTGCGCGGCGCGACCTTGCGGACACGGATCGGCGCGTGCAGCGAAAGTGCGTGGCTCGCCGCACTCTGCTCGGTCTCGGGCGCCACCACCCAGACGTCGTCGGACAGCGTGCGTGCAATGCGCTGGAGGACCTTGAAGCCGGGGGCGAGAATGCCGTCGTCGTTGGACAGAAGAATACGGTGGTGGGCGAGAGGTTTCTTCGAGGCCGAGCGCTTAGCGGACAAGGGGGTCGATCCTCTCGAGGTCGTTCATATAGGGGCGGAGCGCGCCGGGAACGGTCACCGAGCCATCCTCGTTCTGGTAGTTCTCGAGCACCGCGACGAGGGCCCGCCCCACGGCCAGGCCCGAGCCGTTCAGCGTGTGGACGGGGTTTGCGCCCTTGCCACCCGAAGGGCGGAAGCGCGCCTTCATGCGCCGGGCCTGGAAGTCGCCGCAGTTCGAACAACTCGAGATCTCGCGGTAAGCGCCCTGGCCGGGCAGCCAGACCTCGATGTCGTAGGTCTTGCGCGCGGAAAAGCCCATATCGCCGCACGACAGCGCAACCACGCGGTAGGCGAGGCCGAGGCGTTTGAGCACCTCTTCGGCGCAAGACGTCATGCGCTCGAGCTCATCATCGGACTTATCGGGGTGGGCGATCGAGACCAGTTCGACCTTGGAGAACTGGTGGACCCGAATCATGCCGCGGGTATCGCGGCCCGCCGCCCCCGCCTCGGAGCGAAAACAGGGCGTGTGGGCGGTGACCCGGATCGGCAGGGCGTCCTCGTCCAGAATTTCGCCCGCCACGAGGTTGGTCAGCGGCACCTCGGCGGTAGGAATCAGCCAGTAATCGTTCTCGGTGCGAAACAAATCCTCGGCGAACTTCGGAAGCTGACCGGTGCCAAACAGGGCTGCGTCGCGCACCAGCGCCGGGGGGCTAACCTCGGTGTAGCCGAACTCGCCCGTATGCAGATCGAGCATGAACGAGGCGAGTGCGCGCTCGAGCCGGGCGAGCGGGCCCTTGAGCACGACGAAGCGGGCGCCCGAGAGCTTCGCCGCGGCGTCAAAATCCATCTGACCCAGCGCCTCGCCGAGCTCGAAATGTTGACACGCCTCGCCCTCTAGTGCGGGCGGCTCGCCGACGCGGCGAAGCTCGATATTGGCGTCCCCGTCGAGCCCGTCGGGCACATCGTCCGCCGGCAGGTTGGGCAGGCCCGAGAGCAGGCCCTCGATCTCGCCGCCCAGAGTTTGGTCGCGCGCCTCGCCGTCCTTCAGGCGCTGCTTGATCTCGCCAACCTCGGCAACCAGTTCGTCGGCCGCCTCGCCCTGGCCCTTTTTCGCGCCGATGGTCTTGGACAGCTCGTTGCGCCGGGCCTGCATCTGCTGCTGCTTGGTCTGCACCGCGCGGCGTTCGGCGTCTAGCGCGAGGACGGGCTCGGCCGCGCCGGGCAGCCCGCGGCGCGCGAGGCCCGCGTCGAACGCCGCCGGGTTATCGCGAATCCACTTGAGGTCGAACATTCGGTCCTACGAGGACATGGGAGGATAGCGTCTTCGCCGCTTTTGCCGCTTACGTGCGCGCACGTCAAGTGCGACAGCTAGAGCCGCTTATTCGCGGCCGACGTTGAAGTCGGTGTCGTCGCCGTCGTCGAGGCCGTCATCCATAGCGGCGTAGGCCGCCTCTTCTTCGGCTTCGCGTACGGCTTTCTTCTTCTGGACCCGCACCGCCAGAAGAATTGAAATCTCATAGAGCAGGAGCAGCGGGATGCCGAGGCCAATCTGGCTGATCAGGTCGGGCGGCGTGAGGAGGGCGGCGCAGATGAAGACGACGATGATCGCGATCTTGCGCTTTTTCCGCAGGCCCTCCGCGGTGACGACGCCGACCCGGGCGAGCAGGGTCAAAAGGACCGGGAGCTGGAAGCAGATACCGAAGGCGAAGATCAGCTTCATGACGAGCGAGAGATACTCGTTCATCTTGGGCAGCAGCTCGGTTTGCAGTTCGCCCGTGCTGCCGGTGTTCTGGAAGCTCACGAAGAAGGCCCAAGCCTGGGGGAAGATGAAGTAATAGACCAGCGCGCCGCCGGCGAAGAACAGCACCGGCGTCGCGATCAGGAAGGGCATGAAAGCGGAGCGCTCGTTGCGGTAAAGACCGGGGGCAGCGAATTTGTAGACCTGCGTCGCGAACAGCGGAAAGCTGACGAAGAACGCGGTCCAGAACGACACCTTGAGCTTGGTGAAGAAGGCTTCGAGCAGGTGGGTGTAGATGAGCTTCGGCTCGTAGCCCTCTTCCTGCATGATGTCGGTCAGCGGGCGGACGAGGAATTCGAAGATGTCCTCGGCGACGAAGTAAGCCCCGATGAAGGCGACGATCAGGCCGATGACGGCGTAGAGCAGCCGGTTGCGCAGCTCCACGATGTGCGCCATCAACGGCGCACGGCTGTCCTCGACGTCCTTTTGCTCGCCTTCGCTGCGCTCGACCACGTGTCCTGTATCCCGTTCCTCTCCCGCCCCGGCGCCTACGCCTTGGGCGGCGTATCGTCGGCGTCGAGGGACGCCGGCGTTTCAGTGGAGGGCGCGGGCCCTGTCGGATCAGGCTCCGCCGGACCCTGTTCGGGCGGCGTCGAGCCGCCCGCAATATCGTTGCCGCTGCCGGATGCGGCCGTGGTGTCGTCATCGGTTGGGATGCGACCCGCATTGATCACCTCGCGGTTCGCCGCGGCGATCTCGCGGCGTACCTCGGCCAGCTCGGTTTCCTCGGCCATGGTTTCAAAATTGCGCTGGAAATCGCGGGTGACCTTGCGCGCCTTGCCCGACCAACGGCCCACCGACCGAATCACGCCGGGCAAATCCTTGGGCCCGACCACAACGAGAGCCACAACCGCGATGATCGCAATCTCGGTCCAACCAATATCGAACATCGGGGCGTCGCCGACGTCTTGTGGATAACTCTTCGGACTAGCTCTTTGCGGCCTCGTCGCTGTTTTTCGCGGTGGACGCCTCGGCCCCGCTCGGTGAGGCCTTCTGGTCGATGACCTTATCATCCGCCGCGGTGTTAGCGGTCGAGGCGGTATCCGGTGCCTGGCCTTCCTTCATACCCGATTTGAAGTTCTTCACGCCCTTGGCGACGTCGCCCATCACGCGCGGCAGCTTGCCCGCGCCGAAAATGATCAGCACGATCGCAAGGATCAGTACGATTTGCCAAATTCCCATGCTCATGTGGCGTCACTCCTTGATTCTTCGCGGGGCCGTCTCCCCTGTCTGTCCACAGTTTGGCAGAGTCCAGGGGCGCTCGCAACGCGTGCTCCTGACTTCAGTATTTCTGCTGCTTATCGTATTTTGATTCTCTTGTAAAAACAAAAATTTGCGAGTCGTCGAGATGTCGGCACGCGATCTGGGGGCCGACGAGCGAACGGTTGCAGCCCTCACCCCGGCTATGGACAGACCTATGGATAACCTGAGGAACAAGTTTAGGGTAAATCTGCAATCCGCTGAAAATAAACAGAAAAACCTAAATGTTCGCAGTTCAGCGCCGAGCCGGCCTAATCCTGTGACGCGCGGCCTTCGAGGGCGGAAAATTCACCCTTTTCGCTCTCGCCATCGGGCTCTGCGACCCCGCCGCCATCGGCGCCGTCGTCCAACATGGCCCCAGCGTCAATGTCGTCGTTGGCCGCCTCATGTTCGTCGTCGTCGAAGCTCTCGTTGTCTTGTCCGGGACCGGTATCCGCTCCGATTTTCGGCGCCGCGGAGGGGATCGTTGGCGTCACCGGATCGAGCAGACCCGCCGCCTTCAACTCGTCGGCGCCGGGTAAATCGCCCAACGCGGCGAGGCCGAAATGGTCGAGAAAATGGTCCGTCG